>NZ_JADGHT010000010.1 GCF_019683755.1 Thermogemmatispora sp. | reverse complement strand
CGCCTATCTCGCGGCCAGCCTGCCCTTGGGAGGCGTCTCCACTCTAGAAGAAGGGGCCAGAGAGGGAGTACAATAAAAGGACAACGTAGTGAACTCAATTGCCAGTATCGCCGGTGGAGTGGTCTGTTATTATGGAACATGTATTGTTGGAGCGATTGCGACAGGGCCCGTTGCTGTGTGACGGAGCAATGGGCACCCTGCTCTACGCGCGGGGCGTGCCCTACGAGCAATGTTTTGACTTGCTCAATGTGACGCGCCCGGAGCTGATTCAGGGCATCCATCGCGAATACATCAGCGCCGGAGCCCAGATCATTGAGACCAATACCTTTGGTGCCAATCGCCTGCGTCTGGCTGCCTACAATCTGGAGGATCGCGTCCGCGAAATCAACTTTCAGGGGGTGCGCCGGGCGATCGAGGCTCGCGAGATCGTCGGCTTGCCCGTCTTTATCGCTGGCGCGGTTGGACCAAGCGGCCAGCCACTCCAGGCTCCTGAGACAGGGAGGCTCAGCGAAGTGCGGGCCGCTTTTCGCGAGCAGATCGAGGCCCTCCAGGAGGGGGGGGCCGAGCTGCTGATTTTGGAGACCTTTACCAGTCTGGCCGAGCTGCGGCAGGCCATTCTGGCAGCTCAGGAGGTCGGTGGATTGCCGATCGTGGCACAAGTCAGCTTCTATGAAGATGGGCGCACGCTCTCCGGTCAGTCGGCGGCCAGTGTCGCGCGAGAACTCTATGAGCTGGGAGTAGATGTCATGGGGGCCAATTGCTGCGTTGGGCCGGCAATGACACTGGAGGCCTTGCAGGAGATGATTGCTGCCCTGGCGGGGGAGATCCAGAGCGCTGAGCTGCAAGGGAGGCGACCTCCGCTTTTTTCGGCTCAGCCTAATGCTGGCTTGCCGACCCGCATCGGCAATCGCTTCTTTTATGTCTCGACGCCTGACTACTTTGCTGACTACGCTCTGCGCTTCGCTCAGGCTGGGGTACGGCTCATTGGAGGCTGCTGTGGAACTACACCGCGCCATATCGAGGCTATGCGTAGGGCGCTTGATACCCACTATGGGCGCGGTGGTGGAGGCGCGAGCCTGCCGGAAGGTGCCGGCCAGCAGAACGGCACGCCTGCGCCTACCCAGGGAGCGGAAAGGAGCCGGTCGGCCCCGTCGTTGATTCAGGTGCGCAGCGAGCGTCGTCCTCCCATCGGTACACTGCCTGAAGAAGAGGTCATTTTGCCCCAAGAGGGAAGTAAGACCCGTCTGCAGCAGAAGTTAGAGGCTGGCGAATTCGTCATCAGTGTCGAATTAGACCCGCCGATGGGCCTCAATCCTTCCAAGATTTTGGCAGGGGCTGCTCAGCTCCAGCGCGATGGCGTGGACTGCATCAACATTGCTGATAGCCCTCTGGCCCGCGTGCGCATGAGCTGCATCGCCCTGGCGCGCCTCATCCAGGATCACCTAGGCATAGAGACAATCATTCACTTTACAACGCGCGATCGCAATTTGATGGCGCTGCAGGCCGAGTTGCTCGGTGCTCATGCTCTGGGACTGCGCAATATTCTGGCGTTGACGGGCGATCCGCTACGCGTGGGCGACTATCCCAATACGACGGGCGTTTGGGATGTCGATTCGGTTGGACTGATCCGTATCCTGCGTGGTATGAACGAGGGACATGATGCCGCCGGCGGCTCGATCGGCGCCAAAGCCTCTTTCCACATTGGGGCGGCGCTCAATCTCAATATGAGCGAGGAGGAGGCCGAGCGTGAGATTGAGAAGTACTATCGCAAGTTGGAGGCCGGGGCGCACTTTATCATGACCCAGCCCATCTATGAGCTGGCTCCTTTGGAGCGCTTCCTTAAGCGCGTTGGCAAGCCACCGGTCCCCATTATTCTCGGCTGCATTCCCCTGCATAGCTGGCGCCACGCCGAATTCCTTCACAATGAGGTCGCCGGCGTCACCATTCCTGAGCGGGTGCGCGAGCGCATGCGCGCCGCAGGCGACCAGGGGACGGAGGAGGGCTTGCGCCTTGCGCAGGAGTTGCTGATGGAGGCGCGTGACCTCGTCCAGGGTGTCTATTTGCTTCCCTCTTACCGACGCTACGATATCGTCGGTCGCCTCACGCGCTTGCTGCGTGAAACTCCTGCCGGTGCCTGAGTGCGCTACCGACCGTGACGGCGCTCGCCGTGCCTCTCTGGAAGGAAAAGGGGCGCTCTGGCGTACGGTGAGCACTGATGGCGCGGCGGGAGCTGCTCGGCGCTGCCGGTAGATCCCGACTGATAGGCTGAGCAGCTCCCGCCCTTTAGTATCCTTAAGGAGCGTTGGCGGCCTCACTCTCGTAGACAAGACCTTCGGGAAGGTCTTCAGAGCGCTGCTGGGCTGCATAGCGCTGAGAATACTGACGGCTCGTGCCAGGAAGGAATGGCCCGCCTGGCAGGCTCCAACCATGAGGACGTGAGACCACGCTGATACGTGGAAGCACGAGCGAGGCCGCCAGCCGATAGCGGTCTCTGATATAGCGCTGGAGAGTATCTGCTAATTGTTCTTCTGCCTCGTAGAGCGTTTCCGCGTAAGTGAATGAGTGGACGGTGCGTCGGCCAATAGTGACATGGCCAGTATAGAGCGTTCGCATGGGCATGCCTCTGCTGTCGGGTTGTGCATCACATGCACAGAGAACCCTCAGAGCCAGCACTCCTGGTAGCGACCTCAGAGAGCAAGCGCCGCGCCCAGGACGTGCTCACAGACCTGAACGAGCAAGCGGGAACTGGAAAGCTGAGTAGGGATACAGGGACCTGCCAGCCACCTGGAGGGCCGGTAGACAGGCCTGCTGCGCCAGCCGGCTTCTCCTACACGCCGGCGATGAAGGTGCCAGCGTGGGGGGCAAGGGAGATGGAGGCGGTGGCCAGGCAACCGCTCGTAGTGGTCCTCCTTCAAGTTTCCGGCACCGCGAACCCAGATACGCGGCGCGGAAGCAGCATCTGAAGCACAGACAATGCGCATAGAAGGACGCAGCCAGCGATCTTCCGCGTCAGGTGAAAGCTTAGAGGATAGGGCCAACAAACGCATTACCTCAATAAGTATAACATAAGATAGGGCCACTCTGTGGCGACATACTGGCCTGTCAACAGGCCAAGCAGGCAGATATGACACGAAGAACAGGACCGAGCGGCCACAGAGGCGGGCTTGCTGCTGCCAGAGAACAGACACCAGGTGAGAGGCGGCCTGAGAAGGAGGGCAAGGGTAGCTCAGAAGAACCCTGGGTTACTCGAGCGCGCGCAAAATCAATTGACTTCCCTCATCCCTTATGCTACACTTTATCCGTCTATCCACGGGATAGACACTCGCCCTAGAGTTAACAGGTAAGCAGGTCATCACAAGTCAGGAAAGGAAAAGGGAGGTTTGGCCTATTAACAGAGATCCTCGGGGGAATGACCGGACGCGCGAAACACGGGTTAATGAGCGCATTCGGGCACGAGAAGTACGCCTCATCGATGAGAATGGCGAAATGATCGGTGTGATGCCGACGCCCCGCGCTCTTGAAATTGCCCGTGAGAGGGATCTGGATTTAGTCGAAGTGCAGCCCAACGCTGTACCACCGGTCTGCAAGTTGATGGACTATGGAAGGTACAAGTACGAGCAGGCCAAGAAAGAGAGCGAGGCGCGCAAGCACCAGAAGACGATTACGCTGAAGGAGATTCGTTTGCGCCCTCGTACTGATGAACATGATGTCGGTGTGAAAACACGCAAGATCCAGGAGTTCTTAGCTGATGGCGATAAGGTGCGAGTCAGCGTCCAGTTCCGCGGACCGGACTTGCGCCACCCAGAGATTGGCCGTAGGCTGCTGGATAGCATCGCCGAGACCCTCAAGGGAACGGCGGTCATCGAGCGCCCGCCCGTCATGGAGGGCCGGGTGATGTCGATGATTATCTCGCGCGCGCCGGGGTGGGAACCGCCCAAGAAACAGGCACCTGCCCCCACCGGTAAACGCCAGGTGGCAACGGCTGCCGCCATGGCTGGCAGTCAGGCACCAACCTCCCCATCCGCTCCTGCCGCTGGGAGCCAAGAGGTGGGGGAAGCCACTGATACTCAGCAGAAGTAGCGAAAGATGGTCTTTCTCTGTCACATTCCCTCCTGAGCTTTCTCTGTACTAAGGGTGCAGGGAGATCAAGAGAGGGCATACAGCGCCGGGGCTTCCTCAGACCTCTGTCAGGAGGGAGGCCCCGGCTGTCAGCAGCAGCTTCTGACAGCTAAGCTACTCTGGCTGAAATCGGCAAGTACAGCCGCTGTTGGGGTCTCTCCCCACTGGTCGTTGTTGGAGAGCTGGAGCCCTGTCTCAACCGTCGCTTTCTGCCTCCCTCCTGTGTTTGCAGGAGCGGATGCTCTTCTCCTGTAGAAAGACAGACGACTTGATACATCTTGCCAAAGGACGTAGTTTCCAGCAACTACGTCCTTTTTCTTCTCTACCCGCATGAGCGGTTGACTTTTCGTGCCAGGACGACTACCATACGAAAAGGATTGCCCTGGTAGCTTCACCGCAGATGCTCTGTCTGCTGGTGATCTAGTCTGTTTCCTGATCGCCGGCAGCCTGGTTTTGTGGAAGGACACGGCGGCTGCTGTTGTGCGCCTCTACCTGGGACCAGGCGGATGACCCTCTGGCTCATCCTGGCCAGTGCAGGCTCCGGTCGCGTCCTGTCTTACTTAGGTTCTGTCTGGAGCTGGCCTATTCTCGGGCGGCAGGCTGCGCGACTGACTGCTGACCCTTCCGTCCGCTTCGGCTGCTGCCAAGCCTGCTTGGCTGCACTGACTTGCCTGTACTTGTGATTGCCTCTGCCTGCTGTTTCTTACCTGTCATTGGTTGCTAGCTAGCTAGAGACGCATTCTTGGGAGGAATCTGGTGAGCAACTATTATGACCCGCGCTGGTATGAAGACAATGAGCAGCGCAGTTGGAGGTCCTTTTCTACTGAGAGTGTCCCCGACTCCGGCTCTGATCCGCAAGCGCCATCTGCTGTCTCTGCTTCTGCTGGTTCTGCTGGCCCCTCATCTGACCAGTCTACACCTCCTGGTTGCCGTGCTGCTGTCCGTCGTACTGTCACTGTGACTGCGCTGCTCATTCTGGCTTTCATTGCCGGCTGGTTTAGCCACCAGTTTTTCTCTTCCGGCTCCTTCCCCGCCAGTAGTCAGTCACAGAAATATGCTCAATTGGTGCAGCAAGCCTGGACCTTGGTCGATCAGAAGTACGTTGATCGTAAAGCTATTAACTACCAGAAGATGGCCTACAGTGCCATCCAGGCTATGCTTGATACCCTTGGTGATAAAGGTCATACGCGCTTCCTCACGCCTGATCAGGTCCAGGCCTTCAACCAGTCGCTGAGCCCAACCCTGGTTGGCATTGGCATCTACATTCAGCAAGATCCCACTACCAAGCAAGTGGTCATCAGCGACACGGTACCTGGCGCGCCGGCGGAGAAAGCTGGCCTGAAGCCGGGTGACATTCTGCTTTCGGTGAATGGTCAGAGCGTCCAGGGGAAGGATTTGGAGACGATCAGCTCACTCCTGAGAGGGCAGGAGGGTAGCTCTGTCTCGCTGACCATCCGGCGTCCGAGTACTAATCAGACCTTGACCTTTCGCATGAGACGTGCCCGGATCACTGTGCCAAATGTGATCATGCACTACATCCCTGAGATCCATGTGGCCCACATCCAGATCGTACAATTCGCCGATGGGGTCAGCGATCAGTTACGCACCAGTATTGAACAAGCCAGGAAGCAGGGGGCCAGAGCGATTGTGCTTGATCTGCGAGGCAATCCGGGCGGCCTTGTCGAGGAGGCCATCAACACGGTGAGCGAGTTCCAGGCCAGCGGCACCGTCTTCCTGGAGCAAGATAGCTCAGGGAGCCGCACCCCCTATCAGGTCACGGGGCATGTGGTCGATGCCAAAATCCCTCTGGTGGTGCTTGTTGATAATGGGACAGCCAGTGCTGCGGAAATCGTCTCGGGCGCTTTCCAAGACAACCATCGGGCAATAATTATTGGCACTCGCACCTATGGCACGGGTACAGTGCTACAGCAGTTCCCTCTCTCGGATGGTTCTGAGCTGCTGCTCGGGACAGCCGAATGGCTGACACCTGATGGTCACTTTATTCGCCAAAATGGCATTCAGCCGAATATCGTGGTCTCGCTCAAGAGTGGCCAAAGCCCGCTGACGCCTACGGCTGAGAATCGCGATCACCTGAGCTATCAGCAGATTCTCCAAAGCGGCGATAGCCAGCTAATTCGGGCCTTGCAGTATCTCCAGGCCAACACACGCTAGTCTGGGCGCCGTGGACTATGACGCCCTTTGTTCTCTTGCAGTCTTGTTGCTTGTCTGCTTGCCTGGCTGTCTGCTGCTGGAAGCCGGAGGGCCTGCTCTCCTCAGCAAGCTGGCTGAGCTGGCTGGCTGCGGGAGGACCAGGGAGAAATAGGGCAGTGGGCGCGCTATGGTGGGGTAAGGCTCGCTCCAATGGCAGCGGTGCGGGAGACTAAGTGTCGTGCGGAGGCGAAAGGAGCCTTCTCCCGCTGAAAGGAGAAGGGGATAACTGCGAGCAGCAGGCAAGGGCAGAGTTGGAAGCCTGGCGGAGACTGCCCTGTCTCGGCATACAGCTTCCTCTCGGCTGGCTGCTCTTACAGAGGTCGCCTCAGCGATGACTAGCGCTTCCTGCGCCATTGCCAGCGCTGGAGCAAGAATCTTTACTGTTCCAGGCGACCAGGCAGCCTGACGTCCCTTGCGCTGTAGTACTTGCTTTGCTCTCGATCGACGAGCAGAAGATCAACCTAAGTCGAGGCGACAGGTGCGTAACCAGTGGACCGACGACCCGACAGAGTACTTAAAGGCAGAGCGGCATATTGAGCCGTCCGCTCTAGCGTCGCGCTGAGGAATCGCCCTCCTGAGGGTTATAAGGGGCTTGCCACCTCGGCTGCGCTCCTTGTGACTGGTATGGTGGCTGACCTGGAAAAGGCGGGTAAGGCTGTGGTGCCTGCGGAGACCCCGGCTGGTAGCCGGCATAGCTCCCCCCTGATCCTGCTGGCCAGGGTGTCCCACCCCACCATGACAACTGAGAGGGAGGGAGGCCGGCAAAAGGAGGAGAGCTTGCGGAGGCTGAGCTAGCACCGGGATAAAGGCCCTGTCCGGGGGGAAAGGGCGAACCTCCAGGCCACTGACCAGTCAGACCCGGGCCAGGTCCCGCGCCGGCGACCTGCGTCTGCTGGGGCCCCAACCTGGCAGTAGCGGGGCTGGCGCTGCGACGGCTCAGTAGGATAATCAGACCCTTGAGCACCAGCGCCAGGCCGAAAAAGGCTAGACCGCCGCCCAGAATCACCCAATAGGGATAGATATATTCGCCGCTGCAAGCTGCATAGGCCACCACGGCCCCGAGAGGAATCAGCAACATCCCCACCACTAGCTGTAGCAGCGGCTTATCCTTGGCCGAAACAAAGCGGTAGAGCCAGTAAAACAATCGAATCACAAACTTGCTCCTTCCTCAGAACAGAACAAGACAGCAACCGGTCGATGGGATTGGCCATCGATACAGGTTTCTATTTTAGTAAAGAGAGAAAGGAGCAGTCAACTAGCTCTAGCTACACTGGGTCTGAGCAGTAGCAGCAAGGTAATATTTGCTTGTCGGTGGATGATCGAGTATCGTGGTGATAAAGCGTGTAGCCTTAACGACCTGCTCTAGCGAGATACCGGTTTTGATGCCCATACCGTGGAGCATGTAAAGCAGGTCCTCAGTCGCCAGGTTGCCGCTGGCACCTGGGGCATAGGGGCAGCCACCCAGGCCGCCGGCAGAGGCATCGACGCAGCTCACTCCCATCTGTAGCGCGACCAGCACATTGGCCAGCGCGGTACCGCGTGTATCGTGGAAGTGGACCGCCAGGCGGTCGAGGGGAATCGCCCCATCTGTCACCAGCAACTCCAGCACCTCAACCACCTGATTAGGAGTTGCCACGCCGATCGTGTCGCCTAAAGATAGCTCAGCTACCCCCATCTCCAGCAGCTCCTGAGCCACTGCCAGCACGCGCCGCGGCTCAACCCGTCCCTCATAGGGGCAGCCGAAGACCGTCGAGATATAGCCGCGAACGCGCACCCCTTCGCGCTGGGCCAGAGCCAGCACGGGGCGAAACTGAGCCAGGCTTTCTGCCACTGTAGCATTGATGTTATGCTGCGTGAAGCTATCGCTTGCCGCAGTAAAGACTGCCACCGAGCGCAGCCCGGCAGCCAAAGCGCGCTCCATACCCTTGAGATTAGGCACCAGAGCGGTCAGACGCAGTGTTGCTGGCAGGTCACGCAGGCCTGCTATGACCTCGCTGGCATCGCTCAACTGCGGCACGGCGCGCGGACTGACGAAGGAAGTGACCTCAATCTCTGTATAGCCTGCCTCGGCCAACAGACGGATAAACTGGATCTTCTGCTCCGTCGGCACCTGGACTTTTTCATTCTGCAAGCCATCGCGTGGTCCAACTTCGACGACGCGTACTTGAGGCGGTAGAGTCGACAAATCAAGCTTCATCGCTAGACGCGGCCCCTTCACGGACTGACAAGCGTGACGACCGACGCGCTCCTGCTTCCCACTCTGTAAAGCTGCTCAGCGAAGTGGAGACAGCGTGGCGGGGGCTGCTCTCTCCTTTCTCCGACATGGAGTCTGCTTAACCGGAGCTGAGGTGACGGGGACTGGCAGAGACCGGCAGGGAGACAAGCGAACTCTGCCCAGCCTTTCAGCGTCAGATGCTCGTTCTCTGTTTAAGGAAACTGACCGGCGAGCGAGCTAGAAACAGCAACACTTCGCAAGCCGGTCAGCCAGCCCAAAACCAGGCTTCTTTATCCCGACCTAGGAAAGGTTGGTCGCCTCTCTCATCACTGAGGACTGAGCCATCGCCTGCTTAGGTGAGGCGGTAGCTCGCTTCTTCTCGCCAGTGCCTGAAGCAGGCGTCGAAGGCTGCGGCGCCGGCAGCCGGGGCTGTTCCGCGGCTGCCGCCAGCGACTCTGGTGTAGCTGAGCTGCTCAAGCGCAGTACTCGCACCTTCGTAATGCGCCGTCCGCGGGTTGCCAGCACCGTCAAATTCAGATCCCCATAGGTAATCGTATCACCGGCCACGGGGATCTTGTCGAGCTGAGCATACAAGAAGCCCCCGAGCGTCTCATAGTCCTCGTTATCGAGCTTCGTCCCCATCAGCTCGTTGAAATCGTCGATGTTCATCTTCGCATCGACGATGTACTCAGTATCGCTGACGCGCTCGTACAGGTTCTCCTCGCGATCGTACTCATCCTTAATGTCGCCGACGATCTCTTCCATCAGATCTTCAATCGTCACTAGGCCAGCCACCGAGCCATACTCATCAACGACGATCGCCATGTGCGTGCGACGCTGACGGATCTCGCGCAGCAGATCATCGAGCTTCTTGGTTTCCGGCACGAAGTAAGCCGGGCGCACCAGCTCTCGTACCAGGCGCGTATGATGGCCCTGCCGCAGCTCTTTCAAGAGATCTTTCGTATAGAGAATGCCCAGGATATTATCGAGCGAACCCTCATAGACCGGGATACGGGAGAGGCCGCCCTGCAGGGCCACATCGACGGCCTGATCAACGGTGGTCTCGGCCTCCAGCGTAATCATATCGATGCGGGGGACCATGACCTCGCGCACCGGCGTATCGGCGAACTCGAAGATACTATGAATCATCTCCTTCTCTTCTTCCTCGAGTACCCCCTCCTGCTCTCCGACCGAGACAAGCAGACGCAGCTCTTCCTCCGTCACGAAGGGGCCAGCGTGCTTCAGCTCGCCCCCGAGCAGGCTCGCCAGCGAAGTCGTGATTACCCCGAGCAACCAGACCAGGGGCCTCAGCAGCCAGGCGGCCAGGCGCACAAAGCCACTCAAGGCACGTGCCCAGCGCAGAGGGTTCTGCACAGCGGCGGTTTTGGGCGTAATTTCACAGAAGATCAAGACGATCAGCGAGATGAGCACAGTTGCGATCAGCTCGCCCCAGGTGGCCGAGAAGCGCAGCGCCAGCACTGTAGCCATGCTAGAGGCTACGATCACCGCGATACTGTTGACCACCAGGATCGTCGAGAGGAATGTATTCGGATGCGCCAGCAGACGCTCTAGCTCGGCAGCCTGTGGGTCACCCTCCTCGACGAGGTTTTTCAGTTTGATGCGGCTGACCGAAGTCAGCGCGGTTTCGGCGGCGGAGGCCGTAGCACACAGGATCAGAGCGATAAAAAGGATGACCAACTGCAGCCAGGCCACACCGTCGAGCTGGGGGAGAGAGAGACTAAGAGCGGCGGCAATCCTGACAAGGGGTATGCCATCGGCGTCCATAGTCGTAATTACTCCTTTTTGCCTCCTTCTGCTTCTGAGGAGGCCTGCTCTGCTGCTGTGGGATCGAGCATGCGCAGCAGACGGGCGGGCACACCAACCACCAGCGCATGAGGAGGCACGTCGCGGTTGACCACTGCATTGGCGCCCGTCATAGCTCCCTCACCGATGGTCACGGGCGGCACAATGATCGTATCGCAGCCGATAAAGGCGCCGTCCTCAATAATCGTGCGATACTTCTGACGTGTGATCCCATTATAGTTGGAAGTCACTGTACCCGCACCGATATTGACATGAGCCCCGACAGTGGCATCACCAATATAGCTGAAGTGATGCATGTCTGTTTCCGCGCCGATATACGCATTCTTCACCTCGCCAAAGTTGCCCATACGCACACCGCGGGCCAGGTGGGCGCCAGGGCGGCAGTGGCTAAAGGGGCCGATGCGTACGTCGTCTTCTAGAATAGCCTCTTCAAGAGCTGAGTTACGAATGATACAGCGATTCCCGATGATCGAGGAGTCAATGGTTGTGCCGGGACCGATCCGGCAACCAGAACCGATTTGCGTGCGACCTGTGATCATTGTGCCTGGCAGGATGACCGTATCGGGCCCGATAGAGACCTCGGCATCGATGTAGGTGGCCGCGGGATCAACGATCGTGACGCCCGCATACATGTGGCGCTCCAGAATGCGCCGACGCAGGATTTGCTCGGCTGCTGCCAACTGTACCCGATCGTTCACTCCGACGGTCTCCTCCAGCGCGCCGGTCACAGTCGCGATGGTGCGCCCTTGTGAGCGCGCAATCGCCACCAGATCAGTGAGATAATACTCCCCACTGAAGGGATTGCGTGCGAGGCGGGGCAAAGTTTCCCAGAGCCAGGAGCGCTCGAAGCAGTAGACCCCCGAGTTCACCTCTTTGATGCGCCTCTGCTCTTCGGTGGCACGCTTGACCTCGACGATCTCTACGACGGCTCCCGAGGCATCACGAACCACGCGCCCAAAGTCCGAAGGCTGCTCGCTCATAGCTGTCAGGAAGGTGACAGTAGCCTGACTCTCCACATGCCGGACCAGAACACGGGCCAGCATCTCGGCACTGATGAGAGGCGTATCGCCATAGCAGACGAGCACGATTTCGGGAAGAGGGGTCAGAGCATCAACAGCCTCGCGCGCAGCCAGGACAGCGTGGCCGGTACCCAATTGCTCTGCCTGCAGGGCATAATAGCAGCGCTCGCCAAAGGCGGCCTGAACCTGGGCGGCTTCGCAACCGACGACAACAATGGGGCGATGGGCGGTGATGGTGGCTGCCAGCGGAGCAAAGGCAGAGGTAAGAGGGATGGTTTCCACGGCATTGAGCACGTGGCCTAACATCGGCAGCCCGGCCAGCGGATGGAGCACCTTGGGAAGGGCGGAACGCATCCGCGTGCCCTTGCCCGCCGCAAGGACCACGGTCGCATAGGTCTTCATTGTCGAATTCACAGAACCTCTTGTTTCATAGCTATCTCCTCAGCGGCACATGCCTCTGCGCCACGCACCGCCGGGCTAAGCTGCTCTGAGCTGAAAGGAGGACAACGCACCTCAGCCTCCTTTGCGGCTCAGATGTGGGAAAGAAATAGACTCCCCCTTCTCCTTGCCTGCACAACCAGCAGGCAAGGCAAAGAACAAGAACACACTGTTACTCACACAAGACCAGCCCTGCCCCCTGCAGGGAGCAGAGCGACACCGGCTCGGGTGCCAGGATTCGAACCTGGGATCGCGGATCCAAAGTCCGCTGCCTTACCGCTTGGCCACACCCGAAAGTGGTTAGCTATCTGCCGGACCCACCTGACCACCTCGGCTCTCAACGGCCTTTCGACGCTGGCTCTAGCGTTCTGCTTGCCTTGTCGTTGTTGCACGCTCTAACGGCAAGGCAAATGGAGAGGCAAGGCCTTGTCTGTAACTGTCCGTAAACAGGATACCCTTTCTTGCCAACTCTGTCAAGGGGGAAGCAGGGCTAACCTTTGCCGGAGCCTCCCGGGCGGCGGTGGCGTGCCGGAGAGCTAGAAATACGGCGGGCGGCGCTGTGGTTGTTTACTTAATAGATACACTATGTTATCATTGTCTTCAAGGTAACGGTGCTGTTGACGTTCAGCCACGGGGCGCCCCCTCCTCGGCGTGGGATGGGGACTGCTTCGGCCTGAATTGGACTAGAGGAGGAACTGTCGTGGAAGCTGCTTCCACAAGCGACCTGCGCGTCGATACGCGCCTGGCGAAGTTCTCACAGGGCAGTGTTGTCGTGCTGACGGCCTTGGCTTTTCTGCTGAACTGGCCGCCCCTGGTACTGATCACCGGGCTGCTGCTGGCCTGGAGTGCCCTCTGGCCGGTGGCCGGTCCTTTCACTCTGCTCTATCGGCATATGCTCGTACCGCTCGGCCTATTGAAACCGCGTCTGGTTGAAGATGACCCAGCTCCCCATCGTTTTGCCCAAGGAGTGGGGGCTACGCTGCTATTGATTGCCGGGCTGGTGCTCCTCCTGACCGCGGCGACGATGGTCGGCTGGGCGCTGGATCTACTCGTGTTTGTCCTCTCTTTTGTCAACCTCACGGTTGGCTTCTGTGCTGGCTGCCTGGTCTACTACTATTTGGGAAAGGTTGGCCTTGTCCCCCGCGTGCGCTATGAAGGGGGCTTTCACTGGCGCGGTGTACGATAAGGTAGAGCGGACAGGTGCACTATGGAGGTAATGTTCTGGCGGGCAGCCTTGCTGCTAGGGCTGGCTGCCCTTCTCTGGGGCTTGGTGGCACTCGGGCGGCGCTTTGTAGAACGACAGCGCCGAGCTGCTTTAGCGGCGCCAGCTCTGGCCGCAGGGGGACTGCCTGAGACGGCGACGTCTGCTGCGCCAGTACGCGTTTTGCTCTTCAGCAGCGCCGAGTGTCAGCAGTGCCATCGCCTGCAGAAGCCGGCCCTACGCCAGGTACAAGCGGCTTGCGGTGAGCTGGTCCAGGTCATTGAGATCGATGCACCGACTCAGCCGCAACTGACGGCGCGCTATCGAGTGCTGACCCTGCCAACCACGGTCGTGCTTGACGGCGAGGGCAAGGCCCAGGCGGTCAACTATGGCTTTGCTCCTGCCGGACGGTTGCTGGCCCAGATCGATCGCGTCCTCGCCCAGGTGCGCAAGTAAAGCTGGGCTTCGCTTTCTGCTGGCGCCCTGGGCACTGCTCCCTCTCCTTTGCTCTCTTGCTCTCTCAGCTCACCTGGCTGTGGCCTGGGCGGCCTGTCCTCTCCTGTGTGCGGCTGGCTCCCTCCAGAGAGATCTTGACGAGGAAAAGGGCTTATGTCACAATGACAATGATTTCTTCAAAGAGGAAGAGGACGAACGCCCATGCGTGTCCTTGAAACGCATATTGATCGCAGCAGTCCTGAATTTCAGGAGAATGCGCGTTATTTCCGTCAGCTCGTGGCGGAGCTGAAGGAGCGTCTACAGCAGGTGCAGCAGGGCGGAGGCGCCGAGGCCATTGCTCGTCATCGCAAGCGCAATAAGCTGCTGGCGCGCGAGCGCATTCGTTTGCTCTGTGATCCCGATACGCCTTTTTTGGAGCTGAGTCCACTGGCTGCCTGGGATATGTATGATAACGAGGCGCCCTCGGCGGGCATTGTGACGGGCATTGGGGTGGTGGAGGGCCAAGAGTGCATGATCATCGCTAACGATGCCACCGTCAAAGGCGGGACCTACTATCCAATGACGGTGAAGAAGCATCTGCGGGCCCAGGAGATTGCCGAGCAGAATCGTCTTCCCTGTATCTATCTGGTCGACTCGGGCGGGGCCTTTTTGCCGCTGCAGGCCGAGGTTTTCCCGGATCGCGACCATTTCGGACGCATCTTTTACAATCAGGCGCGCATGTCAAGCCAGCGGATTCCGCAAATTGCCGTGGTGATGGGGTCGTGCACGGCGGGTGGGGCCTATGTGCCAGCCATGAGCGATGAGACGATCATTGTCCGGGGTACGGGAACGATCTTTCTTGGGGGGCCACCGCTGGTAAAGGCTGCCACCGGTGAGGAGGTAAGCGCTGAGGAGCTGGGCGGGGCTGATGTCCATTGTCGCATCTCGGGTGTAGCCGATCACTATGCTCTCAATGATGAACATGCCCTTGCTATCTGCCGCAGCATTGTGGCCAATCTGCAGCGGCGCAAGTACGTTCCCTGGGAGATTGCTGAGCCGGAGCCGCCGCGCTATGATCCCGAGGAGATCTATGGCATTGTGCCGCGCGATTATCGCAAAAGCTATGATGTGCGCGAGGTGATTGCTCGCCTGGTGGATGGCAGCCGCTTCCATGAGTTCAAGGAGCTGTATGGAACGACAATCGTCTGCGGCTTTGCGCGCCTGATGGGCTATCCTGTGGGAATTATCGCTAATAATGGTGTCCTCTTCTCGGAGAGTGCTCTCAAAGCAACGCACTTTATTGAGCTGTGCGCCCAGCGCCAGATCCCTCTGATCTTTTTGCAGAATATCACGGGCTTCATGGTAGGGCGTCAATATGAAAGCGGCGGCATCGCTAAGGATGGGGCCAAGATGGTGATGGCAGTGGCCAACGCGCCAGTCCCTCGCTTTACAGTCATTATCGGTGGCTCCTTTGGCGCAGGCAACTATGCGATGTGCGGACGCGCCTACTCACCGCGCCAGCTTTGGATGTGGCCCAATGCGCGTATCTCGGTAATGGGGGGCGAACAGGCAGCAAGCGTACTGGCGACGATCCGCAAGGAGAATCTGGCGGCGCGCGGGGAGACGATGACAGAGGAAGAAGAGGCGGCCTTTAAGCAGCCGATTCTTGAGAAGTATGAGCGCGAGGGCAATCCCTACTATAGCACGGCTCGCCTGTGGGATGATGGTATCATCGATCCCTGCGAGACGCGTACGGTGTTGGCTTTGGGTATCGCGGCCTCCCTCAATGCGCCACTCCCCGAAACGCCATTTGGGGTCTTCCGTATGTAGAGTACGGGAGGAGGCTGCGCTCTCTGCTTGCTGCTCCTCGCACTGACCGTGTCAGACGAACACGAGACCCGCGTTGTGGGACTGCTGGGACTGCGTGATTGGGAGAGGTAACAGGCCAACGGAGGCTTTGACTGGCCTGCGTCCTTTTAATTCAGGTATGGTTAAAGGAAGGAGCAGCCACGCTTGTGCTGACAGCTCTGCGTTGTAATGCCCAGGAGCATTGTTTTCAGCGTGTCACCTCACTAGACGAGGCTCGTGAGGCCTTGGCCCAGCAAGAGACGGTGCTTTGGCTCGACCTGTTTCAGCCGAGTCAGGAGGAGCTGCGACGCGTGGGCGCGGCTTTCCATCTGCATCCGCTGGCTGTGGAGGATGCCGGCCATAAGCATCAACGCCCAAAGATCGAGGAGTATGAGCACTTTTTTTTCTTGGTCTTCTATACGCTACGCGCGACGGCAGCGCCGGACAGCCCAGGGCTGCAGGTCTGTGAGCTGGATCTCTTTCTTGGGGAACGCTTCTTAATCACTGTCCATGATGAGCATATTCCTGAGTTAGAAGAGGTTGAGCAGCGCTGGACACGCAATGTCCATCAGTTGGAAGGTGGGGTCGTGGTCCTGCTCTATTCCTTGCTCGATACGATCGTCGATCAGTATTTCCCGGTGCTCGATGCTATGGTGGAACAGGCCGAGACGCTGGAGGATCAGCTTTTCAGTGGCGCACTGCGTCAGCGCTCCTTTACTCAGGAGCTGCTCGCTCTTAAGAAGCGCTTCCTGAAGTTGCGTCGCATTGTCGGTCCCGAACGCGATGTTCTCAATGTGCTCACGAATCGCGATAATCCCCTCTTCAATGAGCATGCCCTGCTCTATTTTCGCGATGTCTATGATCACATTATGCGCGTCGCTGACACTGTCGATCTCTATCGTGATCAGCTCAGCTCGACTATGGACGCCAATCTCTCGATTGTGTCCAATGATCTCAATAAGACGATGCGCACGCTGACTGCGGCCTCCATCATTTTGATGGTGGATGCCTTGCTGGCGGGGATCTGGGGCATGAATTTTGAGCATATGCCTGAGTTGCACTGGATTTATGGCTATCCAGCGGCGCTGGCTGCAATGGGAGGAATCTCGTTGCTCCTGTTGTGGATCTTCCGGCGTCTGCACTGGCTCTAGGAGCTGGCTGGAGCTGGGTGCTCTACATGCAGTGGTGGAGTGCTGGCGCAAGAGAGACCGGCCAATAAGCTGGCAGGCAGATGGTATAATCAAAAACAACGAGCCAGCGAATCAGGAGCTGTGGCAGCCGTTGGCTCTCTGCTTGTGAGGGCCATAGGCTTGCGTTAGCAGGATGGACCGCCTGTCCGGATCGGGTAGTTCCATTTGACTGGTAGCAGCTGAGTTCCTGTCAGGGATTGGCACAATGGAGTACACCCTACTCAGTGTTGAACGCAGCTTTCAGGACCGGGTCGCGACGGTGACAATGCGGCGCCCCGAGGTCCATAATGCTTTTAATGAGCAGTTGATTGAGGAACTGCGAGCTGCCTTTACGGCCTTGCGCGACGATGAGCGGCTGCACGCTGTCGTCCTGACTGGCGCGGGTGCCTCCTTTAGCGCCGGGGCCGATATCAAAATGATGCAGCAGGCGGGGGGTTTGAGCCGTGAGGAGAATGTGGCCGAGGCTTTGCGCTTAGCTGACCTCTTCGAGACGATCAATACCTTCCCTTGTCCGGTGGTGGCCCGCGTCAATGGCACAGCGATGGGTGGAGGATTGGGGCTGATTGCGGCCTGCGATCTGGTGATTGCCGTTGAAACGGCGCGCTTTGCTTTTAGCGAGGTGCGTCTGGGCATTGCGCCGGCGGTGATTGCTCCTTACGTGGTGCGCAAGATCGGTGAAAGTCAGGCGCGGGTTCTCTTTGTGACAGGTGAGCAGTTCACAGCAGGGCGGGCCCGCGAACTGGGGCTAGTGCATGTGGTAGTGACGGCTCAAGAGCTGGATGTGGCGGTAGAACAGGCACTACATCATCTGCTGCGCGGTGGGCCGCGAGCCTTGCGAGCCTGTAAGGCCTTGGCCCTACAGGTTGGTCTGCTGAGCCGCGAGGCGGCGCGCGACTATACTGCCAATCTGATCGCCGAATTGCGAACGAGTGCCGAAGGGCAGGAAGGCCTACGCGCCTTTCTGGAGAAGCGCCAAGCAAACTGGGTGGTCAACTAAGATGTTCAAGAAGATTTTAATCGCCAATCGGGGAGAGATCGCCCGCCGCATCATGGCCACCTGCCGCACAATGGGCATTCGCACCGTCGCCGTCTATTCAGAAGCGGATCGTCATGCGCCGCATGTCTATGAAGCTGACGAAGCCTATCCCATTGGGCCGGCGCCCGCCAGCGAAAGCTATCTACGCATTGAGGCTATCATTGAGGTGGCCCGTCAGGCTGGGGCGGAAGCTATTCATCCCGGCTATGGCTTCCTCTCGGAAAACCCGGCGTTGGCCGAAGCCTGTCAAGAAGCAGGCCTGATCTTCATTGGCCCCCCGGCCTCGGCCATGCGCCTCATGGGCTCAAAAATTGCGGCCCGTCGGGTGGCGGAGCAGGTTGGTGTACCAACTGTCCCAGGTTACGATGGTCCCGAGCAGGACCCGCAGTATCTGCTCCGGGAGGCCGAGCGCATCGGCGTACCGCTCTTGATCAAGGCGGCAGCCGGCGGCGGGGGCAAGGGAATGCGTGTGGTGCGCTCGCTGGAAGACTTTCCGGCACAGCTCGAGGGGGCGCAGCGCGAGGCACGTGCTGCCTTTGGCGATGGCACGGTTTTTCTGGAGCGCTTGTTAGAGCAGCCTCGTCACATTGAGTTTCAGGTGTTAGCCGATGCCTACGGGCGAGTTGTGCATCTGGGCGAGCGTGAATGTTCGATCCAGCGCCGCCACCAAAAGATCGTCGAGGAGACTCCATCGCCGGCCTTAACGCCAACCCTGCGCGCTCAAATGGGCGAGGCCGCTGTACGCATTGCCCGTGCCGCTGGCTATGTCAATGCTGGTACGCTAGAGTTTTTGCTTGATCGCGACCAGCACTTCTATTTTCTCGAGATGAATACGCGCCTGCAGGTTGAGCACCCCGTGACTGAGCTTGTGATGGGGCTTGATCTGGTGCGCCTGCAGATACTGATCGCTGCTGGCGAGCCATTACCCCTGCGTCAGGAGGAGCTGGTCGCCCGTGGTCACGCTCTCGAGATGCGTCTCTATGCTGAAGATCCTGAACAGCAGTTTCTTCCCTCTACAGGTAAGATCCTTCGCCTGGTAATGCCGCAGCGGCCTGGTATACGCATTGATAGCGGAGTAGAAAGTGGCTCTGAGGTGAGCCAGTTCTATGATCCCATGCTGGCTAAGCTGATTACCTATGGCGAAGAGCGAGCTGTCAGCATTGCGCGCATGCGGACCTTGCTGGAGGAGCTGGCGGTCTTCGGAGTCAAGACCAACAGTGCTTTGCTCCATGCGATCACTGAGAATGCGGCTTTCCGTGAGGGCCTCACTTTCACCTCTTTTCTAGAGGAGCAGCAGCTCCTGAAGCCCGGGGCCTTGCAGGAGCCAGCGGCGCTCCCCTTGGCTTTAAGCGCAGCGGCTCTAGCCGAGGTCTTGACCGAAGAGCCAGGTGAGCGCAATCCCTGGCGGCGCCTGGGGGCCTGGCGCCTGAGCGGTGAGGGGCGACTCCTGCGCTATCGCTATGAGGGAGAGGAGCACCAGGTTCGCCTTGAGCGTCTGCCGGGCAGCGGGGGCAGTTGGCGGGTCCAGGTTGACGGCGGTGAGCCGGAGGAGGTGCTCCCGCAGTCAATACCAGATGGGGCGCTGTGCCTGCAGCGTGGAACGCGACTGGAGCGCGTACAGCTCCTGCGTCTGGCCGGTGAGACGCAGGTCATGCTGCGGGGACGACTCTATCGCCTGCTGCGACCCCAGCCGCCAGCTATTGAAAGGAGTCTACGGGGAGGTGGACAGCGCGGTGGCCAGAGCTTGACAGCCCCGATGGCTGGCACCATTGTCAAAGTGCAGGTCAGTGAGGGTGAGCATGTCAAACAGCATCAGGTACTGGTTGTTCTGAGCGCCATGAAGATGGAGCATGTCATCACAGCTCCCTATGATGGTATCGTGCGACGCATCTATTATCGCGAAGGCGACGTTGTCCAGGGTGGCGCGGTCGTCGTCGAAGTGGAGACAGGCACAGACCAGAACGCGGCAGCCCTCGCGGCGGCACAAGAGCAATGAGGAAGGGGATTGCATGCTCAGAGCCAAATCCTCGGCTTTAGCGCGCGCTGCTGCATAAACGTTTTCGGCTTACCGAAGCGGGGAGCTGGACAGCGAAGGTCTATAGTTAGCTACGGCTGACCAGCGAGTACAGCAAGGGCTGGATCGATTGGTGGAGAAAGGACGTGATATCTAAGATGAAGGTCGGCTTCATAGGGATTGGGACAATGGGGCGTCCGATGACGCTCAATCTGCTCAAGGCCGGGCATGAAGTCGCAGTTTATGCGCGTCATCCTGAGAAGCCTGGCGTTCAGGAGGTGCTCCAGGCAGGAGCCAGGCTTGTTTCTTCACCGCGCGCACTGGCCACTGAGGTAGAGGTAGTCATCACAATGGTTCCAACCTCTCAGGATGTCGAGGAGCTGGTTGCTGGCCCCAATGGCATTCTGGAAGGAGCGCGGGAGGGGCTGATCATCATCGATATGAGTACCATTGCACCGGCAACGAGTCGCCGGCTGGCTCAACTCGCCAGTGAGCGTGGAGTCGCCTTCTTGGATGCGCCGGTAAGCGGAGGCTCACAGGGGGCCATCGCTGGCACCTTGGCCATCATGGTTGGTGGCGAACGCGCTGTCTTTGAACGCGTCCGCCCCTTGCTGGAGGCGATGGGCAAGCCCGAGCGCATTTTCTATGTGGGGCCTGCTGGTGCCGGTGAGGTGGTCAAGCTGGTAAATAATATGTTGGCAGGAGTGATTGCTGCCGCTACTGCTGAGGCTCTCGTACTGGGGGTCAAGGCTGGCGCTGATGTCGAGCTGATGGCTGATATTATCAATGTCAGCACGGGGGCCAACTGGCAGCTTGCTAATCAGTTCCCTATGCGCGCCTTTACTGGCAGTTTCCAGCCCGGTTTCATGACCGACCTCTTGCAAAAAGACCTGAATCTTGCGCTGGAGTTGGGGGCCCAGTATCAGACGCCGCTGCCGTTGACAGGACTGGCGCGTCAGCTCTATGAAATGGCCCGCGCCCAGGGCTATGGCCGCGAGGACTATACTGCTTTGCTCAAGGTCTTAGAGAGGCTCGCTGGCGTGGAAGTGCGCAGCCGTGCCGCCTCCAATCAGGAGCAAAGACAAAGCTAGTGGGGGCCGGCCTCACGCATGAGGCCGGCGCGTGGCAGGTCGAGGGCCTGGCCTGCCTGGATCAAGACAGTCGTTTGGTGTTGTCATCGCCCATGATGGTTGTTGCCGCTCCATCGCTGCCTATAGTCAGGTCCGCTGGAATCCTGCACAGCAAGGTACGATGGCTGGCAGAATAAAAAAGGAGGAACCCCAATGGAGCAGCTCTCTCACGAAGAGGCTAGCGAGAAGATCGTAGCGCTAGAACGCCGGCTCAAAAAGGAGCAGCAATCTAAAGTTCGTCGCACCAGTGAGGCATATTTATGCCCTTCCTTCTCGTGCGTCACCAGTCTTCATGCCGCTGATATCTCTGTGCCCACCGGATCAAAGCAAACGCGGCCAGTGCCGCCGCGCAGCGCACGTTGACCATCGGACAGCGCGGAGAGGGGGATTGGCCTGGCCCCAGGCGGTTGGAGGTTATACTAAGTAGTAAGGGAGCATCAGCCTCTGCGCGAGTGACATGCCGAAGATGAGCAGGGCGATTAGCCCAAAATAGGCCACTGTCATGGCGAGGCGAAAGCGCAGGGGAACCGCATAATAATGCTGCGGATGGATGAGATTGTCGCTACGCTGCGTCCAGAGCCAGGTAGCGCCGATGATCACCAAGAGGAGCAGCCAGGGAGAAAACTCCCCACTGAGCCAGAGCCAGATCTGATAAGCCAGCAGCAGCAGCAGGCCGACTACATAGAGGCGGCGATCAATGGCTTCCACGATTCGCCCGCCGTCCAGCATTGGAGCAGGGATCAGGTTCACCAGATTGATAAAGAAACCGAAGTAAGCCAGAGGGGCCCAGACACCCAGCGGCTGAAACCAGGCCACTAACAGACAGGAAGCAGAGCCGAGCGCTCCCGCAAGCGGACCGGCAATGCCGATCTCAGCATCATCGCGAGCATTTTGCGGGTGACGCTTCATGAGAACAGCAGCCCCCAGCAGAGGGATGAAGATCATTCCTCCAAGAGGAATACCCTTCGCCTTGATAACTAGGGCGTGTCCCAGCTCGTGTACAAAGAGCAGCACCACAATGCCCAGGCCAAAAGCCCAGCCGAAGAGCATGGCATAGAAGGCCAGGGAGATAAGGGCAGAGATCCCGGCCCAGCCGAATTTCAGCAGCCAGCCGAGCCATTGAAACTTCAGGAGCAAAGCCACCAGCGCGGCTAGACTTCCACCCAGGCCTGCCCATCCCTTTTTTCCCTTAATGCCACTAGATGAGACTTTTCCCCTCTCTTCTGCTGAAACACGAGCGGCGTAAGCATACTCGCCCGTGCTCGCAGTGGCGGTGCCATAGCCTGCCAGATCCTCCGGGCCGCGGTAGGGCTGCATCGCTGCCTGCTCGGTAGAGGCGGCTGTAGTCTGGTCAATGGACAGTGAGTCAGGCGAGAGGCGATAAAAGTCAGGATGGGTATAGTCGAGAGACCTCTCCAGCGAGAAAGTCAGCTCGCTGCGACTGACTTGAGGGGAAGAGCTATGGGCCTGGCCTGGATCGCGCTCCATACTGTCTAGTCTTTCTCCTTCGCTTCGTGCTCCACTCATGGTAATACTATTCTAGCACACGTCGGCCAAAAAGGCTTGTCTGCTGCAGAGAAGAGCGAGCTAGAGGAGACTGGAAAGGCCTGATCAGTCTCAGTGGCCAATCGCTCCCAGGAAAGCTGAGAAAACTGCGGACCGATCGCGGGGTGCGCCGGGCAGCCTGACCTGTCGCCGATCATCAGAGATGGAACAGGTTGACAGCCAGTAGAATCAAGGTGAGGATCGAGACGAAGAGGACAGTCGCCCAGCCGAAAATATTGAACAGGAACGAATTCCTATGTTTGCCCATTAGGCGGCGATTGTTGACCAGCAGAATAATAAAGACCAGGATGATCGGCAACATGGCCGTATTGATATCCTGAAGCACGATCAGCACCTGGAAGATGGGCAAACCAGGAATCAGTGTTACCAGCACACCAAGCACGATCAACGCTGTAAAAAGTCCCTGGAAGACCGGTGCCTCACGGAAGCTGCGTGAGAGGCTGCGCTCGAAGCCGAAGGCTTCGCAGATAGCATAAGCGGTCGAGAGGGGTAAAACCGCTGCGGCTAGCAGTGAGGCGCCAAAGAGGCCGATACTAAAGAGTAACGAGGCATAAGGACCGGCCAGATTGCGCAGGGCAAAAGCGGCGTCCAGCGCTGTGTTCACCGGATGGTGGGCGACAAAGAGCGTGGCGCCGGTGGCGATAATGATAAAGAAGGAAATGATCGTCGCGAAGAGTGTTCCGCTGTAGACATCGATCTGCTCATAGATATACTCGCCAGCGTGGATACCCTTGTCAGCCACAGCGGACTGCACATAAAAGAGCATATAGGGGCTAATCGTTGTACCCACCAGAGCCGCCGCGGTCAGCAAATAGTCGCTATCCCAGCGCCAATCGGGGAACACGCTCTGATGAGCGATTGCTCCCCAATCGGGGTGGGCGACAAAGGCGGCAGGGATGTAGGAGAGGAAGCCCAGCGACATCGCGATAAAGACCTTTTCGACCCGCTGATAGGAGCCTTTGATCACCAGCCACCACAGCACCAAACCACAGACAGGCACAGTTACATAGAGCCAGGGCGTATGCACATCCTGAGCCAGCACCTGCACACTGGCGCCAATGCCGAGGAACTCCGAAATGGTAATCCCCGTATTAGCGATCAGCAGAGCCAGCATAGCCAGTGCTGTCCAGCGCACGCCGAACTCCTCGCGGATCAGATCGGCCAGGCCCTTGCCGGTCACTGCTCCCATGCGGGCACACATCTCTTGGATCACAGCCACAAAAAAGCTACTGATAAAGAGGGCCCACAGGAGGTTATAGCCATAGTTGGCCCCTGCCGCCGAATAAGTCGCGATTCCCCCGGCATCGTTGCCAGCATTGGCGGCAATCAGGCCCGGACCCAGCACCGCCAGCAGCCGGATCAGCGGTGAGGAGCGGCTTAGGCGAAAAGGAAAACGCGACCGCGCCGGTTTCCTACGAGCGGCGCGGTCTTTTCGCTGCAGCTCTGTTGTTTTCTGGCCAGATCTCTCCATAGTGCACCAGCGTCAGTTTCGCTAGCAAGGTGCTGTCCATCTTGGCCCCGCTTGTGGGGGGAGGGGTATAGATAACTCTCCTGCAGTCGCTGGCAGCCTGCACAGGTCGAACCTGGCCTGCTGCTCCGAGTGCGGGCAGGGCGTGGTAATGATAGCACTCCGGCTGGTCCTCTGACAAGGGGCAGACAACGAACACAGGCCCAACGAACCCCCAGGCCTCCACAGTGAACAGTGGCCTGGCCTGGGCTGCCGGCCTGCCAGTCCATAGCAAAAGAGCCGACTTGAGCCGCACCTCACTCCTGCGCCTTTTTATGGCCCAGCAGATGGAGGCGAAGCAGATTGAGCGCAGCGAGAGCCGAGCGATATTTCTGATCCTCGCGGCTACCGCGCCAGCCGCTGCCACGAGAGGTCACAAAGCCTGCAGGTCCTGCAATGGCCAGGGCTAGCGTCCCCGCGGGTTTCTCCTCGAACGGCTCAGGACCAGCTACGCCAGTGATACCGATACCATAGTCAGCCCCCAGACGCTGCCGTGCGAGCTGAGCCATAGCGCGCGCTGTCGCCTCACTAACCAGACCTGCTTGCTCGACCAGCTCTGAAGCAAGACCCATCTCCAGAGCTGCAGGGCGACCGTAGGCCACCAGAGCGCCCCGGAAGTAGCGCGAGCTGCCAGGTACATCAGTGATCAAGCTGGCGAGGAGTCCACCGGTAAAGCTCTCCATCACCGCCAGGGTCTGAGCACGCTGGGCGAGCATAGAGCCAACCACGCCCGGGAGCGTCTCCTTATCGACGCCAAAGATATAGTCACCGAGCACTGCGCGAATACGCTCCTCGGTCTCGCTGACAAGGCGCTCAGCCTCATCGCGGCTGGCCGCCTTAGCGGTCACACGTACATCGACGGCGTCGCTCTTGGCGTATGTCGCTACGGTCGGATTGCTGGCGTGAATGAAGGCTTCCAGACGTTGCTCAACCGTTGATTCTCCCAGACCGGTCACCCGTAGAATGCGCGTGAAAATCAGGCCGCCAGTATAGGGACTGAGGCGCGGAATGACCTCAGCCTCCCACATGCGGTACATCTCCCGCGGGACCCCGGGCATAGCGACAATGATGCGACCCGCTTTCTCAACCCACCAGCCTGGGGCTGTACCCAGGGGATTCGGCAAGGGACGCGCCGAAGGAATCAGGGTGGCCTGTTTGACATTGCGTTCAGGCATCTGAAGGCCACGAGCGGCGAACCAGGAGCGCAGCTCGGCCTCCAGGCTAGGGTCAACCTGCATACTCTCCCCCAGCAATGTACTGATAGCCTCGCGCGTTAGATCGTCCTCAGTGGGTCCCAGGCCACCGGTCATGATAATCAATTCCGAACGTTCCCAGGCCCGACGCAGCGTCTCAACGATGCGCTCCAGATTATCGCCGACCTGGGAGACGAAATAGAGATCGATCCCTAAACCACTCAAACTCTGCGCCAGATAGGTGGCGTTGGTATCAGTGATCTGGCCAAGGAGCAGCTCCGTGCCACAAGAAATAATCTCGGCCCGCATAGTGCATCAAATCCTCCAAAGCAATGCGTGGTCTGGCCCAAGCGCCAGCCGTGACCAGCAGGGCTGCAGAGCACCTCAGCTATCCCTCTGGCCTGGTCGATTTGCTCGCTGCCCTTGCTTGCTCCTCTTTCCTTCACCCTCAGCTCTACCGGCGAGCTAGCTGAGCGCAACCTCCCTTATCATACCACGTCTCAACATCTCTCAATATGTTGTGCCTGAGAATAAGAAAATCTCAATATCTTGTGCTCAAAGGCTTGTAATCGGGGAGGTTTCCTAGTATACTGTCCGAGGAAGGTCGACCGGGGAACATCATAGCCGACAACTTGCCTGCAGGACAAGTTCACTAGAAGTGAGTCCTATTTCCCACCTACCCTTTCTTTGTCGTGTGTCCGGCACCGGGAGACGCGGCAAATCAAGCGTGTGAAGTGTGGTGACGGGTGGCGACTGACGAGCTGCAATTTGAGAGAGGAGTAATAGAGCATGTTAGAGCAGCAGGAGTCGAAGACTCCCAAAGCGCCTGGCGATACACCCAAGCGAACACAGCTAGAAGGCATTCGTCTCAAAGTCTTTCTGGATCGCTATTCGCTTAAAGATGCCAACGGCCAGCCACTGGAGCACTATCCCGAAGAGTTGTGGGCCCGAGTGGCGCGAGGAATTGCTGCAGTCGAAAAGACGGAGGAGCTACGCGCCTACTGGGAGAAGCGCTTCTACGAGGCGATGACCGACTTTAAATTTGTGCCTGGTGGGCGCATCCTGGCGGGAGCTGGCTCCGGCCATCAGGTCACTTTTTACAACTGCATGCCACCTGACCAAGAAATACTGACAGCCGAAGGCTATCGCCCTATTGCAGACATCAAGGTTGGCGATCTCGTGGTGACCCACCGCAATCGCCTGCGCCCTGTCCTCCACAAATTTGAGCGTGAAACCGAGGAACCGCTCTACATCATTCGTTCACAAAAAATCAGCTACGATGACCTGCGCCTGACAGGCGATCACAAGGTCTATCTGATCCGCTCAGAATGGGTCAATGGACTCAGCTCGTCCGCCGGTCTGGGCCTGCAACATGGGCCAGACTGGATTCCCGCCCGCGAGATTAAACCGGGCGATTATGTTGCCCTCGGACATGATGGTGAGGAAAGCGCCCGCGACCTCATCTTGCTTCGCGATTACCTTCCTGAATACGAAACGCGGGATGGTCAGCTCCTCTTGAGGTCGACGACAGACAGCGACCAGACTGAGGGAGCGACCTGGGAAAAGCAGGCCCGGCTGACGGATCACCTGGTTCTCGACGAAGATCTCTGCTATCTGCTAGGTCGCTGGCTTGGCAATGGCGGCCTAACTCATGGCCCGCGAAGCGATCTACCGTCAGGTATCAAGATTGTCTTTGCTCTTGATGAGCAAAAAGCGGCGCAGGAGATTGTCCGCATTTTCGATACAAAGTTTGGGGTTGAACCATCCATCAAGCTGAGTAGCACCGGGCGCTCTTACGATCTGGAGGTGCCTTCCGTAGCCGTTGGGCAGTTTTTCAAGGCCTTCCTGGGTGGCTACCGCTATGCGCGACGGCTTCCCGATCTCCTCATACATTTGCCTGCGCCACTCACCCTGGCCTTGCTGCGCGGACTGTTCAGCGCCGCCGGGTATGTTGCTGGTAACGAGATTAGCATTGTCCTACCTAATCGGACGCTCGCTATCCAGGTGCATCAACTGCTTCTGCGGCTCGGTTATCTCTTCGCGATTCGTGAAGAGAGGCAGCGCCTAGGGCGTGAAGCAGCCTATCGTATTCAGGCTACTGCAGATGAGTGCGCGCCGCTCTTTGAGCAATTCTTTGGCCTTCAGGCCCCCGAGCGGACCAGCGAAGTGCGATCCTCCTTCGAATACGGAGGCCTCAAATGGGTGCGAGTTGACGAGGTCGCCATCGCTGATTACTCTGGCCCGGTGCTGGATATAGAGGTTGAAGAAGACCACTCGTTCGTAGCGGCAGGTCTTGTTGTCTCAAACTGCTATGTTATTCCCAGCCCGGAAGACAGCCGCCAGGGTATCCTTGACAATCTCAAGATCATGACTGAGATCATGGCCCGGGGGGGCGGCGTTGGCATCAACCTGTCGACCCTGCGGCCTCGTGGCTCCTATATCAAGACGGTCAATGGTACTGCCTCTGGCCCCTGCTCCTGGGCGCAGCTCTATTCGGTAGCCACTGGCGACGTCATTCAACAAGGCGGCTCACGACGCGGCGCGCTCATGCTCATGCTCGATGATACCCATCCCGACGTCGAAGAGTTCATCACCGTCAAGCGCACTGAGGGCAAGATCGAGCATGCTAATCTCTCAGTCTGCATTTCCGACCGCTTCATGCAGGCTGTCAAGAACGATGAGCCTTGGGACCTGATCTGGCAAGGAGAGGTCAAGAAGACGGTGCGGGCTCGCGATCTCTGGGACCTGATCTGTAAGTCAGCCTGGGAGTCTGCTGAGCCAGGTGTCGTCTTCATGGACCGCTGCAACAAGGAATCGAACACCTGGTATTACGAAAAGATCAACTGCGTCAATCCCTGTGTCACCGGCGAGACCCTCATCTATACTGGTCAGGGCCTGATCCCTGCAAGAGAGCTGGCTCAAAACGGACTACCCGTAGAGATTGTCTCAGAGGATCTCAGCCTGCCGGTGGCGGCCCTCGCCGGCAGCGCACCCACTGCCAAGAGGCACGAGAACGAACACAAAGCGACCTTGCGCAGCCGTCGACTGCGACTGGCCAGTCCGGTTTTCCCCACGGGCATCAAGCCCGTCTATCGACTGCGCACGCGCGAAGGCTACAGTCTGCGCCTCACGGCTGATCACCGTATCCTCACACCCACTGGCTGGAAGGCGGCTGCTGATCTCCGCCCAGGCGAGCAACTCCATCTGCTGCGACACGGAGGCGCCTTTGGTCCAAAGGGCAGCGCTGAACTGGGGCAAGCGCTTGCCTGGCTGAGCCTCAAAGCCAGCGGTCTGCCGGCCCCTCAGACCGCTCTCAGCAGTGCCGTCCTGGCTCAAGCTCAGGCCCTGAGTGCTGCCGAAGAACAAGCGCTGAACCGCCATCTGCCCGCTAGCGTCCTGCGTGGTAACCGCCCCATGCAGCAAGGGTTCCTGGCCATGCTCTTCTCGCTGGCGGGTATACTCACATGCGAGCGTCAGCATGGCTATGCCCTCGTACTCAGAGGCTGCTCGCGCACGCTCCTTGAAGACATTCAGCGACTCCTCTTGAACTTCGCCATTCTCTCCCAGATCCGGCCTCAGCATCTGGGCCCTGCGCCAACGGAGCGGGCGATCGATGAAGAATTGTGCATCAGCGGTCGCCACCTGCGACGCTTCAGCGAGCAAATTGGCCTGCTGCCGGCCAGTCGCCAGCAGATTCTCAATACCGCTCTCGCCCAGGCCGAGGCCTCCCAGAGCGCTGCCCAAGAGGAGCCAGAAGAATACTTAGCCACCTTCGAGAGTCTAGAGCCTGATGGGGAAGAGCTGGTCTATGATCTTGTTGAGCCGCAGATGCACCTCTTCATCGCCAATGGCCTGGTTGTGCACAACTGCGGAGAGCAGCCTCTCCCGCCCTGGGGCGTCTGCAACCTAGGTGCCCTCAACCTGGCCGCCTTTGTCAAAGATGGCGAAATGGACTATCAGCAGCTCGCAGAGATCGCACGCGTGGCCATGCGCTTCCTTGACAACGTCATCGACGCCAACGAGTACTTTATTGAAGAGAACCGGCAGGCGCAGATGGCCACGCGGCGTACTGGCTTAGGCACAATGGGCCTGGCCGATGCCCTCATCAAAATGAAGATTCCGTACGGCAGCGATCGCTCCATCCCGGTCATCGAGCGCATCTATCGCACCATTCGCGACGCGGCTTACGAAGCCTCCACCGACATTGCGGCAGAAAAGGGGCCTTTCCCACGCTTCGATCGCGAGAAATACATGCAGGGCCGCTTTATCCAGCGTCTGCCCAAGCATATCCAGGACAAGATACGCAAGCAAGGCATCCGCAACGCCGTACTACTGACCCAGGCGCCGACAGGCACCACCAGCCTCTTTGCTGGTGTCAGCTCTGGCATCGAGCCGGTCTATGACTTCGCTATGGTGCGCCGCGACCGCACAGGAGAGCATATCCTCTACCATCCGCTCTTTAAGGCCTGGCGTGACGAACATCCGGGCGAACCGATTCCCGACTACTTTGTCGCCGCCAACGATCTCACGCCGGAGCAACACGTACGTGTCCAAGCCACCATTCAGAAATACACTGATGCCAGCATCAGCAAGACCGTCAACGCGCCCAACAGCCATACAGTCGAAGACGTGAAAAAGCTCTACACGCTAGCCTACGAGCTTGGCTGCAAAGGCATTACCTATATGCGCGACGGATCACGAGTCGGAGTGCTCTCCCATATCGAAGAGAAGAAACCTGCACAGCAACAAGCGCAGGCGGCTCACTCCACACCAGGCGCACAGGCTGGCCAGGATCAACAGTCGCCGCTTCCAGAAAGCAGGCCCGAGCAAAGTGCAAGCCACGGGCCGATGATCAAGCCCCCGCCCGAAGTACTGCACGGCTACACGCGCAAGATCCGTGCCCCCGAAGGCAAAGTCAACGTCACCATCAACAGTGACGAGCACGGCCCGCTAGAGGTCTTCGTCAACGTCGGCAAGGCCGGCAGTGATATCCTTGCTCTGGCCGAGGCACTGGGGCGCTTAATCTCGCTCATCCTGCGCATCCCCAGTCCACTCTCGCAGGTTGATCGCATGCGCGAGGTAGCCGAGCAGCTACGTGGCATTGCCGGCAGCCGCTCCGTTGGTTTCGGCATCCAGCAGATCCGCTCACTCCCTGACGCAGTAGCCAGAGCGCTGGAGCTGCATCTAGAGATGCTCGAAAGCGGGTCGAACACACCAGCCTCTTTCCAGCAGCAGCCGCAGAGCGAGAGTCGCGGCGACAGCGGCGGTGAACCATTGCGCCTCGGCTATCTCAACGTCACCGGCAACCTCTGCCCGCAATGCGGTTGCAACACGATGGTCTACGAGGAGGGCTGTCGTAAATGCTATAGCTGCGGCTATAGCGAATGCTAAGCCAGGCGGCAGGCGAGGCGCCTCCGCGCCTGGCCCAACCGGCGTACAAAGACAGCTAGAATGAGAGAAAGAAGAGGGACGGAGGTATGCTCACAGGGTGAGTTCCTCCGCCCCTCTTGCTTTGGCTCTCTTCTCCAGGCAGGCTCACATCCAACTCATCTGTAACCCACAGTCAGCGACAAAAACCAGAGCGGCCAGGCTCTCCAGGCCATGTCTGCCTTCCGAAGATACTTCCCACACGCATGGCGAGAGCAGAGGAAACACCCGGGCAAAGCAGCGCCCGAATGTCTGGCCGGATCTGGCCCTTGCTGAGCCAAGGCCCGGCGAAATCAGGCCTGGCCTGCTATCTCCTCTTCTCCCCCTCAGCCGGCTGGGGGAGCCTAGCCGCGTTGCCCCCACTCTTCTAGTCTCTTGCGAGCCGAGCGGTCATCGTCTCCTTCTCCTTCCTCTTCCTTTCACCTCAGCCATCCGCTGGGGTCTAGACATGCAGGAAGTAGAAGAGGGGAGCCAGCACCAGCGTAATCGTGCTGAGCAGCTTAATGAGCACATGCAGCGACGGGCCAGCGGTGTCCTTGAAAGGATCACCAACGGTGTCGCCGATCACGCTCGCCTTATGTGGTTCGCTCTTCTTGCCCAGAACGATCCCTTCAGGATCATCGGGGGGAACAATCTCGCCTTTCACATTGACGCGCAGATACCCCGCCTCGATATATTTCTTGGCATTGTCCCAGGCGCCACCGCCATTATTCAAGAAGAGCGCGACCACAATCCCGCCCATAGTGGCTACCATCAAAAGGCCAGCAGCCGCCTGCGGCCCGAGGATGGCGCCCACGGCAATCGGGGTCAGGACCGCGATTGCGCCGGGCCAGACCATCGCGCGCAGGGCGCCTGACGTGCTGATGTCCACGCAGCGCGCGTAATCAGGATCGACCCGCTCATCAGGGTTCTCCGCCATAATACGCGGATTCTCGCGGAACTGACGCCGTACCTCCTCGATCATACGCCCGGCGGCCTTTCCCACGGCGCGGATTGCCAGCGAGCTAAAGAAGAAGATCAAAGCGAGACCAAGCAGGCCTGCGATGAACGTGCTCAAATTGGCCAGATCGACGCGATAGACCGACGGATCGTGACGGAAGCCATAGAGAACATCCAGATAGGCGCTGAAGAGCAGGAAAGCGGCCAGGGCAGCGGAGCCAAGGCCATAGCCCTTGGTCAAAGCCTTCGTCGTATTGCCGACGCTGTCGAGCGCATCCGTAATGGCTCGCACCGACTCAGCCTGGCCACTCATCTCGCTGATGCCGCCGGCATTATCCGTAATTGGACCGAAGGTATCCATCGTCAGGATATAAGCGCAGCTCATCAGCATCCCGACGGTAGCGACAGCCGTACCGAAGATCCCACTGACATTAATGGCCCCGAGCGTAGCCAGCGGGATATGCACCTGGCTGCCGAAGAAGTAGGCCAGGCCCAAAGCGGCACTGATTGCTAACACAGGCGGGACGATGCACTCAAAGCCCACCGTAATGCCGCTGATAATGGTAGTAGCCGGGCCGGTCAGCGTCGCCGCAGCGATCTCACGCACCGGGCGCCAGGTCCCGGAGGTATAGTACTGCGTGATAAAGACGAAGGCGATGCTCAAAGCGATACCGACCGTACCAGCCAGGGCGAACCAGAGCCAGGCGGGTAGGCCATAGTTCGCCGAGATATTACTCTGTCCGAGCAGCAGATAGCTGCCCAAGAACATCCCGACGAGCGAGAGAGCACAGGTAATATAGTAGCCGACATTCAGGCGCTGCATAGCAATCTGGCCGGGATCGCGGCCAGCCGCCTTCTCAGGTTCAATCACAGCCGAGGCCCGAACCGAGAGCACACCGATAGCCGAAGCAATCAGCCCGAAGGCGCCCAGCACAAGCGGGAAGAGCATCCAGCCGACGTTGCCGGTGGCCTGATAGAGGGTAGCCCCCAAGATCATCGTACCGATATTCTCGGCAGCCGTCGACTCGAAGAGATCGGCGCCGCGTCCGGCGCAGTCCCCCACATTATCGCCTACCAAATCGGCCACCACAGCCGGATTGCGCGGGTCGTCCTCGGGAATGTTCGCCTCGACCTTGCCGACCAAGTCCGCCCCCATATCGGCAGCCTTAGTATAGATACCGCCGCCGAGCTGGGCAAAGAGGGCCACAAAGCTAGCGCCGAAGCCGAAGCCAACGATCAGCGACGGCGTTGTGGCCGGGCTGGACAGGCCGCCAAACAAGGTGAAGAGCAAAGAGACACCCAGTATCGAAAGCGCCACCACCAGGAAGCCAGAAACGGCCCCCCCACGCAGGGCCACAACCAGGGCTTCGCCCAGGCTGCGACGCGCTGCACTGGCGGTGCGGCTATTGGACTTCACGGCAACATACATGCCTGTATAGCCCGAGATACCAGAGCAGAGCGCTCCCACCAAGAAAGCGAGAGCGGTGTGCCAGGCCAGATTGAACCGATCAGCCGCTGTTCCCTGGCCAAGGAGCGCCAGGGCGGCTGCAACTAAGACAGCAGCAACAATCGCCAACAATGCGATCGTGCGATACTGCCTGTTGAGAAAGGCGGTTGCGCCGGAGAAGATGGCATTCGCGATCTTCTGCATTGAAGGCGTACCTGTATCTCTCCGCAGCACGTCGTTGATCAGGAAGGCCGCAAACAGCACGGCAAGAAGTCCCACGACGATGGGGACTAAGATGTAAGAGACCATTCAACCTCCTTGGAAGGCAGATAGTGTCAATACCAACACCCAGCTCAAAGTGAGGCCAGAACAATCTGGCGATGGCCGTGACAGCAGGAAGTAGCAAGGCCCTGGTGCGGGCGGACTGACGATGCTAGCAGTA
>NZ_JADGHT010000189.1 GCF_019683755.1 Thermogemmatispora sp. | reverse complement strand
GAACAACGGGGCGAGCAGGGGCGGGTCGCTTGATCAAGAGAGAGCGGCAGAAGCGCGACCCGCCATCCCTGGAACCAGATTCAGCCTGCATAGAGAGGGCCAGTTAACAAAGGCAAAGTGATACCCAGAAAGGCGCAGACGCTCAGCACGGCAATGAGGGGATCGAGTAACGGTGCATTGAGCAAACTGCCGCGCAGGTGCAGGCGATAGAAGAGCGTTGGCAGCACCAGGCCCAGAATGGCCGCCAGCAAGAGCGTCAGGCCCAGACCGAAGCCCATTGCCAGCGCCAACAGAGGTGACCCGAAAAGGACCCAGCTCAGGGCGGCCACACAGACACTGGCCAGCACGCCGCCGGCGGTCCCTAGCTGCAGCTCGCGGAAAAAGCCGCGCCAGAAATCGCGTCCGCGTTGTGAACGCAACTGCCAGCCAGTCACACCGAGCGCCTGTGAGCCTACACTACCGCTAGTGAGCAAGAGCATTGGCAGCAGCGAGACCATGCCGCTGAGCGTAGTAGGTGAATGAAGAGCGCGCAAAAGACCACTAAGAGTAGCCGGGTCCTGAGCGGCGCGAGCGCCGGCGCGCAAGACCGGTCCCAGCAAACCATTCAAGAGCAGCGCCAGGAGAGCGCCCGCTGCCACATTCACCGCTAACCAGGTCGCGCGTCCCAGCACGGCGCGCCAGGAAAGCGGCTCCTCCTCAGCCGTAAACTCCTCGACGCTGGTGCCGGCGATCTCTGAGAGGTCTTCGGCCTGCTCCTCGCGGATGACATCGATCACATCGTCGACGGTGATCAGGCCGACCAATCGGCCCTCTTCATCGAGGACGGGGAGAGCCAACAAGTCATAATGCGAGATCAGGCGCGCTACCTCTTCCTGATCGGTATCGGTATGGACATGGATGACATCGGGATTGAGTAGATCCTGCAGACGCGTTTGCGGATCGGCGGTCACCAGGCTCCGTAGCGAGACCACGCCGACCAGATGCTGTGCATCATCAACCACATAGAGATAGTAGATGGTCTCGAGATGATCGGCATGGCGGCGCAGGTAAGCCAGTGTCTCTTCAACCGTCCAGTGTTGCGGCAGGCCGAGCACGCGGGTTGTCATTAGGCCGCCGGCGGTCTGTTTCCCGTAGTGAAGCAGTTCGCGTACCTGGCGAGCCGCCTCAGCGGGCAGCAGATTCAGCAGGCGTTCGGCCTCCTCGCGTGGCATCTCGGCCAAGACATCGGCCACATCGTCGGGAGCCAGAGCGGCCAGGAGGCGTGCAGCGTGCTCTGAATCGAGGCCGCTGATAATCTCGGCCTGCAGCGGGAGCTCAACCTCACTGAGCGTATCAGCAGCCGTTTCGGTATCCAGGCGCTCCAGCATGGCACCGGCTTCTTGGGCATCAAGTTGCTCCAGGATATCAGCGATATCCGCCGGGTGAAGGTCTGCCAGCTTGGTGCGGCTGACGCTCAACTGGACCTGCGGCACGACGCCGCCCGTCGCGACCGTGGCGCTGCTTCCTACACCAGCGCCGGCCAGGGCAGGGGCAAGCTGCTCGCTGGTGCCAGCATGAACCACCTGGATTGGCTCTACATAGTTCCAGGTAATGGTACGGTCCTCCAGCCGCAGTGGCAGCACCCGGCTCAACAGCTCGAGCGGGGCCAGCAGCCCCAGTCGGCGCAGCAGGCCGCTGGCGCCGATATCGACGCCGATCAGGCGCGCTGTTCCCTTGATCTGGGCCAGTTTCAGATCGTTGACTTTGACCACACGCACGCCCTGGGTATCGACAATCTGCTTATCCAGAATGTCGCGCTTGAGCAGCAGCTCATCGGGTTGAGGTGTGTAGGGAGTGATCTCGTCCTGACGAACCTTTAGGGTGATGGGAGTCTCTTCAATGCTGTGGACCTGAGACCAGGGCACCACCAGCGTATTAGTATTCAACGGTGAACGCACCACCAGCGCCGTCACACAGGGAAAGGTCTCGCGCGGCGAGACATAAAGGTCAAAGAGTATACCTAGGCGCCGTCCCTCGCTATCATGGACACTCTGACGCAGCAGCGTGCTCAAGTAGATCAAGGGTATCACCACCTTTCCTCGTCTGCTCAATGGACAATACAGGCCGGTCGCTCGGCCACAGCGGCGTGGTTGAGCGAGAGGAGTTCCCAACTCGTTTGTGTGCTTGCGAACGCAGAGATCTCAGCCTGACCGGGTGCATGGTGGGCAGAAGCCGGGCGCAGGCACGTCTGACTGGCGGCGGGTCAGCACGCAGCTCGTCAAGCGTCTAGCGACTGATGCGTGGACGAGCCGGACAGCCGTCAAAGACAGACATCACCTTCGCCCGGGCATCAGGCCCGGTCAGTGCTGATGAAGACGCAGCGGGAAACCCATGCGTACAGGGGCACCCTTAGCAAAAAGGACAGGTAGGACAGACTGGCAGGCGGGAAGTGTTTACTCGATAGCGGCTGACCGCTGGCAGAGGATCACGCTCATCGAGTAAGGTGGTGATACGGAGGGGACGATGAGTAACTGACTAGTTGCGCTCTAGAACAAGAGAATGAGCGATGAGACCAAGCGCCAGTGTACGTCGTCGGGCAAAGGCTAGATCCCCCCTACTCGATGAGGTGACAAACACTTACCCGCGAGCAGGCATGTAAGAGCTACACGCCTACTACTACTTGGGCCAGCGTCCATGTCCCTCACCTCCTTGACCCGTTGAGCCGCGATGCTCCAGATGGGAGGCATGGCGGTACCACCGCTGTGCCCGATACTGGAGCTGAAAAAGGAGTGCGGTCACGGGGATCACACAAACAGGACAAAGCATCATGTCTTGTCAGAGTATAGCACGCTGATGGCGGAATCGGCAAGCTGGTGCGGCGAATCTCTGAGAATCCGCCGCCCAGCGGTCACCCGTTTCTCCTAGCAGGCTGCCTGACTAAGAGGCGCTTGTCTGACCCCAGTGAAGCCAGAGCAAGGCATGATAGAGCTGGGTTTCCCAGACATGCCACGAGTGATAGCCTTTTTCGATATCAAGCGTATAGCGTACGTGGTGCTGTTTGAGCACTTGGGCGAACTGCAGTGTGTCGCTATAGTAAGGCTGGTCGCGGGTAGCCGCTCCCAGGAAAAAGGCCAATTGCTGGCTGCGACGATTGCTGGCGATCGTGTAGAGCGGACTATTGGCACGGCGGTAGGCCGGATTGCTTCCCCAGATGGGGCCCTCAGCACGATAGTAGCCACCCAGAGAAATGACGAAGCCGAAGACGTCGGGATGGTGAATAGCAATATTGGTCGCACCAAAGCCGCCCATTGAGTTGCCGCCGATAGCGCGATCCGCCGGGGCAGGGATCGTTCGATAGTGGCTGTCGATATACTGGACCAGATCGATGGCGACGTAGTTCTCTAGCAGTTGCTGTCTGTCGCTACTATTGCCCCATTCGCTGGTTGCTCCAGGGCGCCCATTTCCATCAGGAAAAACCATAATCAGCTCGGGGATCTTCCCCAGGTCAATGAGCGTATCGGCGGATTGCTCGGCTTTGCCGCCAGTAATCCAGTCAACCATCTTGCCAGGAGAGCCGTGCAGCAGGTAGAGCACCGGGTAGCGCCGCTGTTGAGCGGCAGGCGTATTGTAGGAGGGCGGTAGGTAGACCAGAAATGAGCGCCGCTGACCGTGGAGGGAGGGACTGGCAAAGCTATCTTTGACCACTGTGCCCTTATTTGGGCGCCCGGCAGCGGTCCGAATGACCGGCGGGGTGTGAATACCGGTGTCAGGGGCAAAGAGGAACAGGTCGCCTGAGCCGGTGGCCAGTACCAGCGAGGTCACCAGCAGGACGGCCAGGAGCCAGGACCCTGCGAAGGCCAGGGGATGGAATTGGGGCTGATCAGGAGGGACAATCGCCGTGGACGGCGCTAGCCCGGGCTGCGGCGGCGGTGCCGTTTTCCACAGGATGGCGAGGCGCTGGGGAGCGCGTAGGAGCTGCCAGGCCTGGGCGACAGGATCAAACAAGGCCCGGGCTAGCGCCTCGCCGATGGCGCAGCCGGCAAAGGCCGCTAGGAACGCCAGGGCCAGTAGCATGAGCACTGTATGAACCAAGGCTCCTACGTTCAACGGTTCAAGTTGTCCTCCCGGATCGCGCACCGGCTGCAGCTCGCTTGCGATGAAGTCCTCCAGGTAGGCCGAGCAAAAGAGCAAGAGGCTGGCAGGCAAGGCGCCTATAAAACGCCGTCCTACCAGGCCCCCACAGAAGCCGGCGCCGGCGCAGCAGAAAAGGGCTGTCACCATCTGGGTGCGCTGGACATCCAGTCCGAGGGCGATGAGCAGCGCGCTCAGCCCCGAGCTTAAACCAACGATAAGTAGGGCGCCGCCAAGCAATGCCCCAACGAAAGAGAGCACTGGCGGGACAAACGCCCGCAGCGAACGGCGCGAGCGTTTGTCAGTATCAGTAGAGAGGCCCGAAGGCTGCCATGTCTTCATAAGAGATGCAAGGTGAACAGACTCTGATTTTGCTGGCCAGGAGCACGCTCCCAGGCCGGTGAGCGCTGCTGGTGAGCATTGAGCAAGGCCAGAGCGATACGTGGCAGGGCCAGCGTATTGCTGGCCGCCACGTAGCGGCTCTCCCAGCGGGGTTGAAACTTCTGCTTGAAGCGGAAGAGTGTGCGATGCTCTTCCAGCACATGGACATGCTCCAGCAAGAAATTCGCAATGGCGCGCTGCCCGGCTGACAGCTCCTGGTTGGTATCGCTAGCGGCAATCAGGCCCAGGCTAACGAGCCAGGCCCCTGCCTCGCGAAAGCGCTCAATGGCGCGCACTAGCAGCAGCTCCATCACCCCATAGGGGGCATCGGGCGCGCGACGCATCAGGTCGAGGGCCCAGCCCCAATCACGACGTATTCCACTTTTGGAGTCGTAGAGGCCATAGATTGGAGTAAAGGAGACAAAGGCACAAAGCCTGTTGGTCCGATCGAAGGCCAGTCCCAGTGTCAGGCGCGGCAGAGCCTGCCGACCGGCCTCTATCTCCTCACGTGCGGCCACTGCGGCGATAAGAGAGGCTCGCTGAGCCATTGCAGGCAGCTCGCTCAGGCGTCCCATGCTGAACCCCATCTCTGCCGTTTCGCGTGCTCCTTTCTGCCGCAGCCAGGCGCGCGAGAGCTGGACCATCTGCTCATACAGCTCCGCCGGGGGGGCCTCCTCGAGCCAGCACAGCGTGACACCCTCGCGTTCTGCCCGGCGGCTGCTGGTGCGTACATTGGCCATTGCCGAGCCGCTCAGGCTGAAGCAGCGTGGATCAATCAGGGCCTCCTCGCCAATTTTAAAGATGCTCAGGCCGCAGGCGCGATAGTAGGGTAAGAAATCAGGGTGAGCCTGATAGATAGCGACCTGCCAGCCATTACGCTGACATAGCTCTAGGAAGGCGCGGCTGACCTCCTCGCGTGCCGCTGGCGGACAGAGAGGGTCGCCAGGGACCACGGCGACATTGTTGACCAGGCGATAGGCGACCAGGCCCTCACCATGTGGGGTCAGGAAACGCAGGTTCCCCGGGTCCAGTGCAAAGAAGGCCAATGTCTCCTGTCCGTAGCGACACAACAGGTCAAGGGCCAGACGCTCACTCTGGACCAGGTGCTCCCGCTGGTGCGTCAGCCACCAGCGCGCGCTAACAGGGCGAAAGAGGGCGACCAGGCCTGTCAGCAGAGCGGTCGCCGCTAGAATGGGCAACGAGTCCAGGAACCAGCGCGCATGCCTCGTCAGCGGCAGTAGCTCCTGAGCCGGCAGATTAGCCATGCGACGGAGCAGGGCTAGCAGCGTCCCACCTGTGCCACTGGTGGTCAAGAACTGCCCTTCGATCAGGTAGTAGCCACCGATGCCGTAGAGAAGGAGCAGAACGGTCCCGACAGCCAGTAAGACCAGGCCCTGCCGGGCGCGCCAGGGGTCGCTAGCCACCTGGAAGCAGGGACGAGCCAGGAGCAGGACGCCCCAAAGGGCACAGGAGAGCAGGGCCTCCTCAAGAGCCAGGCCACGCAGCACGTGTAACAGGGCGGATAGAGGCAACAGGACAAGCGTCACCTGCCAGGCGCGCTCTTTGCCGCGAGCCAGACCGAAGGCCAGCAGGATCAGGAAAAAGCCGATCAGCAGAGCAATCGTATGGCTGGTCTGGACAAAAGGCCAGAAAGCCGGCCCAAAGGGCGCGAGCAGAGCAATCGTCGTCAGTAGATCGTGCAGCAGCTCCAAGCGTCCCGGGTGTGGTGGAAGCAAGACCACCAGGCCATTGATGCAGCCCAGCAAGGCCACGGTGAGCGCCAATATGCCCCTGATCAAGCGACGTGATGGCAAGGCGCTCGGCTGCTGACCTGGGCGCGGGGCTACCAACCGTGAGAAGAACGCCTTCATAGCCCTTCCTCCCCGGCCTGTATCCCTGGCCTGGTCTGCTTCCTCTGTTGTCTCATTGTGCTGCGCAGCGCCGGCGAACCCGGGACGACCTCAGCGCCACGCAGCGGCTCCGGCGGTGTCATACCCTTCTGCCTGTTCTGTAAGCAACCATCCTTTCAAGCTACGATCTTGATCCTATTATGGGTATCCCTTTCAAGGGCTGTCAATAAAGTTAAGGGTCTTTCCCACGCTGGTCCACTCGCCTCATAGCCTGGGCTGTCTACCTGAGAGGTGGAGAACGAGAGCCGCGGCGGTAGAGGTTCAGGATTGAAACCCTACCACTGGCTCTCTCGTGTTTTTACTCGGACCGTAAGAGCTTAGCCTTGCCACCATGACTGTGAAGGAGGCTGCTCTCTCCCGACGGGCAAGGCCTACAAGGCGGTCCACAGTTGTCAGGAACAGCAACCGGCTACTCCGATCGCTGACGGGTCAGAGAAAGCGAGTGCCATCATGGAAGATGTTCATCAACTCCGCTCGACGGGGAAAGAAGCGGATAGGCCAACGGAGCAGGCCGGGGTCTCACGGCGAGAAGGTCTGATCTCCGAGCCGGAAACCATGCGCGTCGTGCCGACGCAAGCAACGTCAGGGACAAGTGCCCAGAGGTCGGAGGCCGCGCCGGCCCGGGAGCCAGCGCGACTGCCTGAGCGGGGAGCGCGCTATGCGCTCATTACTGGCCTGATTATGGGCGTCCTCGTCGCCCTGGTCACCATTGTCCTTGTCCTGGTGAATGCCGGCCTCTTCAATGAGGCTCATCGCCAGGTGCTGCGCGATGCGCTCACCGTGCGAGTAGCGTTGCTGCTGGCCGCCATCTATGGAATCACCTGGTTGGTGGCGCTAATCGTCGCTTTTGTTGGTGGTCTCATCCTTGGGCGAATCGCTGTACGTCGGCGCCTGGGCTTCCTGGCGGGGGCTGTAGGAGGCATCGTCTACTCGCTGCTTCTCTGGCCGACCAGCTTTATTCCTGCCTATCCGGGCAATCTAACTGGTACTGCCACGCTGGACGCCGGCACCGCGGTGCTCGAGGTGCTCTGGTGTCTGCTGTGGGGTCTGGGGGGAGCACTGGTTTGCCTCGCTGGTACGTGGGTGGCCTCGGCGCGCCATCCGCATTATCGCGACCGCTAACAAGGCTGACCGTGCCAGGTGCTCATAGGCCAGACGAGCAGTCATGCAGGGCACGCTGGCGCCCTCACGCCAGCGTGCTTGCGCCCGCCCAAGCGAGATAGACAAGTGAAGTTGGTACCTAAGTCAAGAAGGGAAGGAAACACGACGATGAATAAAGATGAACTCGAAGGTAAGGCCAAAGAGGCTCAGGGTGGTCTGAAAGAGTCGCTGGGGAACCTCACTGGCAATGAGCAGTTGCAGGCCGAGGGCAAGGCTGATAAGGTTGAGGGCAAGGCCCAGGGACTGCTTGGCAAGGTGGGCGAGAAGCTGCACGAGGCTGCCGAGCAGGTCAAGGAGGCCGCCCAGCATGCCAGTGAAAAGGCCAAAGAGGCCAAAGAAGAGCGTCAGCCCTAGCTCTCTCCGATCAGGCCGCTGGTCCGCTCGCTCGCGGACCAGCGATAGCCTGGGTCGCTAACCCTGGGGTCTGCTCTCGCTCAATCGAGGAGAGCAGACCTTTTGTTGCTATCTGCAGGTGGAAGCTATCCCCTTTTCTCCCCAAAGCAGCCCCGCGCCGCTCAGCTCAGGCCTGCATCGGCCAGGCTGCCGGTCAGGTGCGACGCCCCCCTCTTGCTAACCTTCCCTGACTAGCTCATCTCTATTAACAGAGCTTTTAGCAGTCCATTATCGGCTATTTACAAATTCGTCCTATACTGCTGAAAATACGATTAGCTGGGATAATCGTGCCAGCTTACTATCAAGAAGTGAGGGATAGCCTATGCAAGTAATTCGTTGGCAAGGATCAAATCCTCCTGATGAACAAGAGATCAGACGAAAGATGCAAGAGCAAGGATTAGCATCTTACAGTTGGTCCAATGGGCCGGGCGATACCTATGCGGTACACAGCCACAGCTATGACAAAGTGCTCTACTGTCTGCGTGGCTCCATTCGCTTTGTCCTGCCTGACACGCCAGGTCCCGAGGGGATTATTGATCTGGAGCCGGGGGATTGCATGATCCTGCCGGCGGGCACCCGTCACAGTGCCTTTGTTGGCCCGAAAGGAGTGACATGCCTGGAGGCGCAGCGAACAGCGGCCAGGCGTCCTACGGAGCAAGAGCAGCTTGAGCGCTAGGGTGGGCAGGCCTCCCAGGCACCACACAGACTAGCCCTTTCTTCTCTGGCTGGCTGGTTTTCTCTCTGCCTCTCTCGCCATTGTCCATCTCAGGCAAGAAGCGTCTGGCGGCCTGGGTGCTGGCGCAAAACCAGCGAAGAGGGCGAGCCGTCCCTTTGCGAAGGTGATCGCTAAAGATATACTATACTTAATGTAACCTGTATCAACGTCGCCTTCACCACATTGCGAAAAGGAGTATACGATGGGACGACTTGATGGA
>NZ_JADGHT010000188.1 GCF_019683755.1 Thermogemmatispora sp. | reverse complement strand
GGGCGGGAAATCAGAAGGGCAGAGGATCAGTCAGGCGGCTGCAACGGCTGGTCAGAGAGACAACCATTCAAGAATAGACACCCCTAGACACTTTGCTTCTATTGTACTGCCATTTCTCGAGGAGGGCAAGCGGGACAGAACCAGAAAAGATGGCTTGTCTTCCCTGCGAGGCTGAAGAGCACCTTCTTGACGGGCTAGAATGGGGCCAGGAGCCTTCGGTCAAGCAACAGGCGGGGAGCCACAGGCGCAGGCGGCAGAAGAGTTGACGGTCGGGCGCTAAGCTGTTATCATGACGGAAGATCGGAGCAAGAGCCAATTCAGCAGCAAGGCAATATGCTATGGACGAACCACGTACCTGGCGCGAACTGCTAGGAACCATCATCACAGATAGCCACGAGAGACAGCGCCTAGCCGAGGAATTGGGAGTGACCCCCACGACGCTGAATCGCTGGGTTTCTGGCACTTCCGACCCCCGGCCTCAGAATCTTCGCCTGCTGCTCAAGGCGTTACCTCAATACCGCGAGCAGCTGCAGGAGCTTATTCAGGCCGAGTTTGAGGATTTTGTGGCAGCGCCTTCCGATGACTCGTCCCAGGAGATTCCTGCCGCTTTCTATGCGCGCATCTTCCGCGCCCGCGCAACAACGACCGAGGCCATGCGCTATTGGTCGCTGAGCAATCTGATTCTTCAGCAGGCGCTGGGACAGCTCGACCCCGATCATCTGGGCATGGCTGTGCGCGTGGTGCGCTGCATGCCTCCCAAAGATGGGAAAATCCGTAGTCTCCGCGAGTGGCTCGGTCTGGGGACACATCCCTGGGGGGGCGAGCTGGAGCATAAGGCCATGTTCTTGAGTGCTGAGTCGCTCTCGGGCTATGTGGTGAGTTCTTGCCGCCCGAATGCGATCCAGAACATCGATGAGGAACATTCGCTGATCCCCGCCCACCGCGATCCTCACGAGCGCAGCGCCGCTGCCCATCCGATTCTCTATGCTGGGCGCGTCGCCGGCTGTTTCCTGGTTTCAAGCACCCAGCCCTACTATTTCCTCTCTCAGGCCCGCCTGACACTGATCCAGCATTATGCCGATTTGCTGGCGCTGGCCTTCGACCCCCAGGAGTTCTATGATCCTAAAGATATCGAATTGCGGGTCATGCCAGATCAAAGCATCCAGCGCAAGTATTTTATGAAGTTCCGCCGCCGCGTCTCGGAGGTCATGATGGAGGCCACTCGCTCAGGCCGCTCGCTCAATAATCTGCAGGCAGAGCAACTGGTCTGGCAAGAGCTAGAAGATGAGCTACTCGAGCTATCGCTCCGGCTCAATTGAAGGGAGCGCAGAATAGAAGATCGTCTATGTTTGACGATTTTGAGACAAGGGCACGAGAAGGCAGTGAACTTGATGCGCGCTGGCGACGCACCTGTCTAGGGGGTGGGCGTTTGAGTGTGGAGCAATCGCGCCTGCGTCTGGAGCTAGAGGCCAGCCGCGAGGGGGAGTACAGTGACGCGCAGATCGATGACTATGGGGAGCTGCCGCGTCATGCCTTCCCCTGGCATCCTCCGCTTCGCATGGAGATACGGGCCTGCTTCTCCCATGCGGCGGCGACACTGGCCAGCACAGCAGAGACGCCTGGTCGATTGCGTGGAACCGCCGGTTTCGGTTTTTGGAATTACCCGTTTTCGTTGCGCGGCGATGTGCTCATGCTTCCCGAGGCGGTTTGGTTCTTTTATGCCTCGCCGCCTTCAAATATGGCTCTGGTGCCGGGTGTGCCGGGCTGGGGCTGGAAGGCGCAGGTGGTGCACGCGCTGCGCCCGGGTTTTGTGGCGGCGGTCCTGCCCACAGCCCTGGCTGCCCTCTGGGGGCGTCTCAGCGGCGAGCTGCGCCCGGCGGCGCGCTGGCTACAACGCCTGACCGGTGCTCAGGAGCGTCTTCTAGAGGAGGTTACGCTCACCGACTGGCACACCTACGCACTTGAGTGGCTGCCGACCCAGGCTCGTTTCTTCGTCGATGGCAACCTTCTCTTTACCGCTCTCGCGCCCCCGAGGCGCCCCTTAGGCTTCGTGGCCTGGGTAGATAACCAGTACGCGATCGCAACGCCGCGCGGCACTTTGCGCTTTGGCACGCTCGCGACGGGTCGTCAGTGGTTGGATCTCGATTATGTGCGCATCGAACCTCTCTGAGAGCACGACTAGTCTTTTAGCTCTTTGAGAGGTGGCTCCAGCACTTCATCGATGATGCCATATTCAACTGCCTCGGCGGCGCTCAGGAAAAAGTCGCGATCGGTGTCGCGTTTAATGCGCTCCAGCGGCTGGCCAGTGTGCAGTTGGATGATTTCATTGAGTATATCGCGGGTGCGCAACATCTCACGGGCGTGGATCTCGATATCGCTGGCTTGGCCGCTGACGCCGCTGGCAGTCCACGGCTGATGGAGGTGGATGCGCGCATGCGGCAACGCACGGCGCCGACCGCGATCCCCTGCCATGAGCAGAATGGTCCCAAAGCTGGCGGCGTAGCCGACGCAGGTCGTGGCGATGGGGCAGGGCAGCATGCGCATTGTATCGTAGATGCCCAGGCCGGCGGTGATGACACCGCCCGGCGAGCTGATGTAGAGGTTGATTTCTCGCTCGCTGCTCTCGGCAGCTAGGAAGAGGAGCTGAGCAATGACCAGTCCCGCCATTTGCTCCTCAATGGGGCCATTAATGAGAATGATGCGCTCTTTAAGCAGACGCGAGTAGAGGTCATAGGCACGCTCACCGCGTCCCGTGGCTTCGATGATGGTGGGTACGTAGAGAGCACTACTCATATCTATTCCTCCTTTTCTTTTCCTTTCCTTGCCCGTCTTTCTTCACTTCTTTATATCTCATTAACAATCATCTTCCTATTCTTTTTCTTCTAGTGCTTGTCCAGGTCCCAGGAGACGGCGCACAAAGTAGTAGTGCACCTGGAAGCCGCTGCCGCTGGCGCGTTCGTCAACGATCGCCTGTAGCAGCCAGCCCTCTTGTCCCAGCTTGGTCAGGTGCTCTTCAGAGAGCAGCGGCTCTCTGCCTGGCTCCAGGCTAATGAGGCGATACTCCCAGCGCACAGGCTCCGACTGCTGCTCTTCGTAGACAATCGGGATGTGGGGAATTGACTGGATATCCTCTTGTGTGGATGATAGGAATGGGAACAAGGGATGTGGCAACATGAATACGCTCCTTTCTCCGCTTTGCGGTGCGTTCTGGAATTCGCGCGTTTTCGCCCTTCTCCCGCCCCGGCAGATGGCAAGGGGACTAGGAGAGCACACCTTGAATATAGCAAAGTGGGGGGATATAGTGATAGCAAACAGTGATGCTGTTAGCATAGCTGCCAGCCAGGCTATGCTATGAGCATAGCTGTCGCAGGCGGCAGAGAGGAGAGACTCTCTGAAAACCGGGCAATAAGGAGAGCAGAAAGGAGCGTGGGGATGGCTGATCTTCAGGAGACCTTGGGGAAAGTGATTCGCCGGGAGCGCCAGCAGCGGCGACTGACGATGCGCGAGCTGGGTGAACGCGCAGGATTGTCGGAGATTTACGTAGGAGAAATTGAGCGCGGGCAGAAATATCCTTCGGCTCGTGTGCTGGAGAGCGTGGCAGCGGCCCTTGATCTGGAGGTAGCCGAGCTGTTGGAACTGGTGGCGGCAGAGCTGCGTGGCCTGTCGGAGGCTGCCCACGGCGGAGAGGTCTCTCCAGGCTTCGGCTTTGGGATGGCCGCTCCCGCTCGGAGCACTGAGGGCGGGCGGACGAGGAGATCGGGACAGGGCCAGCCATTGGCGGCTCAGCAGGTGCTGGCAGTGGCTGGCTTCAGCTCGCTGTTGCTGGCGGGACGGCTGGGAGAGGCTTCTTTGCAGCGCTCGCGCCTGCGCCGCTAGCCCCAGCTTGAGGCCAAGAGATAGAGGAGGGCTGGCTCGTATGCTCGTTCTGGGAACAGGTCCGAGCGCCCTCCTCCATTCCTTGCGATCTTCTTTGCTTGTGGCCTTCGCTGTTTGCTCATGAATCAGGGGCAAGCGCGTCGCTGCCAAGGCTACCCTTTCTTGGCGTCTTTAGCCGCGCCACCAGCGCCGTGGCCGCTGGGCATAGCCCCCGCGACGGTAATAGTAGGGAGAGAGACGCCGATAGGCGAAGGCGCTCCAGATGAAGACTAAAACTGCCGCAGCCAGCACCGATGTGACCAGCGGGACGCCGTTTAGATAGGGTTCGCCGCTAATATGCCAGTGTAAGACGCCATCGACCAGAAAGATGGCTAGCAGTCCCAGAAGAATGGCGCCGATGATGCCGCCAGGGGCGTGACGACGCGCGATGAATTCCCCTACCACGCCGACAATAGCTGCAATGATGACCCAGATGATCAGTTGCTCCAGGCTGATGGTCATGATAACTTTCACCTCCTTGCTGAAGCCGGCCCCTTCCGGCTTTCCCTGGATGCTCGCTTCTATAGCATCTGAGTCAATCACGGGCTTACCGCTCTGTTAGTTTCAATCTCTCTCCTGTCAGCCAGGGGAATCCCCCTAGTTGAGATTCCTCTCTGGCCACCAGGTATCTTGGCTATAAGAATTGGTGACCGTGAGCCAGGAGAACGGTTTGGGCGGCTGCTAGCTGCGGCTCGCGGACTAAAAGATAGTCTGTATCGTAGGTTGAAAGGGCAAAGACTGGGATGCCAGCGCTAGCCAGCGGGTTGAGCAGCGCGGCGAGAATTCCAGTCAAAGCAAAGTCGAGGGGGCCTACGACCTTCAGTGCGGCCCAATCTGGCGCACAGGTCACCCCTTTGGGAACCCACTCTTGAGGACACACCACAGACAACTCATCGGCGGTCCAGGTGAGCGTCAGCAAAGACGACAGTGGCCGGTCAGCAGTCGAGAGCCAGGCCGGCAGGGGATCACCAGGGGCAAGACGACAAATGGCCAGCTTGTGCGCAACTATCGACAACTGCATCGTGAGGATCAGCTCTTTCTCTGTTGTTCTCAGGACGGAGCCACGGCAGCGCATGGCCCCACCTGGCCGGTCAGTCAGGTCAGTCAGCCGTCACTCAAGCGGCTAGAGGGTCCAGCCACTAGGTCGGCCAGCTTCTACGATAGCATGGCCCTTCAGTCCTGTACAGGTTCAGGCGTCCCTCTGCGCGGATTGCAAGCAAGCGGCATCGATGTTATAGTAGTAAGAGAAGAAAGCTGCATAGCTGTACAGGTTTTCGAATACGAAAGGAGCAAGCCGCGATGACCACCCGTCCACGAGCGCGTACGGCAAGCAGGCGTGCAGAGGAAACGGATCTCTGTCAGGTGCGGGCCATTCATCCAGAGCAGGTGGAGGCCGTGCGTCAAAGTCTGCTGCCGTTAGAGAGCGCCACGCGCACAGCAGCGCTCTTTGCCGTTCTCAACGATCCGACGCGCCTGCAGGTGCTCTTTGCGCTGCTGCATGCACCGGCGGGTGAGCTTTGCGTCTGTGACCTGGCCGCCGGTCTTGGTCGTGATGACACGACGATCTCTCACCAGCTCCGGGTGCTGCGCACTCAAGGGATCGTGGGTTTGCGCAAGGTCGGGCGGGTGGTCTACTATCGTCTGGTTGATGACCATGTACGACAATTGCTTGAGCTGGGTCTGGCTCACGCGAGCGAGCCGGCGGGCGGGCCAGCCGCTGTCTCCGAGGCGGTGGAGGTATCCGCATAACTATGCATACTGGTCATGGTGAAGAGTCTGCTATGAAAGAAAAGATGCCTGCGCACAGCGCAAGTGGGCAGGGCCACCCAGAGCGCCACTCTCAGCACGGCTATGATGCTCACGCCCATGCCCATGCTCATGATCTGCCGCGGCGGAGCCTCCGTCTGGCCTTTCTGTTGACGACGGTCATTCTGTTGAGTCAGCTTGTTGGCGGCTTGCTGGCTAACTCGCTGGCGCTCTTCTCGGAGGCTGGTCACGTGGTGACGGACCTCTTTGCGCTCGGCCTGGCCTGGTTTGCGGCAGTACAGGCGGAACGTCCCGCCAATGCGCGCCGTACTTTCGGCTACCACCGCGTAGGCATTCTGGCCGCACTGATCAACGCAGTGACGCTCATCGCCATCGCGGTGCTTATCCTGGTCGAAGCCATTGGGCGCCTTCGCCACCCGGCTGAGGTGCAGCCATTGGCGATGTTCGTGACGCCGCTGATCGCCATCGCTATCAATCTCTTTATCAGCGTGGTGCTTCAGCGCCAGAGTCAGCACAATCTGAATACGCGCGCCGCCTTACTGCACGTACTCGGCGATGTGGGGGCCTCGCTGGCAGTAATCGCCGGTGGCCTGGTGCTGCTTCTGACCGGCTGGAGCGCAGTTGACCCGCTGCTGTCCGTGGGTATTGCCCTGCTGCTGGCCTTTGGAGCCTGGCAGGTTGTTCAGGAGGCGACCGATATCCTGCTGGAGGCGGCCCCGCGAGGTCTCTCGGTCACTCAACTGGCTCACGATATGCTTCAGGTTGAGGGGGTCCGAGAAGTGCACGATCTCCATGTCTGGACGATCGCCAGTGGCATGCCCGCCCTGGCCTGCCATGCCACTATCGATGATGGAACGCCGGCCCGTAGTGCTTCGATTCGGCGGGCACTGACCCAGATGCTGACGGAGAAGTATCATATCGATCATGCCACCATCCAGTTCGAGTCAGAGAAGGATCGCCAGAGCTGCTGCCACGCTCAAAGCCTCTATTGCTGTCTTGATCCTTCAAGACGCTCGCGTCAGGCATAGCTAGCGTAGTCACCATAGAGAGAGATTGATAACGCTGCATAAGAGGCGAAGATGGGATCAGAGCAGGCCTGTCCAGGACCGGGCTAGAGGTATCCGGCCCCTGGCCAGGTAATGTCTAGAGCGCCTGTCTGATCCCATCTTTTTTTGGGACCTTTTTACCAGGTTACCTGGCCTGGCGGCCGTTCTGCAGTGCTCCGACTGACAAGCCTGGGCCCCACTAGACCAGAGCGAGAGCAGATCAGTGGCCCTCCAGGCGTTCGATTTCAGTGCCAAGGGAGGAAGCGGCCTGGAAAGGCTGCCTCCGTCCAAGGAGCCAGAAGGTGAGAAGAGCCGAGAGGCCAAGCACTCCGATGATGCTCGCCATTGGTACAGCCGTCTGAGAGCCGGCGATGCCGACCAGCGGTGAGGCAATGGCGCCAAGAACGAATTGGAGTAGACCAACGAGAGCCGCGGCGCTGCCAGCTTCGCGGGGATGATCAGTCAGGGCCAGGGTGGCTGCATTGGGGAAGACCATGCCCTGACTGGCGACGACAACGAAGAGGGCGGGCAGAATGCCAATCAAGCCAACGCCACCGATGACGGCTAAGAAGAGGCCGCCGCTGCCAAGCGCCACGGCGGTTAAGGCCCCGGCCAGGAGTTTGCGCGGTGCTATGCGTCCAACGAGACGCCCATTGATCTGGCCCATAATGGCAATGCCCAGGGCATTGGTGCCAAAGACCAGGCTGAAGGCTTGGGGCGAGAGGCCATAGATATCCTGGGTGACGAAGGGAGAGCCAGAGATGTAGGCAAACATGGCCGCCGCTGAAAGACCACAGGAGAGTGCATAGCTCAGGAAGGCTTTGTCGGTGAGTAGACGGCGAAAAGTGCCTAGAGTTGTCCCTAGCTTGCCGCTTTGCCGTCGCTCCGGCGGCAGGCTCTCCGGTAGCCCCAGCAGGGCCGCTATCCAGATCAGGACAACGAGCAGGGTGAGAAAGAGGAAGATACCGCGCCAGGTTGTGAGGCGCAGCAAGAAACCACCGATGAGTGGGGCCGCTATGGGAGCAATCCCACTAACGAGCATCAGCATGGAGAAGAAGCGGGCCATGAGGATGCCGCTGTATTTGTCTCTCACAGTAGCGCGGGCGATGACAATACCTGCAGCTCCTGCCATCCCTTGGATGAGTCTCAGGCCAATCAGAAGGGTGATTGATGGGACCACAGCACAGCAGAGCGAGGCGAGGATGTAGATAAGTAGCCCTATCAGCAGGGGCCGTCGCCGCCCAAGGCTGTCGCTTAGCGGACCCGCCAATAGCTGCCCAAGAGCGAGCCCTACAAGACAGGCGCTCAGGGTGAGCTGGGCCTCCGAGGCGTTCGCTCCCAGGTCCTGGCTGAGCAGAGGCAGCGCCGGCAGATACATGTCTAGCGAAAGTGGGCCAAAGGCCGAGAGCGATCCCAGGATGATGATAAGCAAGATCGAGCGCCATCTCTCTAATGCATCTACCTGCTGACGTCGCCCGGTATCATCCACTGCTGTCTGTCTCATTCTTTCCAGTTACCTTATAATAATAGATACAAATATATCTATGGAGCAAGGACGGGAAATAAGCGCCGCAGGAGAGACACTTGCTCCGGGCAGGGGACTTCATCTGCTGCGCTCTTCCGACCGCTTTTTTGGCCAAAGTACCCCAAGGGGAAGACCCATGCGTTCTAAGATGCTGGAGCGGCACTTTTATTTTACTCTTGCCCTTGCGCTTGCAGGGAGGGCCTGGGCCCCCCTGGGAGCTTCAAGCGCTCTGCCTGCAGACGAAGCTTCTCTAGAGCGTGCTGATAGAGTGGTGTGGCCAACTGGCGGGCCTCTGGCAGCCGTATCCGCGAGTACATCCAGGAAAACTTAGCGTGGACAGCTTCAGGTGTCCAGCCAGCCCGGGTACTGCTCATCATGTCAAGAAAGGGCTGGACGTTGACCTCCAGGAAACTGAGGCTGTCCGCCGCCTGAACCCAATCGGCTTCGGGCCATCCTCCTATCTCGTGCACGCGGATCAGGGCCATTACCTCCTCTATCAGGTTGGCCGGGGCCTGGTGCTCGCGCAAAAAGTCGCCCACGATGCGCGCTGAGCGCTCAGAATGCTCCTGTAGATAGAGCGGGTCATCTGCTCCGCGCGAGGGATCCTGCTTTGGGCTATCGGGTCCGGGAAAGGCTCTCTCCATGTC
>NZ_JADGHT010000187.1 GCF_019683755.1 Thermogemmatispora sp. | reverse complement strand
ATATAGGACATAGGCAATCCAAAAAAGACTAACGAACAGCAAAGTTCCTATCCAGCAACCTTTTTCAAAATCTTCAGAGATTTCGAAAGAGAAATGAAAACGTTTCTCCTTCTTCGTAATCCTTGGGAGTTTAAGCAGCATCTCAGTTCTCCTTTTCCTCTTCGGCGAGCCGGGTCCAGAAGCGTCAGGCAGGCCGGCGTGACGCAAGAGGAAGCACACTTTTTCCCTGCTGCCTGGGTAGCAGCAGGGAAAAAGTCCTCACTGACCTGCCTCCAGATCAGTAACAATGCAACGAAGGCACAGGAGACGTCAGACCGAAAGTGACTCCTGCTCCATGACCTCCGCAAACATCGCGAGAATATTTAGGCAAGAGAGTGACAATAGCGTTCAAAACGGAGGTTATAACGCCCTGGACAGGTTGCAGGGCCGGGAATACAGCAACAATAGCCGAGACAATCACGGGCACAAGGACCGTGCCATACGTCTCTACGATATTCAACAGTTGCTGAGTGAAATCAACGTCTACCTGGTACGGGGCACACACTGGGCCAGCACATGCCAGATACACGGTCACACAGATCCCACCTGAACGAGACCGAAAGACAATAGTCCGGCAGCTTGTCTGGATGCTCGGATGCACAGCTCCAGGATCGGTTGACCCCGTCCTTGCTAAGACCTTTTGAACTGCAAGCTGATAGCCTTGGCCAGATGTGGAACCATAGCTAGCAACTGGCATCTGTTGGGCAGCCGAGCCTGTCACTCGTTGGAAAGCCTGGGCATGAGCAGATCCAGCTGGCGCCAGCGCCAGCCCCAGAGCAAAGACGATGGCCAACACGCCTAGCAGGTACAGTCGGCATCTGGTCAACATCTCGTCTGACTCCTTTCATACGACGATTGTCTATCGTGCACACCCGCTAAGGTGTGCCTACGTCAAGGATGCCAGATGCCTACTGAGCACGCCAGCACTTTCACTCGTCCTTCTGCTAGTCTTCTTTTCCAGTTCTTCTACCACTTCACTAGTCCAGAAAAGCACAATTTCCAGGAGACTCCCTCAGCGTGCCACAAGATCCGCGCTCCTGCCGCCTACCACGCAACGGCTCTCTTCGAACCGTCCGCTGGCTTCCAGCTCATGGCCCCTTTGGCTCGCCCTTGTAGCTGGCCCTGCCTTCCAGAGTCACAGCCTACTCTTCTCAGTCAAAGTCCAGACCCGGGCGGCGTCGCCGGCGGCATATCTGGCGGACCCGGCCACATCTCTCTCTCGTGCAGAATCACCAGGGGCAGATAAGATGCCTCCCCTCCATTGAGGTAAGCAGTAATCAGATAGAGACCGGACTCAGGAGCAACAAATGTCACCGGCTCCCTGATGATGCTCATCCTGAGCGAGCTTGGCATCTGATAGGCTGGCAAGTAGGTCAGCGCCCTCCACTCGAGCTGGCGCCTGCGCGACGTGATGAGACGGCTCGCCTGTCTTCCCTCTCCAAGAGGGCCGTCAAGCGTCCAGGAGAATTCCCCCGCCCCCTCTCCGCAGATCACCGCCTGCAGCACACAATGCACCTGGTAGGGGAAAAAGGTCGTCACTAAGCCGTTCCCCAGCACTTCCAGGAACGAAGCCCGCGGCTGGACGGTCAAAGGCCAGTGGGCTAGAGGACGAGGACTATCGGAAGACGCCATGACCGTCCTCCGCTGAAAGATGGAGATCACTTCCAGGCCAGTCACAGGGTCCTCTTCGCTGATGGCTCCCGTCACTCTTTGCACCTCTTGGATGCCCGCCTCCTTCATCCTTTGCTGAGCAAGCAAAGAGATTACCGGCGAGGGCCGCGCCGAGAGCAGCAGGAGCGATTGAATCCAAATCTGTGAATGTGGCATGAGACTCTTGCCTTTCTGGACTGCACCACTTGCAGGCTAACAGAAGAGTAAAGCTCTTAAATTAGATAATTTCTCCATTACTAGTTATACTCTCCTAAGTATAATAGAGCGTTAGCAGACCGTCAAGGTCGCAATTGAAATTTTCAGACAACGGCTTCCGTCTACAGAGTCGGACCCCCAAAACTTCGCAGCTTCCGAAATTTACCATTCCCATAGCGTGTTAGCGGCGAAGCCCCAGCGCCCTGTTTCGTCTCAGGTAGCAGTTCAGTTCTGGATCGCAGCGCCGTCTTTTCAATTTCCTTTTACATAACGATCCCCTTGTTCATCCATAGTGGCTGTCCAGGGACTGGCTTCAGCTCCGCCGACCCCATGCATGGGAAGTTGTTATCCTCATGCACCCAGGCCAGTGAAGCGGCGACTGTGAGTAGATAGTTTCTCGACGAGGCCGTAGCGTCTGGAGCAATAGCCCAAGCTGCTGCAGAGCTAGCTAGCTTTCTTCGGCAGAAACATGAAACTCCATCTGTAGATTGCGGAGCGCGCGCTGGAGGGAGAGAAGTGCACCCCCAAGGACAATCGTGTACAGAGCCAGACTGATCACTAATACCCAGAGTCCAATGAGTGCTACCAACATCGGCAGTGCCTTTCTTTTAACTTCGGACATCCTTCTCAGAACGTCTGTTCGATTATATGAACTCTCGCCTCAGTAGGTGATTCAACCGCTTGCTTCCGAGCCAGGAAGCCAATGCAGTCATGCTGGCGATCAGGCAAACGGCAAGCGTCCCCAGTAGCATGCCTGTACCTGGAGAGAGCATGGAGAGACCCGCTTCCTGCCGCAGGGGCTTCGGTAATGTCGGAATAAAGAGCAGTGCAGTTATCAGGGTTACGCAGAGCGACAAGAGCATGACTGGAATGGCCATCGGCAGAAGGATAGGGAAAAGCAGTCGTTCACCATCGGCCAGGCCAAAGACAGCCACCATCAGCGAGAGGGCAACGTTAGCCGCCAGTCCCAGCCCTAGCATTAGCAGGCAGAGGCCGATCGCCGGGAGAGAAGCACGCAACAGCCATCCAGCGATCAGGGCGAGGCCAAGCCAGATGAGCAATGACGGCAGCAGGACAGCCAACCATAAGGCCCCAAAGAGACCACCGGCGCGGACAGGCACACTGCGCAGGAGCCAGCGCGGTTGCAGCAGTCGCCTGGCCAATCCTCTGGACAGCACTAGCAGCATTGGCTGGCTTGCCATCAGCAGGCTGGGCACCCCTACAAGAGGCCAGAGATCACGGTAGAGCTGAATTCCCTCCGGCGATAGGAGGACGCCGGCCATGATTCCAACAGAGATGGCCAGATCGACCACGATGGTAGGCAGATCGGCCCAGCTCCACAAGCCTTCCCGCCAGCAATAGCCGAGCAAGGCCGCCCAGGGAGGGGGCAAACCAGGCATGTGCCAGGCCAGTTCCCAAAGAGGATGCTTCTTTATCGGCGCAGCCGTCCGCCGGTCCCGCTTCTCGCGCTGCTCCTGCAACCCTTCCCAGATGTTTTGATAGAGATGGCCTCCCAACCAGCCATAGCCAGCTCCTAGCGCTATCAGCAACAAGAGGGCTCCCAGCAAGACCATTCCATCAGCTCCCGTCAGATGCCCGCTCAGGAGGCCCTCCTCCGCCCTCAGTAGTAGGGTCGCTGGCATCAGTATTCCAGCGCTCAGCCTTGCCAGCCAGCTTTCTCCCTCCCACAGGACGGCCCCCAGCGGCAGCCCAACGATCAACAGAGCCGGAAGGCAGAGCAGCACGGCAGCCGAGGCCACAGTACTTCTTGCCCGCCTGATCCCCAGACACCAGGTCAAGCACAGTAGGCCTGTGGGCGCCAAGAGCGAGCAGAGCAGGAGCAGATAGACACTGGCCAGCCAGAGCTGCCCGATGAGGCTGCCAGCGCCATGCGCCAGCCAGACTACTACCGATGGTAACAAGAGGAGCATGATAGTCGCCAGCAATAGCTCCCGGAGCAGACGATAGAGCGGACGTAACAGCAGCAATGAGCGGGGCAAAGGTACCAGCAGATACCAGATCAGCTCGTCGCCCTCCCAGAGCAGCCCTGGCGCTCGCAGGGCCTGGAAGACCAACAGCAGTCCAAAGGCCACAGTTATCGCCGCCGGCAACCATCTAGCCACGAGTGCGGGAACAAGCAGCGTAGCTGCCAGCAGAAAGAGACTGGGACCCAGCAGCGGCAGCAGGCCCAGCAAGGGAAGAATGCGCCGCCACCAGGGCACTTCCTGCCAGCCTGCGCGTAGTAGCCACCACTCCAGACGCAGCAGTGCCACCAGTTGATGACGCCAGCGGCCTGGCCTCGGACTCACCACTGGTCTCGCCTTCTCCCGACGTTCTTTCCTCATTACCGTCTCTCTTCCTTCGCCGTCTCAGCCGAGGAGGCCAGTGCGAGCCTGGCAAAGATCTGCTCCAGTGTGCTCTCTCCGGCCCGCGCCCGTAGCTCGTCAAGGCTCCCATCAGCAACAATACGACCTCGCCCCAGGATGATTGCCCGCCCGCAAAGACGCTCAGCGACATCCAGCAGATGTGTCGCGATAAGCAACGCATGTCCCTGGGCGCTTAAGGCGGCCAGCTCGCGCTTCACCAGCATCACCCCAGAGGGATCGATTCCATTGAGCGGCTCGTCAAGCAGTAGTAGTGGCGGCTGGTGCAAGAGCGTCGCACAGAGCACCAGGCGGCGCTTCATTCCCTGCGAGTAGGCGCGAATGCGCCGCTGTGCTACCTCCTCCAGGCCAAAGCGCACCAGCAATTCGCTGGCGCGCTCGCGACAGGAGGCGCGAGAAAAGCCCCGCAGACCGCCTACAAATTCAAGAAACTCCTGACCAGTCAACCCCGGATAGAGCGCAGGCATCTCAGGCATATAGCCTACCAGCGACTTCAGTTCATCTGCAGTCAGGCGCTGCCCACGCAGATAAATGCTTCCTTCACTCGGAGTGAGTAGGCCGGCCAGCATCTGTAAGGTTGTCGTCTTGCCGGCCCCATTTTCGCCAAGCAGGGCCACCAGTTCGCCAGGCCAGAGCTGGAAGCTGATATGATCCACAGCCTGTAGACATCCATAGGCTTTGCTGAGTCTTTCAACCTCTAAGAGCGGCAGGCGATGTTCGCTCTGTTCCATCCTCTGGCTCTCCTTGCATCTAATGCCACCAAAATATGCTAAGTCCAAGTAGCACAAGGGCTGCGAAGAGCATTCCCCAGCCCAACATCAGGAAATGACTGGGAGGGCTGCTCCGGCTCCTACCCTTGTCAGATTGCTGCGCCTCACTTGCTAGCTGCCCTGCTTGCTCCAGATTGTGGCGGCGAACATATCCATAGCCCAGCGCCACCCCTCCAGTGACACAGAATAAACACGCTAGTACAAGGAGAGCAAGAGCTAACCGAAAGCTCGCCACAAACGCCAGAGCTAAAAATGCGATACTATCGAGGAGCGCAATTCCGAAGAGCAACACGGCTAGAAACCGCTCAGCTTTATTCATAAGACTTTCCCTCTCTGATCCCCTCCATGATCCTCCAGAGTCCGACTGCCATGGAGTAGAGCTGAATGGCACTAACTGCTAAGAGGAAAGCCAGTACGTCTTGCGTCGTTGGAAACTGGAGGAACAGGGAAACAGGCTGCGGACCTGTCTGGCGGTAGAGATAATAACCCTCTAGCATGGGGTCGGAAATTGTCAGACCTCTCTGCCGCAAAAACTCCTCCATATGGGAGAAACCCGGTGTTGATCGTAATCGCTGCTCCTCCAGCCGAAGGAGCTTCCCTGTCAGGGAAAGCACCTTTACACCAGGCTGGTCCATACCCAAAGAGGCAGCGCAGACGCCCGGCACCTGACCCAGTAAGGACACTGCCAACCCAAAACACCAGCTATCGCACCTCTCATGGCGCGGCGGCGGCTTACTAACCTGGCAAGTGCCATCTTTGGCAGCACCATGGGATACCTCCTATTACAGGAAAGTTGAGTTGGTAGTAGGGGAGACTCTAGCTCTAGCGTCTGAAGTTTCAAGCTTCCTCTACTACCTTCTTTCCGAGAATAGCAGCTTGCGTCGGCTCAGACCAGCACAGGGCTTAGTCTTTTTCCTAACGATTTCGGCAGAGGAGATCAGTGAAGGCCCTTCCTTGCGCTATCTTGACTATCTCGCAGATCACAGTGAGGTCCTTCGAGGTCATCAACACCGCCTTCTTCATCCGAGGATTTATTTCTGGACGGCCATACTAAGGAAGCTCGCAGGCAGCATGTAGGTAAGGCCAACCAGGCATCAAAAGACGTAGAAGTAGTTGATCCGAACTCGTAGTAGGCCTGCACCAGTCTAGCTAGGCTAAAGGCGACTCACGTGCCTGATCTATACCGCTTCGCGGTCGCAGACTATCGAGCTGGACAGGGCCCAGGTCATGCGAGGCCTGCTGTACCCGACTATCGTCACCAGCCTGCGCCTCCGTTGGGGGAGAAGCCGAAGCCAACGGCCCTGCGGGAGGCGCCGCTTCACGGAGCACCGTCTTGCCAGCAGCACTATCTGAGCTACCAGATGGAGCGGGGCCATTCAGCTGCAGACGTCCACCACGCTGGCGCTGACGATAATCGATCCACACAATCAACACCACCATAATCAACACCACTAATAAGATACTGATAAACTTAAAGAGATGTGCATTCTGCCTGTTTGCAATATCAAGAGACAGAATCGACAAGCCAGCCGCCAACACTCCAAAGGAGAAGGTCACCCCATAGAACAGATAACAGATCTGCTTCACCGTCAGGCCAGCCGCCATCAAACGATGGTGCAAATGGGTCTTATCGTAGTGCCAGGGGCGCTGCCCATGCCGAATACGATTGATCGCCACCACCGCCACATCGAGAATCGGCACACCGAGCAACATCAGGGCCAGGGCCAGCTTTGCGCCGCCGATCGTCGACATCACCGCCAACCCCAGCCCCAGAAACATCGCTCCCGTATCGCCCATAAAGATGCGGGCCGGATTCCAGTTATGCGGTAGAAAGCCCAGCACAGCCCCCGTGAAGATAGCGGCCAGCACTGCGATACTCTCCTGATGAAAGACCCAGCTAATCAGAGCAGTAAAGAAACCAGTGATCCCCACGACCCCCGCCGCCAGCCCATCGACTCCATCGATCAAATTGACCGTATTCATCATCCCGACCATCCAGAACCACGTAAAGCAGAGGGCCGGAATGGCCGCCAGCGTAATGGCATTATCATGCACCCCCAGATAGACCAGACCAGGAGCAAAGGGATTGTTGAACGAAAAGAGAAAGATGCCATGAAAGCGTCCACCCCAGGGGGCCAGCAGAATCGCCGCCGCCACCGTCTGCGCTAACAGCTTGATCAAAGGTTTCAAGCCAATCAAATCATCGATGAGATGCACCGCTACCAACAGCAGCGAGGCCAATAGAAATAACCAATAAACAGTGCTCTCAACATAGAGAGAGGTAGGAATATTATGCGCTGGTGTATAGAAAAGTAGCGAAGCGATAACAAATGACAGGAAAATAGCCACGCCCCCCAAACGAGGGACAGGGACCGTATGGACCCGACGTTCGGAAGGATAATCGAGCCAGCCCATGCGCAGGCAGAGGGAACGCACAGCAAAAGTCAGCAGATAGGTCAGAACAAACGCCGCAATGCCTCCGAGCAACGGCAGCGCCAGCGGAGGAAGCCAGGAAGCCACGGGCAAGAGCGCCGCTACAGTCAACTGTAAGTCACCGGCCTGGACCATGTACCGTCTCCTGTGAGGAGCTAAGCGCTGCTCCTCACCGTGTTCTTCATGTGCCTCTCCGTCGCTCTCCGGCTGACAGTTCTTGCCTTATCAGGGCAGATAAGGACAGCCAGGAGTCTAACGGTAGTCCGATTATACGGATTCCCTCAAAAGGAACGCAATGAGTTCGCCGATTTATACTAGTCGAGAAGGGGAGAAGAGGAAGCCTTGCACCTGTGTTCTCACGACGTTCAGCGCGGTCTTCCGCTCGGAAGAGCCGCCCTCTGGTCAGCCTGCAGAGAGAAGACGCCTCAGAAGCTCAGAATGAGGAGGCGCTCCTGACCCGCATAATCTCGTTGACAGGCCACCTGCAGCGAGGGCCACAACTGACGAGCAAAGGCCTCCAGCGCCTCACGCTGCTGATAACCGATCTCCAGAAAGACCTTGGCCCGCTCTTTGAGGACAGGACGCTCGCGGAGCTGCAGCAATAAGCGCTCTAGCAAGGCCAGCCCTCGGGGGCCAGCAAAGAGGGCCTCGGGCGGCTCAAAGTCGCGCACATCGGGGGCAAGCTGCTCCCGCTCCTCCAGTCCGACATAGGGCAGATTGGCCGCTAACAGATCGACCGGCTCAGGCAACGGCTGCACCAGATCGCCCTGGAGTAAACGCACACGCCCGCTGACTCCATGCCGCTCGCAGTTCAGCCGCGCCACCTCGAGGGCCGCCGCTGAGCTATCACAGGCATAGAGGTAGGGCAAACGCGACTCATTGACTGCCAGCGCAACGGCGATCGCCCCTGAGCCAGTGCCAATATCAGCAATCAGCGGCACCTCCCCCCGCCCCAGACGACTGCGGGCCTCAGTGAGTACCGCCTCTACTAACAGCTCGGTTTCAGGACGAGGAATGAGCACACGCCGATCAACGAGCAAGTCCAAGCCGAAAAACTCCTTGTGTCCCAGCAGATAGGCCACCGGCTCCCCTCGTCGGCGCCGCTCTAGCAGGGTCGTCAGATGCTGCAGCTCGCGATCTGTCAGCTCTCGCTCAGGATGGGCATAAAGGGCAGAGCGCTCCACCCCCAAGACATGGCCAAGCAGCACCTGTACATCCCGCCCAGCCTCTTGGACGCCCTGGCCCGTCATCTGGAGCACCTGTCTTCCCCATTGCAGAGCTTCCTTCACGGTCATCCTGGTTCCTCCTCAGAGCCTCCCGACTCTTGCTCACGTCGACAGACCAGCCCAATACCGGCTCCGCCAATGCCCCATCCTCCCCTTCCCCCAACTCTACAAAGAGGCTGTCTCTTATACAAATCA
>NZ_JADGHT010000186.1 GCF_019683755.1 Thermogemmatispora sp. | reverse complement strand
GAGGCCGCGGGCGCGTACGGCTTCGGCTAGTTCGCCGATGATGTCGCGGCGCGGCCCCATGTCGACGGCGTTCCAGCGTGAGAAGCTGCAGCGGTACATGGCAAAGCCGTCGTGGTGTTCGGCAACGGGGACAACGAAGCGGGCGCCGGCTTCCTGGCAGAGGGCGGCCCAGGCGGCGGGATCGAAGCGCTCGGCGCGGAAGTGCGGGATGAAGTCTTTGTAGCCGAAGCGCTCGGGGGGGCCGTAGGTGGCCAGGTGGTGGCGGTAGGCCGGCGTGTCGGGCAGGTACATGTTACGGGGGTACCATTCGTTGTCGTAGGCCGGTACGGCGTAGAGGCCCCAGTGGATGAAGATGCCGAAGCGCGCGCCGGCGTACCAGGCCGGTACGCGGTAGGCGCGCAGGGATTGCCAGTCGGGTAGAAATGGCCCGGCTTTGGCCAGGCGGTCAAGGGCGTTGAGTGCTTCCTGCTGCTCGTAGCGTTGTGGTGGTTGCGCTTGCACGGAGAGGCTCCTCCTTATCCGTTCTCTTTGGCGGGCAACGGTGGCCGTCGCCCGCCGTTGCCCGCGCGCGACGCGGGAGCTGAGCGGAACTCAGCGGATACGTGGGAATATGTGGGACTAGAGGCGCACTTCCAGGGTCTGGCCGGCTTCGATGAGCACGGGCGGGTCGAAGAGCCAGCGCTCTCCCTGGCGGCGGCCTGCAATGGGGAGGCTGCCCAGCCAGACGACCTGTTCGCCGGGCGGGGTGCGCCGGGTAGGGGCTGCGCCGGGCAGGATCAGCTCACGCAGGCTGAGCTGCCCTTCGTACAGGTGGAGCAGGGTCCGCCCCTGGCCGGCGTGGTGCTCGATCTGGCCCCAGCAGCCGGGCAGGGTCAGCGGCTGCCGCCAGTGGCCGTCGGCGGGTTGCAGGCGCGGCTGCAGGCGCAGGGCCTGGCGTGGGGCGTCGTAGCTCAGGCCGCCCAGGGCCGGCCAGGCCAGCCAGATGCTTAAGGCCCGATAGTAGTGGCCGCCGCACTCTTGATGGTCCCAGGTCTGGCCGGCGCGCTCGTAGCGCGCGTAGACCTCGTGCATGATGGTTAAGCCTTCGCTGACGAGACCCTCTAGCAGCATCTGCACGGCTACGGCGTATTCGGTTCCCGACCAGACGCTGTCGGCCTGGTGGCGTGGGTCGCCGAGGGTCCAGTGATCTGGCTGGTCGGCCTGCTTGCCGGGCGGGAGCATGCCGTTGACGAGGCCGCGCCCGGGCACAAAGTTGTAGCGATAGATGGCGCGCAGGGCCGACAGGACGTGCTCGCGTGGCAGGATGTCGCCCAGGTCGAGCAGGCTGGCGTAGAGCTGGCCGCTGAGCTGGTCGGCCATACAGGACTGATTGCGCCGTCCGCTGCGCGGGTCGAACCACAGGTCGTAGTACTCGCCGTTCCAGAGCAGGCGCTCCATGCTGGCCTGGCTCTCTTGAAACTGGCGCTCCAGGTCGCGCGCGTAGTCTTCGTCGCCGAGCAGGTGGGCCATCTGGGCTGTGGCTTTGAGGGCCGCCAGCCAGATCGAGGAGACGTAAGCCGAGTAGCCGATGAAGTCCCAGGTATCGTACGTCTGGGAGGAGATGGCCGTCTCCGCGGGGGAGTGGTCGTAGTGGTAGGGAAGGCCGACTTTGAGTTCGTCGATGCGGCGCGCGTGCTCCACGGCGGCTTTGACCGCCGGCCAGAGTCGTTCGAGGGCGGCGCGGTTGGCGGTCCAGCGGTAGTCGCGCCAGACCTGCAGGGCGAATTTGGGCATCAGGTCGACCATGTGGTAGGCGTCGACGACGGCAAAGCTGCCGGGGAAGAGGTGCGGGATGCGTCCGCTGGCGTCGAGGCCGGTTTCGACGGCGATGGCCCGGTAGAGGGCCTGGCGTTGCTGGGGATCACGGGCTAGTTCCGGCTGGCGTTCGAGGCGGCGCCAGACGCGCTCTCGGTTGGGGGCGAAGGCTAGGAAGTATTCGTCGTAGCGCGGCGAGGCGGGCGTGAGCTGAAAGTCGGCGGTCATCCGGAGTTGGCGCTCTTCTAGTTCGGGGAAGAGGAGGGCGACGGCGTGGGAGCCGTAGTATGAAACGTCGAGGGTCTGCAGGCCGCAGCAGCCCAGGCCTTCCCAGATGCCAAAGCGTCCGTCGCGGACGAGCCAGGAGGATTTGACGAGGGTGGTGAGCTGGGCGTTGATGGCGTCGGCCAGCCAGTAGGGGACGCTGGCGCTGTATTGCAGGTCGTGGAAGGCGCGCGTACGGCTGTAGAGGGCGGGTCGCTCGGCGGCGACGTAGCGGGCTACGTCGAGGGCGTCGCTGAACCAGGTTTCGTAGCGGTGGCCCAGGTCGTCGCCGACGTTCTCGCCGCGGTGGTTGGGGAAGTACCAGGTGAGGAGAAAGGTCAGGTCGCGCTCGCTCCAGGGGGCCAGTTCGATGGTGGGACTGCTGATGACGCCGCGCGTCAGGCGGTTGGCGCGGGTGTTGATGAGGGTCGGGGCGCGCTCGCTGAGGAGGCGCGCCAGGGCGCCTAGCTCGCTGAGACGGGCGGCAGCCTGGGCCGGGTCGCGCTCGAGTTCGGGTCGCTGCTGGCGCTCGCGCTCGTACTGGGCACGCTCGTCGGGCGTCAGGTTGAGTTCGAGGAGTAAGGCCCAGCGCCAGCGCGGGTCTTGATAGTGGATGGGGTCGGCGGCGATGCGCGCTTGTAGCTCGCTGCGGTCGGGGACCAGGGCGCTGTCTACCATGCCGCGCAGGAGGCTGGGCAGTTGACCGTAGGCGCTGGCCGGGTCCAGTCCTTCGCGGATGATGCGCTCCAGGAGGGCGCGCAGGGGGTCGCCTCCGACGGGATCAGGGAGAAAGTGACCGCTGCGGGCCCAGCTCTGCCAGGCGTTGAGGTCGCCTACTTCGCGTAGCTCTGTGACTAGCTCGGCTCCGTCCTCTAGTAGGGCAAAGACCAGGGTGCCACGCGCCAGGGGATGGTCGACGGGCAGGTCGGCGGCGCTGAAGACGAGGGCACTCAGTCCGGGCGCTCGCTCGCTGCGCGTCTGGGGCTGGCCCTCTCCCTGGCTGAGGGCTTCCAGGGCGAAGATCTGCGGGATGATGCCCAGGAGCGCGATTTCGATGGCTTCAGGGCCGGGGTTGCTGAGGTGGAAGGTGAAGAAGGCCGCCGGTAGGGCCGAATGTTTGATGTCTCCAGGTATGAAGCTGGACCAGGCTTCGAGGCTGACGGCTATCGGTAGGGCCGGGTCGCGGTAGTCAAGCCAGGCAAAGGGGAATTCGCCGCGAAAGTCGATCTCTTGGACGCTTTCGACGTAGGACAGGATGTAGGTGAAGCGCGCTTCGCTCTCGCTGCGCTCGCGCAGGATGCGCACGACCGCCGGGGCCGCCTGGTCCTGGCCTGCGGCTCGGCTGGGCCGGGCGCGGATGGCGAAGAGGGTGTCGCCCGGTCGAACGGGGGAGCTGATCGGCGGACTCCACGGGGCACCGCGCCCGCTCCAGGGCGGATTGTTGAAGATTTGCCATTCGTGCAGGGCACCGTCGGCGCGGATCTCGATGCTGCCGGTGCCCAGTCCTCCCAATGGGATGCCTGAGAGCGGGGCTACTCCCCGCCTGCTTCGCGTTCGCGCTGCTGCTTTCATGCTCGCGTTCCTTGCTCCTTTTGCTCCTGTTGCTGCTGCCAGGTTGCTGTAGCGAGCGCCCGGCCTCTCTGTGGCCGGCGGCGCGGCAGTTGGGTCGGGGTGTTCTGCGGTTGGGTCGCCGTTGGGTCGCACCAATGGCCTCGCTCGCCAGGCCCGGTCTGCTTCTGTGCCGGTGCGCTCAGGAGGTCGGACCAGGGCCGCCGTTGCTTGCTCCTAAGCGGTATTGGGGTTGGGGCGGCGCCGGCTGGAAGGCGCTCAGCTCGTCGATGCTGGCCTGCAGGCCGCCCGGGGCCGCTTCCAGGACGGCGCGAACGTGCTCTTCGAGGACGGCTGGCGGGCCGTCAACGCGCGCATTGAGCAGCCAGATGGCGTCTTCGGGCACCAGGTGGGCGCTGCGTGCGTCCCAACTGATGGCCGCCGGCCCGGGACCACACAGGCTGGCTTTGATCAGTCGCCCGGCTAGTTCGGGCCGTTGGCCGTCCCGGTCGATACCCGGCGCTGGCTGCTCCGGCGCCCGCAGGCGAGGCTGCAGGGCCTGGGGGGCGACGAGGAGCTTGATATGGGCGATGGCGAGCCGCTCGCGCCTGAGACGCTCTTGTAGTTGGCTGAGTAGGGCCGTGGCCCAGTCCAGTACCTGGCTGGCGGCGCCGTTGGCGGCGCCGGGCGGCTGCGCTCGCTGCAGGCGTCCGCTGGCGTTGAGCCAGCCGAGCCGCGCTTCGGCCCGCGCGTAGCGCCCATAGTCGAGGTCGTCCAGACGGTGGGCTTCGGCGGTGCTGATGTGCGCTTCGTTGACGTCCTGCAGGAGATTATCGAGCCAGAGGGCCACGCTCTCGCGCCGGCGCGCCGTCATGGGTAGGACTGGTACCCCGGGACAGTAGGCCCGCAGCCAGTTGCGCAGAAAGAGCTGCTCGTCGCTGCTGAGGAGATCGCTTTTGTTGATCAGGAGCAGGTCACCCTCTTCGATCTGACGCGCGAAGAGATAGGCGATGTCGTCGTTGAGCAGGCTGAGGTCGCCGTGTCGGATCAGGTGGGAGAGACGCGGACCGTCAACGACGATGCTCAGACAGGCCGGACAGTAGCGCTCGCGATAGAAGTGCAGCAGGGGGAGGATGACGGTGGCCTGCAGGTCGGTGCAGCTCCCGACCGGCTCGGCCAGGATGACCTGCGGCTCAATGCGCCTCTCCAGGGCGGCGATGGCCTCTAGCAGCTCGCTGAAGCGACAGCAGAAGCAGCCGGCGGTGACTTCGGCCACCGCTGGACCTGCTCCCGTACCAGCCGCAACGGCTCCGCTTCCTTCCGGCTCGAGGCCGGCGACAGCCAGGGCGGTATCAACCAGGTGTTGCCCCTGGTCGTTGGTGATCAGGGCGACCCGCAGGCCGCGCTGACGCAGGATGGCGGCAGCCTGGAGCAGGAGGGTGGTCTTGCCCGCACCCAGAAAGCCACCGGCGATGATCAGCTTGGGCCTGGTTTCGTGCACTACGCTCCTCTTTCGTTGGTGAAGCGGCAGCTACTCCTTCTGCTGGACAGCGGGCCTGGCCCCGTCCAGGCACAGGTTACACGTTCAACACGGGCCAGCAGATTGCCCGCCACCGCGCGCGCTCTAGAGGAAAGGGTACCAGAGGCGCCTTCGTTCTGTCAAGTGGGAACGCTCCCAGGCTTGCCACTCCTCAGCTCAGGGTGATCACGAGCTGAGGGAATGACCCGCCCCGTTCGTGCTCGCCGCTGCCAGCTCCCGCGCTCCTCGCAAGATGAGCTGCCTCAGCGCTACTCAAGCGCGAAGAGGAGAAGACGAAAGAAGGCGCCGATCTTCATCGAGGGTGCAAGCAGGTAGCCAGACCGCTTGCATCTGGCCAGAAAGGACACAGCGACGGGTCCGGGGGCGCCGTGAAGGGGGTTACGGCGCTTGCCCGGCACCCGTCGCCGCGCCCGGATCAGAAGAGGGCGCTACAAAGAAGGGCAAAATGAAACAGGAGAGAGGTATCTGGCAGGTGAAAGAAACTGCTCACAACTTTCACACGGTGCAGCGAGGTATGACCATACCTCGCCTGGCTTGAGCAGGCCGGGCCTCAAGGCTCTCCGGCGCTCACACGGTCATCGGCGCTCGACTGCACCAGCGCGCTACCTCAGTGCCTCCTTTTTCGTTTGCGTTAGAGAATGCACCACGGCTCACCGTCAAGCTGCGGGTAGTCGCGCTGATGGATGCGCTCAGCACACTCAGGGCAGCAGGCGGTGAAGGCGATGGCCGCATATTCCAGTACCTTATGCAGGCAGAGATCGCTAATGATACGCGACTGCCATTTTTCGGGCAAATAGCGATATTCCTGGACGACGTAGTCGCGCAGCTCCTGGGCCAGCCGGGCGGGCATACGCAAGCCATAGCGATGGCTGGTCAGGCGACCACAAATACAGGGGGCCGCGGCCTCCGGAGCCGGCCCCTGGCCAGGGTTAGTGCTGACTCTGGCCGCCGGCTGAGGCGGCTGGCCGGCCTGGGCCTGGTCCTGGTCCTGATGCGGGTTCTGGCTCGCGCTTTCGCGGTCGCTCTTGCCAATGAGGGCGGCGCGCCTTGTCTGCTCTTGCATGATAGGTTTGCTCCTTTAGCTCTCTCACTGCAGACGGCGTGACTGACCTGGCATGGTATCGGCGCAAGGACGGGTAGCCGGGTCAGATCGGAGCGGCGTCAGCGCCGGTCAGGTAGTCCCTGACGGCAGGCCCTGCGGTACCTGGTGCCCCGATGCCCCAGCGACCTGCCATCCTGACTACTCTGGCCGGATAGCTCGCCGCCCTGGCCAAACTGGCGCTCTGCAGTTGGGCCAGGCAGAGCCAGGATCAGCCTGTCCGACCTCTCTTGACCCGTCACCCGCAGCTCTCCTTGCTTCTTCTCCTGCTCCTCCCTTCCACCATCCCTGATGCCGCGCCTGGACACGCGGCCCCTACCACACTGGACGTGGCCGGGTCGGCGACAGGCCTTCCCTGCGCGCTGGGGAGCTGCCACAGTCTGGACGATGGCCCCGGGCTGCCACAGCGCCGGTGCCAGGGCCAGAGATAGGGCCAGCGCCAGGCCACCAGCAAGCCAGGCCAGACTGCGCCCCAACGGCCCGCCCACGCGTCGCGAGAGCCGCGAGCGGGCCGGGGGTGATGGCTCGCAGGAAAGGAGCGTCGATACGCGACCACGATGCGCCCGGTATCCCTCCGGGCCTTGCCAAGGCTGCGCCTCATGCCGCTCTCCTCGCCGCGGCTGGCCCCGGGGCTGGCCTCGCCGTTCGGCCCCGACCTGGCCGGGCTCGGTTCAACAGAGCCAGGCCGGAACCCTCCTGACGAGACTTCCCCGGAGACCACCCCTCAGGCGAGTTGGCCACAGGTGCATCCAGTTGAGCAAGGAAGAATCTCAAGGAAAGGCATCGAACCGGGATCGTTCCCCCCGCGCTAAGGGGTGGGTGAGCGCAACGTCCCGTCTGCTCGTTACTCTCTGGCGCTCCATCCCTACCCCCGGCGCTCCAGGCGCGGGCGGCAGCAGGCGAAAACGATAGAGCAGGTCGCGCCGGCTGCCTTCTGCCTCCCGGTACCAAATCTGCACCTCCACTGGTATGATGACGTAGCGCTTCAGCCGCCGGCAGTGCGCGATCAGTTGGTATGGCCAGCGATATGCTCCTGCCAACACCCCTGGCTGGCTGAGGCCCGTCCTTCTCGGATGGACAATCTCTAGTTCGTATCCCATAATTCACGGTGCTCTTAAGTTCATTGTACTCGCAGGGCAATAGCAATGAATCGGCGTTCTTTATGCATCTTTTGTCATGATTTAGTCACTATAACGACTCACCGAGACGCTCGCCATCCTCTCCAGGGTCCGTCTCTGCCGCCCTCTCCCCCAGCGGCCTCCTCACCCTCCTCGCCCCCAGGCGCAGTACCTCCTTCCCCTCTCGCTCCACAACAATGGTAAAGGGGTCAAAGGCCGGCTCGGCGCTGAGCCGCTTGAGAATCTGCAGCACACAGCGCTCACAGCTCGCTGGCAGCAGAAAAAGGTCTCCTACCTCCTCGCAGTAACAAATCACCAGGTACGGCGCCCTCCCCTTCCCTCTCCCTACCGGCGGCAGGCCCATCATTCACCTCCGAGTTCGTTTAGACCTCACTCATCAAGATCACGCTTTAAGCATACCATCAAAAAGTCACGTAATCAAGTCATTCTATTAAGTCATTCAAAGAAGTGATGCAAACAAGTAAGTGCGGGTATTGGGCAACTACGCTATACTCGCTACGTGAGCGCTTCTGAGAGAAAGCTCATACGAGCGGGAGCATGTACCGATTGCGGGTTAAAGAAGTCATTGAGGAGCAAGGCAAGACAGTGGGATGGGTTGCAAGAAAGGCAGGGTTGTCCGATTCCGTAGTCAGAAGAATGGTTAAAGATCCTGGCTATATGCCGCAGGTGAATACCATCATGCAAGTAGCTCGGGTGCTCAAGTGCCGAGTTGAAGACCTCGTCGAGTACATACCCGATGAGAACGAGGTGGAGTAAGTTTCCTCTGAGAGCTGATCACATCAGTACATCAGCACATCGGCATTGGTACCCATAGCGTGGGTTAGAAATCATGCTCATATCAAGCAAGAATTTTTATGTATCGACTTAGGGTGAAAGAGGTTATTACGGAGCTAGGAGTTACTCAGAGCTGGCTGGCGCGCAATACAAAGATTAACGAGTCTATGATCAGAAGAATGGTGCACGATCCCAAGTATATGCCTTCAGCAGCCACCCTAGCTCAGGTAGCCAAGGCTCTGCATGTTCCGATGGAGGAGCTGCTAGAGGAGCTTCCTGATCCGCCTCCTCCATTCCTGCAAGGGAGTACTGCGGGAAAATCAATCGACCAAATGAATAAAATCCAGGAAGAAGGGCAAAAAATTAGGGATATTTAGATTCTAGCATGGATAGCTGAATGTACCGTCTTCGAGTTAAAGAGGTTCTTGAGGCAAAAGGGATTTCTCCTAGCTGGGTCATTCGCCATACTAGCTTGGCGCCCTCAATAGTCAGGCGTATGCTCCACGATCCAACCCATATGCCGAAGATCTCAGAACTAGCAGAGGTCGCTAAGATACTGGGGGTACGAATAGAAGATCTCATTGAAGAGATCCCCGACCCTTTTCCTCCCTTTGGAGACTGAAGAGCAAGCATAACATTCCTCCTTGGGGGCAGTGATCGTTAGCACAAAAGCGCGCCTGGCCAGCGGAACTGGCAATCCGCGGACCCACCGCCCCCCCTTTAAACACCGAGGTAGGTCTATTTAAGATATAAAAAAA
>NZ_JADGHT010000185.1 GCF_019683755.1 Thermogemmatispora sp. | reverse complement strand
CTCTTCCGGCTCCAACACCACACAGTCGGCTCCCCAACCGCGAACCCAGGGTTCAATCTCGACCAGATCACCGATCAGGGCCGTCCACTCGCAGCCGTCGCGCGTCAGACGAATCTCCTGCGACGGATGCCAGCGCGTCTCACGCACCCGCTTCACGACCTGGCTGCTGAAGTGCAGACGCACCCTGACCGGTTCCTCATCGCCGTACATCACGCCCCAAGCCCGTTGTAGCAAGTCCTCAGCCTTAAAGGAAGGGTCAGGAATAAACGACTCACTGGTTAGCTCGGCGTAGCGGATGCGTTCCAGCTTCAAAGTGCGCAAGGCCTGCACAGTGTGACTGTAGCCGAGCGCATAGATGGTCCGCCCGATAGCCGATGGCTCCAGCAGATAGGGATCGAAAAGCGTCTCAAAACGGCTCTTGCGCGGCGGCTCGTAGATCAAGCGGACGCGCCGGTGCTGGACCCAGCCACAGGCCAGCGCGAGAAAAATCGCCGAAAAATCCTCCCTTTCGCTATCCTCCGTAAAGAGCAGGGCTGCAATCGTCCCCTGCTGCTCGCGTATGGGGGAGGGCAGGGCCTCTAGCAACTTGTGCAAGGCCATCGTCAGATGCCAGTTACGCTCATCGCGCGTCTGGGCCAGGAGGCGGCCAGCCAGATAGAGGCCCACCGCCTCGGGATAGCTCAGGGAGAGCTGCAACCTAGGGATGACCGCCCCTTCTGGCAAAAACCAGTAGAGGCCCTCTTTTGTGAGAGGCAGCAGGCCGGTCACCTGCAGCTCATTCAGGTACTTGTTCGCCGTATCCTCATTGATGCCCAGCCGCTCAGCGATCTCGCGGGTACGCCAACGCCGCTGCGCCTGACTCTCGAACAGGTGAATGATCGTCTGCAGGCGGTGGACCCGCTTCATGGTCTCGATATTCAAGGCGGCATCTCCTTTCCCTTGGTGCTCTTGCTTGTGCGCTGGGAGAGCAGTCGGCCTGCTGCTCTGGGGAGCAGTATAGCCAAGCGATTCCGCTAAATCGTCGGAATCCCGCACTCTTCTCTCAGACAGGCCCCCTTGCCTTAGCTTTCTACTCTCCTGTTCCCCTCCCCCTTCACTCACACCACGTCGTTGCAAAAGCGTCGGAACTCGCACAGCGGGCAGCGCCGCTGCTGAGCCGTAGGCCCTGGCAGGCGCTCTGTCTGCAGGCTCTGACGGATAGCCGCCACTGTTGTCTCAACACGGCGGCGCAGTGCGCGTGTCAGCGGCACCGGTTCGGCCTGGCGCAGAGGGAGGCTATATAAGAACGCTCCCCTGATAGGGAGACCCAGCTCTTCCTCGACCATCAGGGCATAGGCAGCTAGCTGGAGCATAAAGTGGGCCTGGCTCTGGCGCTCCGAATCCTTATACTCGACAATGGTCGCCTCGCGCAGCGGGGCAGCCAGCGATGGTGACACAATCAACAGATCAACACGCCCCTTGAGACCCAGCCGTCTGGAGATCAGCGGCTGATGAAAGAGCCGCTCACCTTCAGCGAGGCCGTAGCGGCGCAGGCTGCGGCGGACCTCGTGGAGCGGAGCCTCTGCGCGATGACTCTCCTTGCCGGCCTGCATAGCCAAGGTCAGGGGGCGGATGGTTGGCCAGGTATAGCGATAGTAAATCAGGCGAGGACAGCAGGCATACTGTTTCAGATCGGTCACATCCAGCCACCACGTTTCTATCTCTTCCTCAATAAGATGCAGAATCCTCTCCTCCATCACTTGCCTCCTTCTGCACTCGTTGTGACTCGTCTTCCACTGGCATCGGCTCAGCGCGGATAATCACCCGGCGGCTGGCCCAGGCCCGTTCATCAAGAGCAAAGAGCTGAATATTCGCCCCGTGCCGTCCCAGGCGCTGGCGCATCTTGAGAAACAGCTCACGTTGCTGGCTGGGAGATAGCTCCCCGATAAAAGCGCTCTGCTGCAGACGCTCCAGGCCATAGTCGAGGCAGGCATCGGCGATCTTCGCGCGCGTGCCATCGTGAGAAATGTCGTAAATGACCAGTGTGCGCATGAAAGAAGCACCCCTTCTCTTCTCCACTGACTACCAACCGGCGACAAAGGGCGTATAGGTCTCGCGATCGCCGCGCAAAAAGGAGGCCAAATGACGGGCCTGCTGCTGTAGAATGAAGCGAAGAGCCTGGCGCTTCCCTTCATACAGCTCGCTGCTCCCGCTCAGGCGCTCCAATACCTTCTCAGCCACCTTACGACGCGTCTCTGCAGTCAGCAACCCCTCGCTATCCTGCTCCAGCGGCACGCGCCGATTCAGCAAACCGACCAGCGTTCGATCAACGGTACACTGACGGAATTCCTCGATCAAATCAAGAACCAGGCTAGGCTTGCCAGGGCGGTCGGCGTGAAGAAAGCCCGCGTAGGGATCAAGGCCTGCCAAGAGGATGGCCTGTTCAACTTGAGCATAAAGCACGCCGTAGCCGTAGTTGAGGAGGGCATTGAAAAGATCAGTGGCTCCCCGTGTCTGACGTCCGGGCCAATCGATCTGCTCAGGCAGAACATACCTGATGCCCGCCCAGTAGTGCTGAGCGGCCCGGCCTTCCAGTGAGAGCAAAGAGGGGCGCAACTCTTCAACTCCCTGTCTCTTGATGGTAAGTCCGTCCATTTCCCCAAGCAGATCCTGGATGGCTTGCGCTGACTGGTGCAGTTTCTGGCAGAGCTGAGGCTGCTCATCTTTGCGGCTCCGCATGAAGTAGCGCAGCAGATGAATCTGATTCGCCAGTTTGCCGCGGGTGAATGCCAGGGCAAGCTCGCAGCCCTTAGCGGAACTGAAAGCCAGCAGTTGCGCGCGCCTGGTGAGCACAGTACCTGTCAGCCCGGCGGCGTAGAGCGAGGCTCTCACCATGCCATTTTTCTCTAGGAAATGGAGCGCGATCCCTTCCTCGCTGCAGAGCTTCACCACATCGCTGGAGATCCCAACGCCTGTATCGATAACAAGAATTTGATTGAGATGGATCAGAGGTACTTCCTCCACGACCTGCGAACCCCGGACCAGGCGAATTCTTCCCTGATGTTTACTAATAAAAATGCCTTTCCCTTCCACAATCAGATTCATAGTTTCCCTATCCGTCAAACGATAGCCATTGGCATTTTTATCAGAATAATCTGGTGATTATACTGCAGCCACCAGGCCGAAACAGCCTGAGCAGCTGCGCGCTCATGTCTACAAGAGTAGCGAGAGGATTCCGCTAAAGCATCGGAATCATCGGAGGTACTCTAAAAGAGGAGAGAAAGAAGAGGAAGGGTACTGGCACCTCTTGCCAGCACTCTTCCTCTCTCTACTAGCTCTGGCAGCACTAGGGTCTGGAGCCTGAGCTAATGAACTGATACCAGCGAGGAAGCTAACTGATCCGCGCTCACCGCCTGAGTGCCTGGCGAGCGACCGGGGCGAACAGCGGGAAAGTCATCGGCCTGCCCACAGCTCAAAGCCGATCAGCAGGCTCCTCGTCTGGCTCCTCCAGCCAGGAGCCAGGCCCTCCCTCGCTGGAGTTTGCCGCCAGGCGGATGCTCAGCTCTTGCGCCTCAACCTGCTCTTGCAGTGTCACCAGCAGGCGGCCCTGCTCCTGGTCATAGGACCACTTGACCTGACCGGCAGAAGCGCCGTTTCCGGTGCGTTGCTCGACACTCCGCGGAAGGCGCTCAAGGGCACGCAGCTCCAACAGGATGCGCTGGCGCGGCGGGACAAAGCTGCCCTCGCGAGCGCTGAGGAACACGCGAATCTCATCGCCTTCGACCTCGCAAATGATGCGCCGGCGAGCGTATTCCCCTTGCAGGTAGCCATAGCCATCGCCAGCATCCTCGTAGAGACTGCTTTCGCCACTCCCTTCGGCTGGGTAGAGCAGCAGCGTCAACGGATCAGGCGCTCGCTCTCCCACATAGTTCATCTCGGGCCAAAGTGGCACGGCCGTATTCGCCCGCACGTAGAGCGCCGGCTGCCCGAGCGGGGCATAGGCTATCACATGGGTCGGACCGCTGAGGCGCTGGCCGCTCCAGAAGTGAAACCAGGTGCCGGCGGGCAAATAGACATGACGGTGACTGACAGCCGGACGAGTGACAGGCGCCACCAGCAGAGCAGGGCCACAAAGCGCCTCATCATCATAGGCCCAGGCGGCGGGATCTGCCGGCGCCATCCAGAAGAGAGGGCGCAGCAGTGGTGCACCAGTGCGATGGCATTCCTCGAACAGCGTATACAAGTAGGGGAGCAGGCGCTGCCGTAGCTTGAGCATCGCGCGACAGACCGACTCGTATGGTTCCCCAAAAACCCACGGCTCTTGACGGCGCGTCTGCTTCTCGGAGTGGTTGCGGCAAAAGGCCTGAAAGATCCCGAACTCTGTCCAGCGGGCCAGCAGCTCGCCGCTGCAATCGCCGTAGAAGCCGCCGATATCGCTGCCGCACCAACTCACGCCGGAGAGGCCCAGATTGAGCAACTGCGGCACGCTCTGCGCCAGATCCTCCCATGTCGATGCATTATCGCCGGTCCAAATCAAGGCATGGCGCTGAATGCCAGCGTAGCCGGCGCGCGAAATCACAAACGGGCGCTTGTCCGGGCGCAGGCGCTGCAGACCCTCGCGTGTTGCCTGCACCAGGAGCGAGCCATAGGCATTGTGGATCTCAACATGCAAGCGTGGAGTTCCGCCGCCAGGGTGGATCGTCTCGGGAGGCAGCGTCCCATGCACCGGAATAAAGACAGCCGGCTCATTCATATCGGTCCAGATGCCGGCTACCCCGGCATCGAGCAGCGGACGATGCTGTTCGCCCCACCAGGCGCGCACCTCTGGGTTTGTCACGTCGGGAAAGACACAGAGGCCCGGCCAGACCGCATTCTGATAGTCATGGTAGTCCGGAGTCTTACAATAGCAATCGCGCCGCTTCCCATCGGCATAGACCGCGTAGCTCTCATCGACCTTGATGCCCGCATCAACAATGCTCACCACATGGAAGCCTTGAGCGCGCAGCTCGGAGAAGAGGCCAGCGGGATCGGGAAAGCGCTCCTGATCCCAGGTGAAGACGCGGTAGCCGTCGAGCGCATCGATATCCAGATAGAGCGTATCGCAAGGAATATCGCGAGCCCGGAAGGTCGCTGCCACCTCGCGCAACTCTGCGGCGGAAGCATAGCTAAAGCGACTCTGTCCATGGCCGAGGGACCAGAGAGGCGGCAGAGGAGTGCGTCCCGTCAGGGCGGTATAGCGCTCCAGCACAGCCTGTGGAGTCGGGCCGCAAAACACATAATAGATCAAATCGCCGGTGCTGGTCCCAAACCAGGAGCGGCCCGGGTGCTCGTGGGCCAGATCGAAGGCCACGCGACCCGCATTATCCACGAACAGCCCCCAGGCCAGACCATTGGCCAGCACCAACGTAAAAGGGATAGAGACATAGAGATTGTTCTGGAAAACGCTGCGTCCCGGCGGCGGGTCCGTATTCCAGAAGAGCTGATAGCTCCCTGTCTTATCGAGACCGCCGAAGCGCTCACCGCAGCCAAAGTAGTGCTCCTCGGGCAGATGCTGCTTATAGACACGTAGCGGCAGACCCAGCGTCCCCGTCACATTGGCCAAGGCCACAGGTGTATCCCCGCTGGGCTGCTCAAACCAGCCCATGCCCAGCTCAGGATCATCAGCGGCGAAGACCCGCCCATGCCGGTCAGTAAAACTGATACGCAGAGGATCAAGAGAGAGGTGCGCCGTCACGAGCGTTGTGGCCATGCTCACCCGCCCCGCTTCCGGTTCGCTGATGGTCACTGGGTCGACCTGCCACTCCTGTTCCACCACAGCCGGCGACTCGTAGCGCCGGGGACGGCCATGCAGAAAAAGACCGACGCGGAAAAGGTCAGGCGCGAGTGCTGTCACCTCGACAGTGGCCGGGCCACTACGCAAGCAGATGCTGGTAGCGTCCCGCTGGCAGAGCTGTGCTCGACCCAGGGCCTGATAGCCGTCCGGCCAGACAGCGGCTAGGTGAGCATTGGTGGCTACTGGCTGTACCCTCTCCATGAACATAGGTTCCTTTCCACTCTGATTGGTTCCATAAAAAAAACTTTATCGCTGATCTTCGCTTCGGTTCATCCCAGAACAAGCGTTGAAAGCCGTTGAACCGAAGGAGAGAACAGGAAACTGATAGAAGCCAGGTCCCCGAAGGCGGAGCAGGCGCTCTCGCAGCCCTGGATACTGGCCACCGTCAGCCCACTGGCCGTCACATTGCTCGCCGAACCAGTAATCTGGCTCACCTTGTTCGAAAAGGCGAACTCAGCGCCATTGATATTCACCCCGTTCATGTTCACTGTACTGATGGAGTTATCGCCATCGAACGAGATCGCCATATACTGGCTGTTATCGATCGCCACACTGAAGACCGTAAACGTCGCACTGATAGCGCCGCTATCGGCCCAGAACATCAGCGTGCCAAACCTGCTGGATACCTTGATCACCGATGCCTGCTGTCTGCTGGATCGTATCATTGCTCACGGTCGTTGTCCCGACGAAAGGGGCGGTAGCATTGCCCAAGTCCTCGTAATCGATCATAATGCCGCCACCGCGATACTGCGAGCCGGTCACCAGGTTGTTGGTCACGCTATTGCCATTGCCACTGGGCAGCCAGACCGTCTTACCCTGGGCCGAGGCATCATTGACAGCCTGCTGAGTGGCAGTGGTGGCATCCACCCTGCCCGTCGGATCGGCATTGTAAGGTGGGGCAGTCACCAAGAGCGAGCCGGCGGGCTGCGTCAAAGTAAACTGCACATATTGACCGCCAGTCAACAGTGCTGCCTGACGATCGACGGCGTCGGAGGCCAGGCTGCCGAGGGTAAAATCGGGTCCCCGCATACTTCCAGTGGTAGCAGCCTGCTGAATCTTCCTCTCCACATATGGGAGCGTTGCCCCGGAGCCGCCGGTCACGGCGACGCTGCTGGCCCGGGCCGTCCCCGTCAAACGCGGCAACGTCAGCACCAGGCTCAGGCTGCCCAACACCAGCGCCAGAGGAGTCGGCAGCAGCACCATTCGGCGACACTTGCCGCAGTTGAGCAGCGTGCGGACTTGCTGCTTTGCATCCGGCATCAGATACCTTCTTTCTTGTGAACAGTCTCTTTCCCTCAGGAGCTGGAGAGAGCACAGACTTGCCCTTCATGAGGGGCAGGCAAGCAGAGCAAACACGCTCTCCCTACTCCTTGATCATCCCTGCCGTTCTAACCCTTCAGCCCGGTCAAATTAACGCCACGAATGATCTGGCGCTGGAAGAGCAGGAAAAGCACAATGGGGGGAATGCTGGCAAAGACCAGGCCGGCCATCAAATAGCTAAAAGGCAGATTCGCATTCAGGCTCGACTCATGGTAAAGAGCCACCAGCAGCGGCTGCAGGTTGCTGTTCGAAAGCACCAGCAGCGGCCAGAGGAAATCTTTCCAAGAAGCGATCACCGTAAAGATCGTAATCACGGCCAGGGCTGGGCGCGAGAGCGGGAGCACAATACGCGTAAAGACCTGCCAACTACTGGCCCCATCCAGACGGGCGGCATCGATCAACTCGCTGGGGATCGTATCGAAGAAGCTCTTGAGCACCAGAATATTGAAGGCATTGGCCGCCTCCGGTAACCAGACCCCAGCCCATGTATTGATCAGCGACACATGGATCAGCGGCAGGTTGCTGATATTGACGAATTGGGGGATGAGATAGACGACCGAAGGCACCATCAAGGTTGCGAAGAAAGCAAACTGGATCACAGACCTGCCCCACAGGCGCAGTCTCGAGAGGGCATAGGCTGCCGTAGCCGAGACCAGCAATTGCAGCACCACCGCTCCAGCGGCCAAAATGAGCGAATTTCCCAGATAGAGCGGCAACTGCAGAATACGCCAGGCATTACTATAATTGCTCCACTGAGGATGAGCTGGCCAGAATGTCGGCGGCGTCTGAAAGATCTCGACATTCGATTTCAGGGCCCCGCTCACCATCCAATAGAGCGGGCCAAAGGTGGTCGCAGTAGCTAACAGCAGCAGCAAGAAGATCACCCAGTAGAGCACGCGCACCAATGGACGCCGGAGCATCAAGGGCGAGATCAGCGTCCGCTCGCTACTAGCTGCCATATCCACGGAAGAGCGGCGCTCGGCAAAGCGTAGGCGCCAGGCTAACCAGCGCCGTCCCGCGACCGCTGGCGGCTCCTGCTCATCTAGCCTGCGCAGCGTTTCAAAGCCGTCCATCTCCATAGTTAGTCTCCTTGTAGCAGGCGGCTGGTCATCCGCATATACACGAGAGCAAAGGCGGCCAACACCAGGAACAGCATTACGCTCAGAGCGCTCGCCTCACCAAAGTCTGCGTTCTGGAAAGCATAGGTATAGATCAGCAGCAGGACGCTCAGCGTGGCATGCTGGGGGCCGCCGCCAGTGATGGTGAACGGCTCGATAAAGACCTGCATAGTCGCGATAATCTGCAACACCAGCATCAGCAACATCATGGGGCGAATGCAGGGCAAGGTCACATGCCAGAGGCGGCGCCAGAAGCCAGCCCCATCGATCTCCGCTGCTTCGTAGAGCGAGGCCGGCACCCCTTGGAGGGCGGCCAGATAGACCAGCATCGTTGAGCCGGCGGCGCTCCAGGTAGCCACTACCACCAGACAAGGCAAAGCTGTCTGCGGATCTTCCAGCCAGAGCCGGCCTGGCAGATGGACCAGGCTCAGCAGAGCATTCAGCAAGCCCGAGTCGGGATCATACATCCAGCGCCAGAGAAAGACCGTGACGATCGGCGGCAGCATCACCGGCAAATAGAAAGCCAGACGAAAATAGCCCTTGCCGTGACGCATCTCGTTGATCGCTAGCGCCAGCACCAGAGGCACTACATAACCAAAGAGCAGAGCATAGCCGGTAAACGCCAGAGTGTTGCGCCAGGCGACAGCAAAGAGAGGATCAGCCAGCACCCGGCGATAATTAG
>NZ_JADGHT010000184.1 GCF_019683755.1 Thermogemmatispora sp. | reverse complement strand
AGATGAGGCCGCCACTGCCAGTGGTAAGTACCTGAGGGCCATCTTCGGTGAGGGCAATAGTATGCTCAAAATGGGCACTGAGCGAGCCGTCGGCGGTTACAATGGTCCAGTGGTCGGGCAGAATGCGGATCTCCTTGCTGCCCATGCCCACCATCGGCTCAACGGCAATGACCAGGCCAGGCTGCAGAGGAAAATCCATATCGCGACGGTAGAAGTTGGGAACCTGCGGCGGCTCCCACATCTCTCTGCCTATGCCATGCCCAATCAATTGCTCAAAAACGGTAAAGCCAGCCTGGCGAATAGATTGTTCCATTGCACGCGCAATCTCAGCCCAGCGTGACTTGCGTCCAAGCAGTTCAATGGCTAAATGCAGGGCCCCCTCGGTTACCTGCAGCAACTGCCTGGCGCGCGCATCAACCCGGCCTACGGCATGCGTTACCGCGGCATCGCTGCACCAGCCATCAAGGCGACAACCAATGTCAATGCTGACGATGTCGCCTTCTTGGAGGCGGCGCTTACTGGGAATGCCGTGGACAATCTGCTCATTGAGCGAGATACAGGTTGTCGCCGGATAGGGAACCGGTCCCGGGGCCCCCTTGAAGAGCGGCGCCGCCCCTTGTTCTGTGAGGAACGTTTCGACAGCCTCGTTAATCTCGGCAGTACTCACCCCAGGCTTCACCAGGGAGGCGGCCACCTGATGGGCACGCCAGACAATCTCTCCTGCTGCGCGCATAGCTTCGATCTCAGCGCGCGACTTTAGTCGATAGGTCACTCCTTTGCTACTCATAGCTCGTATTCATTCCCAGCTCACTTTAGACAGACGGTCACTCCACTGTGTCAAGCCGTTCGCTTTCGTTTAGTCGTAGTCTGTCAGATGAGTCAGTCAGTCAGTCAGTCGGTGAGCCAGGCGGCAGGCTTGCCTGACTGTCTCCGCCCAAGTAGGCCCTCTTTGCACTTGCATTCGCCGGCTCTGTGTTTCGCAGCACTCCTGCCTGCTGCTGCCTTGTTACTACTATAGCAGCCAGGCGCCCTTTCTCACTCAATGGGCTGCACTCATTCCTCCATAAGTAAAGATATGGTGGAATGAGAAATTGTAGATCAACACCAGCAGAATTGCGATAGCTTGCGACAAGAGCGCAGGCATATGCGCTAAGCTGGTCAGGCTCAGTTCAATGCAGAAGTTCAACAGGCTACCGACAATGGCCGTGAGGTGGAAGCGCAGGCAGCGCTGCCACCAGGCGCGTTGGTGGCCTGGGAGATGGCGAAAGGTAAAGTAATCATTCGCAGCAAAATTGGCAATGATCGAGATCTCAGCGGCACTAATATTAGCAATTGCATTGTGCAGCGTACTATTGACCGGTATATTCATGCGATAGAACACGATATAGAAGACTAGCATATTGACGATAGCAGCTGCACCACCGATGAAAAGATATGTGAAGAGCCGCTGAAACCAGCCGGCTTTGCCGCCAGTGAGATCATCAACGAGATCAAGGAAGCGGTTCACAACAGCCAGCGAGGTTGGCTGATAGCTCGGCAGACCGGGAGCCGAGGCTTGAGCGGCGGCCCCGGCCCCACTGGCCGAGACTGCCGGCTGTGGTTGGGTGCTATGTTCAACCAGAGCGATCAGATCCAGTAGGTCGTCCTGACGATCTTGCGTAATCGTATTCTTCATGCGTTCTCCGTGCCTACAATGGCCAGTTAGAATTGTTACATTGGCACAAGCGAGTGAGAGATCGCTAAAGTAACAGCCCCGTTTCCATCCAGGGATGTTAGTACCACGTTGGTCCTGGGCAGCGTGTCCTAGGAACTGCCAGCACTGGCACTGGCAGACTCTCAGCGGGCCGGTGCCTGAGCTGTTGCTCTCCCTCGCAAACCATGGCCTCCCTGTCGGGGTCACGAGGCAGGCGGTTTCTCTGGGGGCGAATGGGCTGGCTCGCCGCCCTGGGCCCCGTGAGTGGCTGAGGTTCTCTTTTTCAGCATAGGTGCTGTATCTAATGATCAGTAGCTATGCGCTACTTTCCGCAGGATTACGGTGGACAGCGGGGAAGAGCATACGCTTAACTACTGGCAGGCAGGGGTCGTTCGTTTCTGGCCCCCAACAGGGGCAAACGAGCGGCTCCAGGTCAGCGAAATGGGAAGGGGCACATATGTCGCGCTGGTTTTACAGTCTGTTGCTCTTCGCGGCGCTGGCGGTAGTACTGGAGCTGTTGCAGGTGGAGGTTCCTCCACTGGTGCGCTTTGTCTGTGCTGCTCTGGGGATTCTCCCGCTGGCGGCGCTGATTGGGCGAGCGGTTGAGGCCGTGGCCGAACATACTGGCGAGCGCATTGGGGGTCTGCTGTTTGCAACCTTCGGCAATGTCACCGAGCTGATTATCGGCCTCTTTGCTCTGAGCGAAGGGCTGGTAGATGTGGTACGCGCCTCGATTATCGGCTCGATTCTTGGCAATATCTTGTTGGTTTTGGGAGTGGCAACGACCATCGGCTGTCTGAAGCATGGGCGGCTGCGCTTCGAGACGCGTCCAGCCAGCCAGTATGCTTCATTGCTGGCGCTCTGTATCGCAGGCTTGTTGCTGCCAGCGGTTGCCGAGTTGCTGGCCTCGCGTGCCGGTCAGAGTCATATTGTTGAGCGCGGTATCCAGCTTTCCGACTTTATCGCCATCTTGCTTCTCGTTGGCTATGGCGCCTCGATTCTCTTTAGCGTCTTTCGCTTCCGTGATCATCCTGCCGAGGGAGAGGAAGCAACGGGAGAGAGCTTTGAGCCGGTGCTGGGAGCCCGCTCTGAAGCCGCTCTATTGCGTCTGTTGACTTATCGCCAGCGTCTGGCTCATAGCAATCTGCCGAATAAGAGTGGTATGCTGCGCGAGCTGGACCGCACCTTGCAAGCTATGGTAGCCCCGGAGTCGGCGCCGGCGGCTGCTGGCTCTCCTCCTGGTTCTGGATCTCCAAGCGCCAGCGGCCCAGCCAGCGAGCCGGTACAGAAGGAGGCCGCGAGGCCTGCCGGGCAGCCTTCACCGGTCCCACAGGTTCAGCCAGCACAACCACCGCACCCACAATCTCCTGCTCTACAGGAAACAGGTGAGCATAAGCCCAATCTCTGGCTGGCTTTGCTCGTGCTGGCGGCAGCGACCGCTGGAGTGGCCGTAGTCTCGGATATTCTGGTCGCCTCGATTGAACCGTTGACGCAGTTGCTCGGCTGGAATCCGGCTTTTGTCGGTCTGGTTTTTCTCCCTCTGATTGGTGGTCTGCCGGAGTATTTCAATACCATCAATATGGCGCTAGATAAGCGTATGGGTATGGTGCTGGCCGCCTCTGCTGGTTCATCGATCCAGATTGCGCTGCTGGTGGCCCCAATCCTGGTACTATGCAGCCTGTTGGCTCCTCAGCGCCTCGATCTGGTCTTCAGTATCGTCGAGATTGCGGTTTTGGCGCTAGGGGCCTTCCTCTTTAGTGAGATTACGCACGATGGTGAGCTGGTCTGGTTGGAAGGGCTGCTCTTGATCCTGCTCTATGCGATTATGAGCGGGACGGTCTTTCTCTTCGGCGCTTGAGCTGACTGCAGGGTAGGTCGCCGGCTGCCGCAGATAGCACGGGGAGAGAGCGCGCGAGGGAGGCGGGAAGAGGGCTACTGCAGGCAGAGCAACCACGCCCCACCTGAACGGGAGAAGAGGGCAGCCGCATCGATCGAGGAGCTTCGGCGCTCCTCGTAGCTGGGGCAAACCTTACGAAGGCGACAGCGCTGTCGCGTTCTGCCTTGCTCGCTAGCTGAGTTAGTAGGGAATAGGCAATGCCTGATGGCCCTCCTGACCTGGACGCACCAGTGGCGATACCAGAATTTCAATAGCGAAAGGTTTCTCATAGAGCGGACGCCGGTGCTCGTCGGTAAAGACGATGTGCAGACGCTCGCGACGCCCTCCACGCCCCTTGAGTGGCGGTGGCATGGGGATAGTGACTTCAGCCATGTAGCCCCGGGCCGGGACCGTGATCACCGCCCGCTGCACAACAAAGGCGTAGCGCTGGTAGATGGCCGAGCGGACCTCAATATGGACCCGTTCACCATGGGTGAGGGCGCTCAAGCCTACAGGTCGGCTGCCTGCTCGTGCACCAGGCGGTGGGAGAGCACGATCACGCCCCATGAGGCGCACACGGATGGCAAAGCGCTGGCCGGGCTGGAGGCGCAGCGGCGTTTCGATAATGGCGGCGGCTGCAGTGCCACGCTGTTGCTCGCCAACAATGAAGCGCTGAATCTGGCGCAGCAGCGAACGCTCTTGTGTCCCCTCGCTGGGCAAGGCCTTCACGAGAGCAGTGCTCGCCGACTTTCCATGTGGAAGGAGTTTGCTCTGCAGGGTCGGGAGCAGGCCAGTAATGCGCTTCTGCAATTGCTGCGTCAGGCGGCGCGCCAGCTCGCCAATCTCCTCTAGCTCGGAGCGCCGACGCTCCAGAATATAGGTAGGTAGCGCGGCGATATCTTCCGCCTGCTGTGGCGCCGTTGGCGTGGCTGCTCCGCTCTGTTCCCAGGTAGCACCTGGCCCTGACCCTCCGCGCTTGCCCCCCTCGGCGCCCTCGGAAGCGGCAGCCAGGTTGGCATCGGCCATTGGCCCTGTGCGAGCGGACCGCCGCCCGCTACGCCCTCTGCTGCGCTCGTCGGCCTCATTCTGCGTCCCTGAACTAGAGGCCTGTTCGTCCAGCGCGGCAGTCGCTGTCGGGCGCGGGTAGCGCACTACCTGAGTGCTGATATAAGGATTGGCCAGCGATTCGGCCAGGGAAGCGGCACTCTGGAAGCGCTCGGAGCGTTCAAAGGCCAATGCCCGCATCACCACCGCCTCAATTTCTGGCTTCACACGCGGATTCAGCTCGCGCGGTGAGCGCAGATGAGGGGCTGGAGCGCTGGGCGGCCTACCAGTGAGCAGCAGGTAGAGCAGCGCTCCCAGACTATAGACATCGGAGCGGGCTTCGACCTTGCCTTGCTCTACCTCTGGAGCCGTAAAGGGACCAGGCTTAAAGGGACGAGTCGTCCCCGTCAAGACCGGCAGCAGCGTACGGATATACAGCGGGAGCCAGCAGAGCAATAAGGCTGGATGCCCACGGTAATCCAGGCTACCCAAGACGAGCGCCTGCGGGTCCAGCTCACCGATCACAATCTGATGGCCGTGGAGGCGATCGACGGTCTCGCAGAGGTCCTGAATCCACTGCACAGCCACCCGTTCATCAGGCAGACCGATCCCGCTCTGGAGGACGTTTTCGAGCGTATAGAGCCGCCCATCTTCCGCAGCGCCAGCCTGTGGGCCCTCGCTCTGAGCCTTGGCAGACCCGTCAGCGCCAGCCTCTTGCGCCCGCGTAAAGGGATTGCCAGCAATCACATAGACATGCCCTTGATCATATTCCTGCCGCAGAATAGGCGTCAGATGAGGGATGGCATGACGACGCAGCAGGTCGTACTCGCGCCTGACAAGCTGCGCCGCGCGCTGGCGGGCCTCGTCATCCAGCATGCTAATATCGACATCGCTGATGACCACCGTCTGCTGTGTACTGGTATCGGTAGCCAAGAATAGGCTGATGTAGGGACGGCGGCGTACCAGCGAGGTAATGCGATAGCGTTGGCGAAACTCGGCCTCGGCCTCCGCCGGGCGGGGTGAGGCAGCTCCCTCGATCCGCTTCCCACAGGTGCCACAGAAAGCCGCATAGGGCGGCAAGACGGTGTTACACTGGGGACAGCGCTGTGTGTCGGGAGAATCCCGCCTGCTGGTCGTCTGTGTCATGCTCATGGACAGATGCCTTGCCGTGTGTTATTGCGCAGATTATTGCTCGCGAGAGAAATGATCACCAAAAGATTATAGCATAGCGAATGGACGATGCGTAGCTGAATTGGCCCCTTCTCCGTCAGTACACCTTGGAAAGTATGCGCTGGCTCGCTGCTTCTCTGTGCTTCTCCTAGTTTTAGGATACTCCATCCTGGAACAAGGCCGCCGCAGAGAAGGCTGGGCCAGGAAGGTTTCTGCCCTTGTCACCTCGTCAGGCTTTTGTTAGAATCTGACGGGAAACAGCGAGGAGTTGCTCACGTCGCACGTACGCACGCACGCAAGAAACGAGACAAGAACAGGGCAGATAGATCCACCGCTTCAATGCCGGTCTACCCTGCTACAATGGGAGGGAGGGAGTATGCAGGGCGATAGAGACTACACTGGCTCGTTTCAGACGAACCTGCTCTTGACCTGATAGATGCCTTCGCCTCGAGCATTGTGCTGTCTCCGCTTCGCCTCTCTCCCAGGTTCTGGCCAGCCCGCTGTCAGGCTTGACCAAGAACACCAAGGCTTGCTTTGGACGGTGCTCTCAGTGCCCGCTCGCTCGATGGAGGACATTTTTTTTATGGACTTAGCGAGCCTGATCTTTTGGATCATCGCCGTTGTGCTGGTTGCTGCGGCGCTGGTCGTCGTGGGCCAGCGAAATATTGTGCATAGCGCGCTGGCGCTGGTGGTGGTCTTTGCAATGGCTTCCGGCATCTTCCTCCTGCTCAATGCCGAGTTCATTGCAATCGTGCAGATCCTCATCTACGCCGGCGCGGTGACGATCTTGATCCTGTTCGCGCTGATGCTGACACGCATCGCCGGGCAACGGGTGACCAATCCCAACACTCGCCCGCTGGCGATGGCCGTGGCGCTGGTGGTCTCAGCCCTCGTCGGCCTGGGGATCATCTTCGCCGCGACGGTCAGTCAGTTCGCTCAGTCAGCTCCCGCCGCCCAGTTGCTTCAGGGAACGGTCTGCTCGCTCCCCTCCAATAACGTGATTGCGATCGGCCAGCTGCTCTATAGCCCCTCCTGCTATAGCTACGTGCTGCCGTTCGAAATCGCGACGGTGGTGCTGCTGGTGGCAATCGTGGGCGCGATCGTGATCAGCCGCGAGGAGGAGTAAGTTGCTATGGGCCTGACTCTGACACATTTTGTGGTGCTTGGCGCGGTCCTTTTCTGCATCGGCCTCTACGGCGCGCTCACCAAGCGCAATGCGATCGCTATTCTGATGAGCATCGAGATTATGCTCAATGCCGTCAATATCACGCTGATCGCTTTCTCTTTCTTTAACCACGTCAAGCCCTACTCGAATCTGTTGACAGGACAGATCTTCGCCATCTTCATCATTACTGTCGCTGCGGCGGAGGCGGCGCTCGCACTGGCGATGATTATCGCGATCTATCGCAAGCGCCAGACGGTGGATGTTGGCGAAATCGATATGCTGAAGTGGTGATTTGCTATGTACGGTCTGTATGAGTACGCCTGGCTCATTCTGGCCGCTCCGCTGATATCGTTCGTGGTGATCGTCTTTGGGACGCGCATGGCCGATCTGTGGAGCCGCCATCATGGGCAGACGGCGCAGGATTACGCCGCCTACCTGCGCGAGGCAGACCCGGCCTTTGCTGCTTGGGAGGCCTCTGTCGGCTCCCGTAGCGGTGGGCATGGCACCGCTGGTCACGCGGCTGCCAGTGTCCCCCCCCACGCTGCTCATGAGGAGGCGCACGCTGAGGGCGCCGACCATGCGGGACATCACGGTGATCCCTACGATGATGATCCGACGGTGCCGTATTTGACTCCCTGGGCCAAGTTGAGCGGCTACGTGGGCATCGCTCTGATGCTCTTTGCCTGCCTCTATTCCTGGCTGCTGCTCTTCGCTTCGCTTGGTCTGCTCCCCGGTACGCCACGCTTGCCCGAGGGCGGTATCACCCTCTTCTCCTACACCTGGGGCAGTGATCCCGCTTTCCAACCCTATACGATCGCTTTCCATCTGGATAACCTGGCCCTGGCTATGACGGTGGTGGTGACCACCGTTTCGCTCCTGGTCCAGTTCTATTCCCAGGGCTATATGGCGACTTCCGCCGGCTACGCCCGCTTCTTCGCTTACTTGTCCCTCTTCGCTTTCTCGATGCTGACTATCGTTTTCGCGGCGAATTTCTTGGTGATTTTCGTCGGCTGGGAACTGGTCGGCTTGAGTTCTTACTTGCTGATCGGCTTCTGGATCAATAAGCGGGCTAAGCCCGATGAGGAGCGCCCTTCTCCCGCCAGCGCTGCGCTGCAAGCTTTCGTCATGAACCGCATCGGCGATGTGGGCTTCATTCTCGGCATTATGATCCTGTTCGCGACGACGGGGACCTTTGATTTCGCGACGCTGGCCGGTAATGGCCCCCACGGGGTGGCTCAGGCTTTCGCCGGCAATCAGGCTTTGTTGACACTGGCAATGATTCTGGTCTTCTGTGGCGCGATCGGTAAGTCGGCGCAGGTCCCTCTGCATACCTGGCTGCCGTCAGCAATGGAAGGTCCAACGCCGGTGAGCGCCCTGATCCATGCGGCGACGATGGTGGCCGCCGGTGTCTATATGGTGGCGCGAACCTTCGCCCTCTTCTCCGCCGCCGGCCCGCAGGCCTTCGGTGTGGTGGGCTGGATCGGCGGAATTACGGCGATCTTCGCGGCTACTATCGGCCTGACTCAGACGGACTTTAAGCGGGTGCTGGCTTTTTCGACGATTAGTCAGCTCGGCTATATGTTCGTGGGCCTCGCTGTGGCCGGTACGGAGATCGGCCCGGGCGCCGGTATGTTCCATCTGTTTACCCATGCTTTCTTTAAGGCTTTGCTCTTCTTGGGCGCCGGTAGTGTGCTGCATGCGCTCCATCATGCCATGCATCGCGAGGTCCAGGATATGCGCTTGATGGGCGGTCTGGCGCGCTTTATGCCGGTTACGGCAGCTACCTGGCTGATCGCTGGCCTGTCAATCTCAGGCTTCCCCTTCTTGTCCGGTTTCTATAGCAAGGAGACGCTGATTTCGCTGGCTTTTGAGCATGGCGACTACGCGCTCTGGGCGATTACGTTGGTGACCGCCGGCTTGACGGCCTTCTATATGTTCCGCGCTTTCTTCTTGGCCTTTGGCGGTAAGGGCGGCGCGCTCGGGGGCTGTCTCTAATACACATCA
>NZ_JADGHT010000183.1 GCF_019683755.1 Thermogemmatispora sp. | reverse complement strand
ACTAAAAAGAGTATTGAAATGCCTGATGAGCGTGAGCGACAAGCTCGACAAGCCAAGACGGGCAAGCAGGGGGGGCAGCGCAAGGCCCTGCCTCATCTGCGCTCGCCAGCGCTGGAGGCACTGGCCAAGGGGTCCAGCCCCGGCAGTCCTGGGCAGCGCCCACGCGGGCGGGGCAAGAAAGGACAGGCAGGGGACCGGCTCTCGCGTAAGCCGGTCTCTAGCCAGGCCTATCTTGCTGCTGAAGAGCAGCTAAAGGTACCTCCGTTGGCGCGTAGGAAGCTGCCTGCGCGGGCCGTCAGGCTATTAGATAGGGTATTGGACCGCGCGAGCGCGGAGCAAAAGGAAGCAGTTCGCCCTCAACGCAGCGGTTTAACCGCTGGCTGGCGTCGGCGGCTGCGGGCTGAAGCCGAGGAGGAGAGCCTTACTGCATCTGGAGCACCGTCGGCGATGAGCGAAGAGGAGCAGCGCCGGCTTGAGGAGCTGGAGATGCGCCTGCCGCGCATCCCTGGCAAAATCGATCATTGGCTCCTCATCGTCGTCCTGACCTTGCTCTGCTTTGGCCTGGTCATGGTCTACAGTGCCAGCTCGTTTATCTCGGCCAGTCTCTATGGCGATGCCTCCTACATTTTTCAGCGAGAGCTGCTCTGGGCTGTGCTGGGGGTCATCGCTATGCTGGTCACCATGCATATCGACTATCGGCTCTGGCGCCGCGTCTCGCTGCTCGGCATGCTGGTCGCCTTGGCCTTGCTGGTTCTGGTCTTGAAATTCGGAACGAGTGCCTACGGAGCTACGCGCTGGCTAACGCTCGGCTCCTTCCTCTCTTTCCAGCCCAGCGAGCTGGTCAAACTAGTGCTGGCCCTCTATATTGCCGACTGGCTGGCGCGCAAGGGAAATCAGGTCAGAACCTTCCTCTATGGCCTGGCGCCGTTCGTGATCCTTGTAGGAGTCGTGCTCGGCCTGGTCTTGTTGGAAAAGGACATGGGCACAGCGGTTATTATCGCTGTTGCGGCCACGGCGATGTTTTTCGTCGCTGGCGCTAATATTGCCCAGTTCCTGTTAGCCGTGGCCTGCGGCGGTCTGGTCTTTCTGACTCAGGCCTTCAAGGGCTACCGCTATTTTCGCCTGCTCGGCTTTCTGGACCCATTCCGTGATGTGACCGGGATAAACCTGCAGCTCTATCAGTCGCTGCTGGCACTTGGCTCAGGTGGCTGGTTCGGCCTCGGTCTGGGAGCAAGTCGCCAGAAGACCGGCTATCTGCCTTTACCCTATATTGATTCCATTTTTGCCATTATTGGCGAAGAATTGGGTTTTATTGGCTGCGCTGCAGTGTGCTTGCTCTTCTTGTGGCTGGCCTTTCGGGGGTTCCGCTTGGCGAGGCGCACCCCAGACCTCTACGGTTCGCTACTGGCGACGGGCATCACCACCTGGCTGGTCGTGCAGGCCATGATCAATATTGGTGCGAGCACCGCCTCAATCCCTTACACCGGCGTGCCGCTGCCGTTCATCAGCTTTGGTGGCTCTTCGCTGGTGGTCTCGATGGCGGCGGTGGGAGTCCTGTTGAACATCTCGCGCTATATCCAGGAGCCTGTTGACCCGCTCTTCTCACGGCGTACCCTGGAGCAGCGCCTGAAACGAGGCCGCCGGAGCCAGGGAGCCACAGTGCACGGGCACTAGCTGGTGAGTGGCAGTCTGGCTGACCTTGAGGCAGAAGGCGCCGGAGGTGATGATCAGGGGCCTGTGACCGTCCCTCTGACTGGGCGGATAGCAGGCCTATCAAGGGTCAACACAGATCATGCTCTTTGGGCTGATGAAGGAAAAAAAGCGCGCCTTTCGCGCAACTCTGTGAAAATGATGCTGCCGGGGAGGGAAACTGACAGCGCACTGGTTACCTCATTCTGGTGAGGCTAGCTAAACGGGCGACCCTGTCGGCAGGAGCCTCCTCGGCGAGGAATCTTTTCTAATTGTGGTAGGCAGTGTATGAGGATACTGGTATCGGGCGGCGGCACCGGCGGGCATATCTATCCTGCACTGGCGGTGGCGGCGCAACTGCAACGGACTGTTCAAGCGGAAATCCTCTACCTAGGAAGCGATGACGGACTGGAAGCCGAGCTAGCCCCGGCGGCTGGCTTGCCTTTCGTGACCATCAAGGCTGGTAAGCTAGCGCGTTATATTTCCTGGCGCACGGTCACAGGGCTAGCGCGCGTCCCTGTGGGCATTGTGCAAGCCATCGGCGTGGTACGGCGCTTTCGCCCGCACGTGGTCTTTACCAGCGGCGGCTATGTTGCCGTGCCAGCCGGTCTGGCGGCCTGGCTCCATCGCGTACCCTTACTCATGCATCAGCAGGATGTGCCGGCCAATCTGTCGAATCGCTTATTGGCGCCGCTGGCAACCTGCATCTCGCTGGCCTTTGAGGATTCACGGGTCTATTTCCCGGCGCGCAAGACCCTCCACGTCGGCAATCCTGTGCGCCAGGCAATCTTGGATGTGCGCCACGTGCCAGTCGAGCAAGCACGTCAGCGCCTGGGTCTTGATCCAACTCTACCGCTCCTCCTGGTGACAGGCGGGAGTCAGGGAGCGCGCCATCTGAATCAAGTGACCTGCCGAGCCCTGCCAGCTTTGCTGGAGCGCTGTCAGGTCCTGCATATCAGCGGCAAAAAGCTCTTTCAGGAAACGGAAGCCCTGGCACGGCGCTTGCTTGTCACCCTTTCTGAGGGGCTGCAACAGCGCTATCGTCTAGTGCCCTATCTTGATCAAGAAATGGCTCTGGCCTTGCAGGCTGCGGATGTGGTCGTTTGCCGGGCTGGGGCGGCCACTCTCAGCGAGCTGGCGGTCTTGGGCAAGCCGAGCATTCTGGTGCCGCTACCACCGGCGATCGGGTCCTCGCCCCAGGAGGCCAACGCCGCGATGTTTGGGCGACGGCGGGCAGCGCTGGTAGTGCGCAACGACGACCTTACACCGCAAGTACTGACTGGCCATGTAGAGACCCTGCTGACCAATCCGGCCTATCGCGAGGCGATGGCACGGGCGGTCAGTGCTCTGGCGCGGCCCGATGCTACCGAGGCCATCGCCTCGGCTGTGGTGCGCCTGGCTGGTGTGGCCCCGGCGCGTGAAGAACAGGCAAGCCTTTGTTAAGAGGCAGCGCGCGACTGGAGCGAAAGTAGAAGCTAATTGTGGGCGGGGAGCAGGCCGAGATCTATGCCTCGGTACTCATCTGTCAGTCGGAACCTGCGCCGCCTTGCCGTGACACTGATTGGCCAATCACCGTCTAAAGAGGCAGGCTGTGATGGAGAGAGCAGAGAGAGAGTCAAGAATAAACACAGAAACTGCAGGAGCGATCGCATCAGACCAGCAGGCTGATCTGCGTACGCTGCTAAGCAAGCGCCTGCATTTTATGGGTATTGGAGGACAAGGTATATCGGCTGTAGCGCGCCTGGCACAGGCCGCCGGAGCTTTGGTCAGCGGCTGTGATCGAGCCCCCTCGGCGACAACGCGGGAGTTGATCGCGGAGGGCATCACTGTGACCATCGGTCACAGCGCCCAACATCTCCAAGGACAAGAGGCGCTCATCATCACACCTGCCGTCTCTTCGCTACAGCCGGACCAGGAGGAGCTGATCGCTGCCCAGCGGCAGGGCCTGCCTATCGTGACCTGGCAGGAGCTGCTGGGTGCTCTCACTCGCGACTACTGCCTGCTCTCGGTCTGTGGCGTTCACGGTAAAGGGACCACGACCTCGCTGCTGGCGCTGATGCTGGTGGAGGGAGGGCTTGATCCCACTTGTGCCTTAGGGGCGGTGGTCCCAGCCTTCGCGGCCAATTATCGCCTTGGCACAAGTCACTTTTTTGTCAACGAGGCCGACGAATTTAACCATAATTTCTGGCATTATCATCCGCGCCTGACCGTCGTCACCTCAATTGAATATGAGCATCCCGAATTCTTTGCGGACTATGAGGCCTTTCTACGGGCCTTCACGCTCTTCATCCAGGGCATGGACCTGAGCGAGCGCTGGCCGCTGCCTCCTACCCTGGTGATGAATGCTGATAGCCCTGGCTGTCTGGAGCTGCGCGCCCGTCTGGATGCCTGGCCGGGCCGCACCGTCTTCTACACGGTGGCCCCAGAAGCAATACGAGAAAAGGCTGAGCAGCTAGCGTCTATTACTTTTAAAGAAGAAAGCCCCCCACTTTTCGAAGCCCACGACCTGGAGCTGGAAGGAGAAACCAGCTTTCGTGTGCGCTGGTATGCCGAGGGAAGCCAAGGCCTCTCCCAGCAGGCGCGCCCCCTCTTTGGCGGAGAGAAGGTCGCGTTACACATACCTGGTCTGCACAATGTGCAAAACGCCCTGGGAGCTATTGCCGCGGCTCACAGCCTCGGGATTGCTGAGGAAGCCATCAGGCGAGCGCTTGAGCGCTTCCACGGCACCAGACGCCGCTTTGAGATACGCTATCAAGGGCCGCTGCCGCTAGGCGAACGAACGTGCGATGTCATCCTCATCGATGACTACGCCCATCATCCCACAGCCATCGCGGCAACACTGACAGCGGCCCGTCAGCGCTATCCGCAGCGGCGCCTCGTTGCCGTCTATCAACCTCATATGTATAGTCGAACCAAGGTCTTCTTTGAGCAGTTTGTAGAAGCCTTTGATGAGGCCGATATCGTCATGATCAGCGACATCTTCCCTGCGCGCGAGCGCGATACAGGCCTGATCCATGCGCGTGAGCTGGCATCGACCCTGGCCCAGCGCCCACGCTTTAGAGCCAAGGAACGCTTGGCCCTCTACAGCGGCGACCTGGCCCAGACCGAAGCCGAACTCCGCCAGCGCTTGCGCGACGGTGACCTGGTGCTGATCATGGGAGCCGGCGATATCTATACCGTCACGGAACACTTGCTAGGAGAAGGTGGCCGGCCTCAACACCAGGAATAAAAGCTGGACGTACATAGGGTCGAGAGACATCGCGGGACATGCTGAAGCAAGACAACACAGCAACACAGCCGAGAACAGCGAAGGCCGCACTCTAGAGAAAGGCAGAGCAACTAGAGGGGCCACTCTCTTGGCAAATTGATGCAAAACCTGACAAAAGAACGGAGAATGGGAGCGACAATGACATTTGATGCGGAGCGCGTGTATACCACGCTCCTGCCACGCTTCGGTAGGCGGTTGCGCCTACATGAGCCGCTGGCGCGTCACTGCACCTTTGGAGTTGGAGGGCCGGCAGATCTCTGGCTCACGCTAGAGACGCGCGACGAGCTGATCTGGCTCGTACGCCGCTGTCTAGCGGAGGGCTGGCCATTGCTAGTAGTAGGCAATGGCACGAATGTCCTCTTTGGTGATGGAGGTGTACGGGGCATTGTGGCGCGCATGGCCCTCAGCGACTACCGCCTGGCGGAGCAAGAGGATGGCTCGGCCCTGCTCTACGCAGAGGCCGGCGTCAGTTGGCCTAAGCTACTCAACGAGCTGGCGACTCAGGGATGGGGAGGACTGGAGTTCGGCCCTGGTATTCCGGGGACGCTGGGCGGAGGAGTAGTCAGCAATGCCGGAGCCCATCAGCGCGAGCTATCCCAGGTGCTGGAATGGGTGGAAGTGCTTGACGTACGCCCTGCGCTGGCCCTGGGAACAGCCAGGAGCGTCGCTGACGGAGAGAGCCGGCCTCAAGCTGACCAAGGCCACAGTCAGACGGAGGAAGAGGATGCCAGAGTAGCCGCTCCGTTCGTCCGGCGCTACGAGCGTGCAGAGCTAGAGCTGAGCTATCGTCATAGTCGCTTCCGAGCAGGGCGCCAGGTTACCTTCGATGAGCGCGGCTATCCACAACCAGCTCCGCGCACGCTCATCGAGCCGGCGGAGATCATCCTGCTGCTGGCTGTGCGCCTGCATCGCGATGATCCGGCCAAACTGCGCGCCCTGATCGAAGAGTACAGGCAACACCGCAAGCGGACACAACCGCCACAGCCAAGCGCAGGCTCAGTTTTCAAGAATCCGCCTGGTGACTATGCTGGGCGGCTTATCGAGCAGGTCGGCGCTAAAGGGCTACGTTGTGGACGCGCCTGTATCTCTGAACGGCATGCCAACTTTATCGTCAACCTGGGAGGTGCCCGCGCAGCCGATATTGCGGCCCTCATCAGGGAAGCTCGCAATCGTGTACGAGAGCGGTTCGGCGTGGAGCTGGAGCTGGAGGTCGAACTGCGCGGCGAGTGGGAGATAGCATGACCGAATATAGAGGAGAGATACGAGAGCAAATAGCTTTTTGGGACGTCAGGCGCGCTGAGCCGGGGAAGAGTGGGGGAGGACAGCCTCGCCAGCGGGTAGTGACGACGCCTCAGAAGATCGTGCACCCGGCGGGCTGGACGGCGATGGCGGAGCGACGCGCGCGGCAGCGGCGCATGCGCCAGCGCCAGGAAAGTTCCCCTCTCGTAGCGCGCGCTCTCGCTCAGACAGCCGTGCGGGCCTCAAGTGGACAGATGCGGGCTATACGCTCAGCGGCAGTCAAACCCGGGTCCTGGTCCAAGGGAGGGCCAATGACACCCATTCCCCCCAGGAGCAGCCGCCTGCAGGCTCGTCAGAGTAGACGCTGGCGCAGACTCCTGGCGGCCCTGCTCGGATTGATCCTTGTACCTGCTGGGGTGCTCTTCGCCTTGCTGGGTCCGGCCTTTCGCATCCAGCAAATCACCGTAATAGGCACCCAGAATCAGGCCCTCATTGCCCAGATCCAGCGACTCGGCGTGCAGGGTCAAAACCTCTTCCTGGTCGATACAGCCGCCCTCAGTAGTCGTATTGCCGCCCTGCCGCTGGTGGAGACCGCCAGCGTCGAGCGCGACTGGCCCGATCGGCTACAGGTGATCGTCAGCGAGCGCCAGCCGGTGCTGCTCTGGAAGACTGCTCAGGGAAGCTATAGCGTGGACCGCAGTGGCGTGATCCTGGCGCCAGCTAGCAGCACTCCCCAGGCCGGCCAGCTCCAGACGGTGATCGATGCACGTGAGCAGAAAATCACCGCTGGTATTCGACCTGGTGCTCGCCTGGAGGCCGCAGAAGTCACCTTTGCTGTAGAGGTCTTTAAAGAGGTACCCGTATTGACGGGGATTAGCAATTTCACACTACGCTATGAGAGTAAAATATATGTAAGCAATGCCGGCCCTTCCACGCAGCAGCCGCAAACAGTGAGCCACACCACCTTTGTCATCGTCAGCCCCGCCGGCTGGGTGGCTTACCTGGGAGGACCGGATGATGTCAACCCGCTGGCCAATCGGTTGCGCGAGTTGCAGCAGATCCTCGTCATGGCGCAGCAGAAGGGGCTTCGCCTGGCAACCATCGACCTGCGCTTTGGCCTGAATGTGGCCTACACTCTACAGCCATAGGTAGCAGGAAATAAGCAGGACCGGACTGGCCCGGCTTCGCCTTGAAGCGTCAGGCCCCCGATCCTGGCATAAGCAGCGTAGTAACTCACGCAGAAAACACAGTGTGTAGTGCGTCTCTGATGGACACGCGATGCGCGCAGAGGAGCACAACATGATGAGGGAGAAGCGAGGTGGTAGCGCGGTGAGCAGTGAGACAAGGGAGGACAACGGTGGCTGAAGGGCACAGAATAGCCAGCGCGAGGGGACAAGGAGAGCCGGGGCAAGAGAGGAAGCCAAAAAGCAAGAGAACCAGCGCTAAAGCGTGTCCCTAGCTAGCAATGCCGCCCGATGAGGAGCTAGATCGTGCAAGAGCGGGTGATCGTCGGAATCGACGTCGGAACAACAAAGGTCTGTGTTCTCGTTGGCGAGCTTGATCGCGACGGGAAGCTGAACATTGTTGGCGTTGGCACCTGCCCTTCACAGGGCTTGCGGCGTGGGGTAGTGGTCAACATCGAGGAGACAGTCACCTCGATCGCCGCAGCAATCGACCGTGCCGAGCGCCTCTCCGGCAAGCATATCACCACGGCCTACGTGGGCATTGCCGGCAGCCATATCGAATCGGAGAACAGCAAGGGCTTTGTCGCTATCACTCCGAGCCATCGCGATATCGTTCAGAATGATATTTGTCGGGCGATTGAGGTTGCGCGAGCGATTGCCATTCCGGCCAATCGCGAGATCATTCACGTCATTCCGCGCGGTTATGTCGTTGATGGGCAGGAAGGTATCAAGAATCCCATCGGCATGTCTGGCTTCCGCCTGGAGGTAGAGACGCATATCGTCACAGGTTCTGTCTCTTCAATACATAACCTGATTAAGTGCATTCAGAAGGCTCATGTGGAAATTGAGGATCTGGTGCTAGAGCCGCTGGCCTCGGGGGAGGCGGTTCTAGCCGATGGCGAAACCGACCTGGGGGTGGTCCTCGTGGATGTGGGCGGTGGCACGACCGACATCGCCATCTACACCGACGGCGCCATCTGGCATACCGTGGTCTTGCCCATCGGCGGCAACCTGATTACAAGCGATATCGCGATCGGCTTGCGCCTGCCTTTCGCCGTCGCTGAGGAACTAAAAGTGACCTACGGGCACTGTGATCCTTCGGCGATCGATGACGATGACATGATTGATCTCGCGCAGTTCATGCCAGATTGTAACGATCTTGTACCGCGCAAGCTGCTGGCAGAGATCATCCAGGCGCGTGTTGAAGAACTCTTCGAGATGGTGCATGATGAGATTAAGAAGTCGGGCTACGATGGGCTGCTTCCTGCTGGCCTAGTGCTGACGGGAGGCACTGCCGAGCTTCCGGGTATCCTGGAGCTAGCCGGGCAGATCCTTGATCTACCGGCGCGCATCGGCGTCCCTCTTGGCCTGCATGGCCTGGCCGACTCGATCTGTCGCCCAGCCTATGCAACCGCTGTCGGCCTGCTGCTCTGGGGCCTGACTCACTCATCGCTGACGTACGACGATGAAGAGGGGCAGCAGGCTGGTCGCGGCAATATGCTGTCGCGCATCGGGCGCTGGCTACGTTCGTTTATTCCGTAAGTTTTGGAGCCTGTGAAAGGAGACGCGACCCGGGCCGCGCAACCGACCCGACCGGTCTGGCGCTGCTCTGACCGGGAGAGATACCGGGGCG
>NZ_JADGHT010000182.1 GCF_019683755.1 Thermogemmatispora sp. | reverse complement strand
ATGTTTATAATAGACAGGAAGAAGTTCGGGTAGCTATGATGAGGGGAGGGGGGAAATGGATGATGTGCGCTACGCGCTGGACTTCCTCAGTCATCGCTATCCGGGCATCCCGGTTATTCTGGCTGGTTTCTCGTTTGGCGCCTATGTAGGCCTGCGGGTGGGGGCCGTTGATGGCAGAGTGCGGGCGCTGATCGGTCTGGGCGTCCCCGCGCGCAGCTTCAACGGAGACACATTACAGGGCTGTACTAAGCCCAAGCTGATCATCCACGGGAGTCGGGACGAGATTGCTCCCTATCCGCTGACGGCTCGTTGGTTTGAGCAGTTACCGGCTCCCAAAACGATGATTGCGGTCGAGGGAGCTGATCACTTCTTCCAGGGGCGGCTGGACGAAGTGCAGACGATTATTGCCAGCTTCGTTCAGACTTTGTGAGGGCTGAACGCCGAGACTCGCGCTCGTCTGCTGACCCTGCCCGAGCTAGTCCAGTTCGCACGCAGGTACTGTCAGGTTGATTCAGCGCCTGTCGCTTGCTCGTTTCTCCTATGTGCTAGAGCGGCAGGCAGTCGCACCGGCCCAGTGTGGCAGCCGTTCACTCGCCTGGCTGTCGCGACGGGCGAGCATCTAGTATCCTGGGTATCCTGGCCTCTTTCCCCCCTCTCTACTCTGCCTTCGTCCGCGCGGCGTGCTCGCTCCTTTACTATGCTGTTACGAGCCTCAATTAGCTCTCTTGCGGAGCAGAGCGGAGCGAAGAAGCCGAGTAGACGCTGCTCACTTGGCCGGTTGCACTTGTCCGTCTGCTAGCCTGCTTGCCGAGCTGCCCTCTCTTCTCCCGGCTGCCTCCTTGCTCAGAGGGGTACACTAGCAGACAGAAAGAGACGAGCGATAGCTCGTTGCCAACTGATCTGGACAGACAGGGAGAGATAGAGCAGACGGGCAGACTCTTCACACTGCAGGAAGAAGGAGGCGGACAGGTATGGCGCTCTTGCGCGACAGGGCTAAGAAGAGACCCGAAGGCGACCGATACCTCCTTGCCGGCAATCTGTTGACTCGCGAGACAGGCCGGCGCTGGCGCTGGTATCATGGGCTGCTCTTCTATCTGCTTGTGCAGGGATTGACTTTCGCTCTCAGTGGCCTGGTGAATCGCTGGCAGGGGCGGAGCATCCGCAGTCCGGGCCAGCTTCTTGGAGACGTGAGCTACTTTGAAGGGCTGAGACAGTCAATTTTTGCTCCGCCGGCCTGGGTCTTCGGCCCTGTCTGGACCCTGAACAACTTGTCGGCCATCTGGGGATTGCTGCGCGTCCTCAATAAGCCCTCCACCTCTAAGGGGCGGAAGGCCTACCTGGCCTTACAGGCGGCCTCGTGGCTCGATTATATCATCTTCAGTGCCGCTTATTTTGGCCTGCGCTCGCCCTTGAACGCGCTCGCTCTGACTCTGCTTATGCTCGGATTAACGATCGCCAGTGGCCTGGTGGCGCTGTTGCGTTTACGGGACACCCTGGTGGCGCTCTCGCTGGCGACGCTCTTGCTCTGGCTGCTGCTGGCCTCTACAGCGGCTCTTTTTCAAGCCCTGTGGAACCGCGATGCCCTCTATGAAGTTGGGCCATTCGTGGAGCCGGCGCCTGGCTTGCTCAAGCGGCGTCCGGCTAAATAAGGTGGTGGAGGTGATGGGAGAATAAGAGCGGATCGGAGCGCTGAGCCGCGAGGACGGTGCCTCCGCCCAACAAGAAGGCCGGCTGAGTCAGTCACTGTGGCCCTGCTGGGATTGCCCTGCCACAGCGGCTGACAGCCGGCTTTGCTGACTTCACCAGCGAGTGCCTGATCCTCCCTGGAGGAGCTTCTGCCTTGCGCTCAGGGGGGGGTCAGGCTAGTGCTGAGCGATGTAGACATTAGCCCACAGCTCAGGCGGGAAGAGGCCCTGAGCATTGAACTTCATACCGATCACATAGGGCTTGAGCAAGCGCATACCAATGCGCTGGTCAAGCGAGAGCCAGGCCACATCGTTGACCAATTGCTGCTCAGCCTGGTTGTAGGCCTGGTAGCGGGCTGGGCCATTGTCCATAGCATCAGCCGCCTCCAGATTCTTCTGGACCTGCTTCTGCTGAGCGGCGTCACTCGAATGGTTCTGGCCGTAGTTGACCTGGTTATTGGGGGAACCGGCATCGAACTGCAGGGTCAGCCAGTCCTGCGGATCGGGATAATCTGCAATCCAGGCGATCGACCAGAAGCCGATACCCTTGGGGTTCCCCGGCGCTGCGTTCAGATCCTCCAGCAGCTTGTTAAAGTCCGTGGCCACAGGTTTCACTGTGATCCCGAGCACATTGTGCCACTGGTCAGCGAGCGTTGTGATCTCGTTCGTCACATCCTGCGAGCCGCTGGGATAGTAGAGCTGCAGCGCGGGCAACTGGCCTGGGTTCGAGAGGCCCATCTCCTTGAGAGCCATCTGCAGCAGTTCGTTAGCTTTTGCCTTGTCGCCCGCGGTTGAGGCGACGCCCGCCGGGCCGGTCAGGTTAGGATTATAACCGGGCATACCCTGCGGCACGATATGATAGGTCGGCTTACGGGTGTTCTTCCAGATCGCCGACATAATCTGATCGCGGTTGATAGCCAGCGAGAGCGCCTGACGGAAGTGGATGTTATCGAAGGGCTTGACCAGGTAGTTCATGCCCAGATAATCGATCGAGAGCTGGGGCGTCTCGCTGTACTCCCCGGTCCTGGCCCGCGCCTGCTGGATGTTGGTGATAGGAATCGGCGTGATATCGATCTTACCAGTCTGGTAGACCTGGTAAGCCGTCTTCACGTCCTGGTAGAAGGGCATGATGATCTGCTGCAGTTGCGGCTTGGGCCCATAGTAGTAGGGGTTGGGCACAAAGACGATCTGCTTGTTGTGCTGATAGGACTGCACCTTGAAAGGACCGGTGCCGCCACCCTCATCAAGGTGATCGGTCCAGCTCTGGTGATACTTCTCAACGATTTTCTTCTCCACCACATAGGAGGTGGGGTAGGCCAGAGCATCCAGGAAGTAGGCCGCCTTCTTGCTGAGGGTGATGCTGATCGTGTACTTATCAGGCGTCTTCAAGCTGTCGCCGATGATCGAGGGCTTCTTACCGGCGCTGAGCAGGTCGGCATCCTTGATCAAGTTCAAATAGCTGCCGGCAACCGGCGACTTAGTAGCTGGCTGCAGAGCGCGGTCGATGCTGTAGGCCACATCCTCTGAGGTCACAGATGTGCCGTCGCTGAACTTAACGTCATTTCTCAGATGGAAGGTATAGGTAAGACCATCTGGCGAGATGTCCCACGACGAGGCAATCTCCGGCTGCACGTTGAGATTCTCGTCCAGCGACACCAACCCGGTGAAGACCAGGTTAATGGCGGTCGACGAGGGAAGGTCGGTCACCAGCGCTGGATCGAAGGTCTCGATATCCTGAACGCCGGTGTTGGCAAAAATGAACTTCTGCTGACTAGCAGGCGCCTTGGCCTTGGTTGTGGTCCCGCTCTGCCCACCGCCACCACAGGCGGCGACAAAGAGGGCCAGTATTCCCAGAAGCAGCAAGTGGAAAACGCCTGTTGTTACCTTCTGCTTCCTCATGTGATTGATACTCCTTCCCGCACCATTCAAATATGTCATTCCCACGGTTCGCTGTCAGATGGCTGAAGGAGAAGCGCCCTCGGTGGACATTGGATCAGTGACACTGACTGGTGACGCACATTCGGGGTAACAATGAGCAATGACGAGAATCCTGGCACCAGCAGCGCCCTTCCCAGAGCGCGATTCTCTTCTCATTGACCCCTTAGTTACTACGTCACCGGAGCGGAAAACCTCACAGCGTTTTATTGCTCTGGCTTTGTTTTCCCAGGCAAGAAAGTGCCAGAACAAGTGATCGCTCAGCAGCTCTCTCCGGCACTGTCTACGACTTCAGTGCTGCAAGCGTGGTACAATGATCACAAGATGCTGATCGGCTTAAGCGCGGAGCGGTCTCTGATGAGCTTCATGGATCACTATACTCGGCCTGATTTTGCTTCTGTTGCTCTCATTGTACTTGAGATGCAAAGAGATTTTCTGGAAGGTCAACCCGCCGGGATGATCGGCACCTCTGCTATTCTGCCGCGCATTGTCCGCTTATTGCAGGCCTTTCGCGCTGCGGAGCGGCCCATTGTCCATGTCGTGCGCCTCTATTTGGCCGATGGCTCAAACGTCGACCTGTGCTATCGAGGCGCAGTGGAGCAGGGAGCTTACTGGGTTCTGGCCGGTTCCCCCGGGAGTGAAATCGTGCCGGAGTTGCTCCCTGACCGCTTCTCGCGCCTGGAAACAGAGCGCCTGCTGAGCGGTCACATTCAGTATCTCTGGCCAGGTGAGGTCATTATCTACAAGCCCCGCTGGGGGGCCTTCTACGGTACGCCGTTGGAGAATTATCTACGTCGCGCCCGGGTATCAACGCTGGCGATCTGCGGCTGCAACTTCCCCCATTGTCTTCGCTCGACCCTCTACGAAGCCAGTGAGCGCGATTTCCGCCTGGTCTTAGTGGAAGATGCGGTCTCCGGCCTGTACGAACAAGGGAAACAGGAGCTGCGCGCCATCGGCGTTTCGCTTATGGACAGTGCTGAGGTCGTGGCTCACCTGGAGCGTGGTCGCGCCAGCTCCGACAGGGCTGCTGTGAAGGGTCAGGGAGCCAGCGAGGACGGCTCTGGCGCGAGCGCTGAGGCTGAGGGATAAAAGTGGAGGCATCATTGCTGCCAGCCAGCCTCAAGCGAGGATTGGCCACAACAGGCCTCCTAGCGGCCTCGGCTATACTCCCGACTAGGGGGCGTGAGCCGTAGGAGGCTGACCATCGCTGGGAGTCGCTAGCAGTTCCAGGGCGCGCTGTTGACTGAGAATACCGTAGCGCAGCTTGAGAAGGAGGATGCGCTCCACAGCAGCGTTGATCTGACTTTCCTGTAGCTCCCCCTTGAGCACAGCCTGCTTTAGGGCAGCTAGCACACTGCGTGTCTCGCTCAACCCGCGCGGCCCGAGTAGCAGGTCCTCGCCGGCCTTGACAGCCAGCACCGCGGCCTGAGCAAGGCTATAAGTGTTGCTGATCCCGCCCATCCAGAGTGTATCACTGATGGTCACCCCTTCAAAGTGAAGGCGGTTGCGCAGCAGATCGGTGACCACGGCTGGTGAGAGCGAGGTGGGCAGCCGCGGATCAAGCTGAGGGTTGAGGATATGCGTCGTCATGACCATTGGGACGACCCCTTCGCTGATCAGGGTCCGGTAGGGTATGAGATCGCTGCTGGCTAGCTGGCTGAGGCTACGGTTATCGGTGGGGAGCGAGCGATGAGGGTCGACGCTGGCTGCGCCAAGGCCCGGGAAGTGCTTAAGGCAGCCAACGATGCCGCCAGCGGTTAACCCTTTGAGATAGGCGCGCCCCATGTTGGTGACGAGCATTGGATCGGAGCCAAAGGTCCGCTGGGGAAGGCCGGGATTGTTGGGATTGGAGAGGACATCGACGATAGGCATAAAATTGACATTGAGGCCGAGGGCCTTGAGGGTCCGAGCAGCCGCCAGGCCTTGATCGTAGGCGTATTGCATACTGCCGGTGGCGCCGATAGCGGCCTCAGAGGGGCGCTCGCCGGTGATGCGCCGTAGCTCGTTGACATAGCCTCCCTCGAAATCGGTACTGATGAAGAGCGGAATATGGGCGTGGGCCTGCAGGGTGGCATTGAGAGTAGTAAGCTGGGGTGCGCTCTGGGCATTGCCATTCTTGTCTTCAATCAGGACACCTGAGACCTGGCTCTGCTCAATCATCTGTTGCAGGTCAGCGTTATAGCCGGCGCCGTAGAATTCGACAATGATCATCTGACCAAGCTTTTGGTCGAGGGTCAGATTGCGGACGATGCCGTGGGCTAGCTCGTCAAGCGTCGGGGTAGCGGTGATTGGGATGGCAGTGGGTGAAAGCCTGCCAGGCTTGGTCTGGACGGAGGTCGTTGCGGTCGGAGGAGGCTGCCCCGGACCAGCCGGGCCGCCAGGAGTGAGACAGGCGCTGCTGCTCAAGAGCAGGAAAAGCAGCGCAAGCAAGCCATAGCCTCGGGTCATCCTCATGTGACTCAGCCTTCTCGGGCGAGCGCGGGCGCCGGCTCCCCATCAATGTACTCCTTGCAAAGGGCAAACGAGCCAGCACGGGAGGAGCGCACTGGCTGGTACTTTTTTCCTGCTTACTGACTGAAGCAGGTTTCTGATAAGAAAGATCCCCTGCCACTGGTGGCTCACCTTGTCTCTCTTTGCAGGGGGAGAGGCCGCTCTGGAAGCTGGAAGCAGGAACCGCGAGAGAAACGAGGAGCAGAGCGAGCAGAAACGCCTTACCACAGAGCCTGCTGCCCCCATTGAGGGCGTTCCTGCTCGCTGAGCTGCTATTGTCTAGCTACCTGGGACCTCTCGAATCCTCTCGGGCCTGGCCTGTTGCAGCCCCAGCTCTTTGATAGCCTGCTCACGCAACAAGAATTTCTGCACCTTCCCACTGGCTGTCATCGGAAAGTTGTGAGTGAAGAGGAAATAACGGGGCACCTTCTGATGACTGATCTGGCCCTGGCAAAAAGCACGTAGCTCCTCGGCGCTGACCTGGGCGCCTTCGCGCGGACGAATCACCGCAGCGATCTCCTCGCCGAAAAAGGGGTCCGGTACGCCAATCACCTGAGCCTCAGCGACGCCTGGATGCTGCAATAAGAAATCTTCGATCTCCGCCGGATAGATATTCTCCCCGCCGCGAATAATCATCTCTTTCAGACGGCCCACAATGCGCACATAGCCCTGTTCATCCATCGTCGCCAGATCTCCAGTATGGAGCCAGCCCTCGGCGTCAATGGTCTCTGCTGTCTTCTCCGGCATCTTATAGTAGCCCTTCATCACCAGGTAGCCACGACAACAAAGCTCCCCAGGTGTGCCGCAGGGTACCACCGCACCACTGGCAGGGTCCACGATTTTAACGTCCGTATAAGGCAATGGCACCCCGACAGTGCTAGCCTTCAGCTCAAAGCTATCGCGCGGAAGCGTCTGCGTAATCACAGGAGAAGACTCTGTTAGTCCGTAGACAATCGTGATGTCGGCGCCAATGCGCTCTTTGACCTGCTGCATCAGTGTCAGGGGCACTGGTGCCCCACCGCAGGTCACAACACGCAGCGTAGAAAGATCGTAGCGCCCAAAGTCAGGATGCTGCAACAAGGCCAGCAGCATCGTCGGCACAGCCCCCAGCAGCGTACAGCGCTCACTGCTCACGATCTGTAGCGTCTTGAGAGGGTCGAAAGCCAGCATAGGCACAAGAGTAGTGCCCATGTAGAGGCAACCCAGAACGGCGAGCACGCAGCCGGCAGTATGGAAGAAAGGCATAGGATTACACACGCGGTCATGGGGCAGGCCAGCGGAGCGACGCACAAAGAGCATGGCATTATTGAGGACATTGCGATGAGTCAGCATGGCCCCTTTGGGAAAGCCAGTCGTCCCCGAAGTGTACTGGATCTGCACTACATCATCGGGGGAAAGACTGCGCTGACGCTCGCGCAGGGCCTCGAGAGGAACTGCACCGCCCGCCGCAATCAGCTCGCGAAACAAGGCTGGCCTCCAGGTGCGCTGCTGAGCTAGAGCGTCGGGCACTGGCCCCAGCAAGCAAACATAACGCAGGCAAGGCAAAACCTCGCTGCGCACCGCTCCTGGCGGACCAGCGGGCGTTGTCAGCCGCTGCACCGTCTCCAGGCAGTCGTGATCGCGCACCCGCGCCATAAAGAAGAGGGCCGCAACATCGCCCTGACGGAGCACATACTCCACCTCACGCGCGCGCAGGACAGGATTCACGGTCACGAGCACCAGGCCAGCCTTGGCTGCCGCCATCTCTAGCAGCAGCCACTCGGGCAAGTTCACCGCCCAGACTGCAATATGCTCGCCTTTCTGGAGGCCGAGCGCCAGCAGACCGCGCGCCACCGCCTCAGCACGCTCGCGCAAATCGCGATAGGTCCAACGCAGGTCGAGGGCACCGCCATACTCGGGATAGCCGCTATAGACAACGGCCTCACTTGAAGGTAACTCCTCGGCGCGGTGATCCAGGAGGTCACCAACAGTCATGTTCAGGAGGGGGATTTCGGCAGGCTCGCCCTGCCAGTAGGAGAGACCAGCGGTGGTCAGGCCCATAGCGTCTGCTCCTCGGGGATACTAGCAGGAACGGGAAGGAGCAGGGCGGGGAGGAGGCTCCTTCCCTATCTGCTTGCCTCTCACCTCGCGCCGATCCCTTCCCTGTTCCCGCAATCAACTCAAGATCTCCTTATGCCTCTTTGCATTTTTGAAGTACAGCCAGATGACTCACTAAGCCGAACGAAGAACGCCAGTGTTCGTACTGGTAGGTAGGGTACCTGCTGGAGCAGAGGCTGTCAAGACCTGCACTTGAATTATGCAGATGCTTGATCAGGGGCCATGAGCGGGTTAATGGCCTCTGGCGGGCGTGGTACCACAGCAAGCGTACAGCGTGAGATACAAACCAGCTTCTCCTGCTCGTCCAGGATGCGGATCTCCCACACGTGGGTGGTGCGCCCGCGGTGTATGGGGGTGGCGACGGCCGTCAGTCGACCTTCGCGCTTGGGACGCAGATGGTTGGCGTTGATTTCCAGGCCAAGAGCCATCTGCTCCTCCAAGTTGATGTTCAGGGCTGTTCCGATGGAGGCCGCCGTCTCGGCTAGCAAGACTGAGATGCCACCGTGCAGATAGCCAGCCTGCTGCTTGTGACGTGGCCCAATCGGCATACTCAACACTACGCGCTCCTTGTCGGCGCTGACAAGTGAGATATCCAGGGCTTCCCACAGAGTGCCAGCCCGTGTGCCATTGAGGCGCTCAACGATTTCCTGGCTCGACAATTCCATCTATCGCGTTTCCCCTGTTTGTCCGTTGTTTTTACAGCTCTAATGCGGGTACAATACCCTTACAAGGACGGTGAGCAGACACCGCCGAGGAGAGGAGACCGCGGCGCGCCGACCAACCCGAACCGGCCCGGCTTAGCGGCGGACCCAACC
>NZ_JADGHT010000181.1 GCF_019683755.1 Thermogemmatispora sp. | reverse complement strand
AAAGAGTCAGGTGGTGGCCGAGTAGTAGAGGTTATTGCCACTGGTGATATCGTGATAGGCACTATAGGGCTGACTTGTATTGTAGAGGCGGTAAATGGTGGCGCTGGCCGAGCCAAGGGTCGCTTTGCCCTGCGAGGCCAGGTATTGGTTGACATCAGCCGCCACGCCAGCCCACAGCGGGGCTGCCGCGCTCGTACCGCCGACCGTCAGCCAGCCTGAGCTAGAGCAGCCAGCCGCAGCGACAGTACAGTAGACCGAGTAACCGGTGGCCGGGTCGGCATCAGCCGAGACATCCGGCACCATGCGCTTGGCATTGGTCAGATTAGGGCCGGTCTGGTACGAGGGGCGGGCGAAGTAGGAGCTGATGCCTCCACCGCCGCCGGAGCCATGCGGGCTTCGCTGGGTGTCACTGGGATTCGACCAGGCCGACTCACTGCTGTAGGTGCCACCGCTGCCGGTGACCAGATGGGTGCCTCCCACACCCACGACATAGGGATCATCGGCGGGTGAGTCCACCGCCAGACTGTTGTTATCGCAGTCGTAGGCGCCCGAGTCACCAGAGGCCGCAAAGAAAGCCTGACCTTGGGCAGCACCTTGCTTAAAGATGTTGTCAAGCGTGGCTAGCTCCGATGTTCCTGCCGCCGCCTCACATTCGCCCCAGCTAATGCTGACAACCTTCGCCAGATTGTCCGTGACAATGCGGTTATAGGTATCATTGACTCCCGTGACTGTGTTGGGGCCGATATAGATTTTCTGATTCGCTCCCGGTGCGATGGCCGAGACCACTTCCATGTCTAGCTCGACCTCAATCGCTCCCGAGCCGGCGGTATTCGTCGCACCATCGACGAGCACATTGGAATATTTCGCTGAGCCGAGGCCATAATAGTTCAGGTAGGCATTAACATCCGAGGCGCGGTAGCCGTCCAGCTCGAAGATGGCCACGGTCTGGCCACTCCCGTTGCTTCCCCCATTGATGAGCGAATTCATATCATAAGCCGTACGTAGCTCGCTGGGGGTATAGCCACCACCAGGGCCAGTATGCGGCCCGTGGTCAGCAGCGAGACGCTGTAGGCCCAGAGGACGATAGTGGGCAACATTATCCAGGCCTGCAATGTTGAGAATGAGGCCGCCCAGCTCCGCCGGTACAGATGGCTCGCCAGTCGGCGCATAGACGTTGCGATTCCCTACCTGATAGTCGGCCAGCGTGACAGCAAAGGCTTGCTCAACCTGGGCCACACTGCCGCTGGCATTGATCAGGGTCCGGTTGGGCGAGACCCCATTGACACGCAGTCCCTGGGCCTTCAGGTAGGCCACTACACGGTTGACACTCTCTGGCGTCGGCCCAAACATCTCGGTGAATTGCTGCGGCGTGAGGTAGTGGTGGTAGAGCGGTGAGTTGGGGTCATTCTGGGCCGCTAGCAGGGCGTCGAGCTGGGCTTCGTTGCGTAGTTTGAGCGCGATCGAAAGCTGCAGGATGTGATCAGCACTCTCGCTGTGTAGTGGCTTGTGATTCCTGAGCAGCGGGACCATGTGCCCACGGATCAGACTCCGGTTGGCTGGGGCCTGACCGTGAAGCTGGGCAAAAGCAGCGGATGGTCCAACAAACAGAAGAAGGGCCACCACGCCACTGGCGCAGAGCGTGAGCAGAACGAGGGCGAGGCGGCGTGCAGATCGGAAGAATGTTGCGATGTTCATCGGCACCTCTAGCTTGCATGATCGGTACAACAGCGTACCGCTAGACTTGGCCGGACAACATGGTCAGAGACAGCCTATCATCTGGTAGTACAGGCAAAAGGTGGATCGGATGGGAGGTAGACAGTTTATAAGCTTCCTCCACCAACTGGGTGCAGAGCCATCGGGGACTAAGACAGACACCTCCTTTGCGCGTAGAGCAATCTTCTTGCTCCGTTCAACCGCAGGGTACCTGTAGCAAAAGCCTCTACAGACCGGAAGAAACTCTACCAGTGGTTCACACAGTGGAAGCAGCTGGCACCGGGGAGCTATCTTCCCCGCTTGCTTCCTTTATACAAGACGAGCCTGTAGTTAATAATACCGATGCAGATCACGTTTGTCAAGTATATAGGACCCGGGGAATAGATACCGTCATCTCTTCCGTTTGCACAGAAACGCTAAAAAAGCGCAAGGAAGCCATGAGAAGGAAGAGAAAACAGCCGGGAGTGACCTTGAGCAGGCATCCGGCCTGCTAGATCAGCCACCCAAGGACGTCAGGCCTGCTCAGTATCCCAAAGGGTGAATCAGAAGAAGTATAATGATGATCAGATGCAGAGATTTAACCTATCAGCCGAAAGAGAGAGCGCACCATACTCGTGAATCGATCGTCTTCTACTACTACGCCTCACAGCAGCCTGTCTGCAACGGATCGCAGGCGGCTCAGCACCTTCCGCGCTTTGCGCCATCGTAATTACCGCCTGCTGTGGATCAGCCTGATCGTCTCCTCGGTTGGGACATGGATGCAGATCGTCGCTCAGAGCTTACTGGTGCTCAGATTGACCCACAATTCCGCGCTGGCGCTGGGGATTGTCTCGCTGGCACAAGCCAGCGCCTTTTTGCTCTTCGCTCTTATTGGGGGTAGCGTTGCCGATCGCCTTGACCGTCGTCGGCTGCTTCTTTGCACGCAGAGCATCTCGATGGGTTTGGCCCTCCTGCTTGGAGTGCTCACCCACGCGGGAGTGATCCAGGTCTGGATGATTGTGCTTATTGCCTTCTGCAATAGCACGGTCCTAAGCTTCGACCAGCCCGCGCGCTCCGCTCTCATTCCTCAGCTTGTGCCACGCGAAGACCTGATGAATGCTATTTCTCTGCAGTCTGCAGTCTTTAACGGGGCAGCGGTCATAGGCCCTTCGCTCGCAGGTCTGACCATTGGCCTCATTCACTACGCCGGCAACTTCTTTCTCAACGCTCTCAGCTACGTGGGTGTACTTGTTGTGCTCTTCATTATGCGCGTGCCTCCAGAGGAGGATCAGACCCAAAGCCAGGCAGTGGTTCAAAGCGCCCAGAGCGGCAATGTCTTGCAAGCGATTCGCGAGGCGCTTGGGGTCATCGGGCATGACACTATCTTACCCTGGGTTCTGGCCGCCTACGGAGCCTTGCTCTTCTTCAATCCCTCTGCCGCCATCATCCTCCCCTATTTCTCTGTTCAGGTGCTCCATCTGACACCGTTTGAGCTGGGTCTCCTCTTCTCTGCCTCTGGTATTGGCACGGTGGCGGGTGCACTGGGTTTAGCCTCTCTTGGCGAGGTCAGGCATAAAGGTCGCGCCCTTATCCTGTCCTTTACTCTGTGGACTGTCGCCTTGCTGGTGTTTGCCTTTAGCCACTTCTTCTGGCTCTCCCTGCTAACGCTCCTGGTGGTTGGCGCCATGCAGAACGTCATAGCCGCCACCACGATCACTCTGATGCAAACGCGCGTTCCTCCTCAGATGCGCGGTCGTGTCATGAGTCTCAACACGCTGATGATTATGGCGATCAGGCCACTTGGTGATTTCTGCGCCAGCGGCCTGATCGCGCTCATTGGGGGTCCTCCGACGGTGGCCCTGGCAGGAGCCATTGTCGGCCTCCTCAGTCTCACCCTCCTTGGTGGGCGTCCCGCCGTTCGCACGCTGGCGGAGTCAGGCTCTCAGCCACGCTCGCTCTGAGCTGTTTCCTCGCCCGCCGAGGCCGGGCTGGAGCGGGCGGAATGGCTTGTTCATTGTAGTCCATCTCAGCCTGGACTCACGCTGACCGTTACCAACTGGGGACTACTCTGCAGCGGATGCTGCCCGCCGTCGCTGGCCGTAATTGTGATCTGGCCTCGCAAAGTCTTCAGCAGCAGACGTGGTGGTGTGACATAGACCGCGATCGTCGTTCCAGAGCCGCTATCGCTACCACTCGTCTGACTGACATGCAGCCAGGAGGTGCTATCGCTATCGATGGTGACCATCCAGGCCACTGGGCGAGGACATCCCCCCTCGATGTGCAATGAAAGTGTCTGTGGAGGGGGATTCGGTTGTAACAGCGAGCTAGTAAAGCTTAAGCTACTCGGGGTCACTTCGAACACGCACGGCGCCAGGACCGTCAGGGTAACCACGACTACCTGCGCAAGCTGGCTGGGACTGGCCGGCTCTCCGTCAGTAGGCTCCAGCGAGACTGTGAATTGCCCGCTATAGCTGCCCGGTGCTAGGCCCGCTGCATCCACAGCGACGCTCAGACGCGTTGTCTGACCAACAGCCAGCATGCCGCTCAGCGGCGTCACACTCAGCCAGGGGGCCGAAACCGTATTGAGTGTCACTGACCACCGCAGCGCATGCTGAGTAGCACTCAGTAGCAGAGCGCGCATTATTGGTGACTGTCCTCCCTGCTCTACTGTAAAGCTCAGGCTACTGGGTGAAAGGACCGCCCCCAGAGGAGTACGCCCAGGCGCATCGGTTACGGCTGCCGTTGTGGAGCCGTTCGTCGGACCTTTTGAGGCGACTGAGCTTCCCAGTTCCAGCAGGACCGCTACCGTCTGGGTCCGTTGTTGCATGGAGAAGAGGATAAAGCCGCTATAGGTGCCAGTATTCAATTCGCTGACGGCAATGCCGACTCGGACACTCATCCCACGAGCTGCGTCGATGCGGCCACTGCTTGGGTCAACTTTGAGCCAGCTCGCCGAGGTAAAGGCTTGCCAACTCAGGCCCGAAGGGCAGCCGGGAGCTAATCCCAGCTCAAGTAATTGCTCGTTCCCTGCCGTGTCCTGTCCAGGACCAATGGTAAAGGTCAGGCTTTGGGCGCTCAAAGTTAGTCGGCAGGAAGGCAGGACTGTGAGCGAGGCCGCCAGGACCTGGGTTGCGCTCGCAACGGCAGGGGATGAACTATGCAATTGAACCACGGCCAAATAGAGACCGGGCAGGAGATGCTCTCCTTGGGCAGTGATCTCCAAAGAGAGGCTCTCGCCAGCCGCCAGCTTGCCCTGAGTGGGCTTTAGCTGGAGCCAGTCGGCCCGCAGCGGCAGTGGCATCTCCTGACGACCCTCGGGGGGCACTACTATGTGGCTGGACCAGCTCATCGTTGTTGGCGCAGCATTCGTGAGGGTGACAAACTGCGCTGCAGGCGCCGGACCGCCGTCGGTGAGGGAGAAGGCCAGGGCCGCCGGGGTCAGTGTGAGCGGCAGCGCTTGCTGCCTGCTATTGCTAGCGGAAGCCGCCTCTACACGCATCGTGACGAGGACATGCAACGGGGTCCCACTATCCGCGCTGAGGGTAATAGTGCCATGATAGATGCCCGGTCGCAGGTTGGCGCGTGACCCCGCGATCAGAATCGCCTGGCGCTCACTGAGCACCCCCTGCGTTGGCGTAGTCAGTAACCACGGTTGATCACTGCTGGCCGTCCATGCGAGGCTCCCATCGCCACCATTGCTCAGCCAGAGCGAGGCCACGCTGTTAAGACCCGGCACTCCCGTTCCGAGATCCAGGCTACTGCGACTGACCTGCAAGACTGGAGGACGCAATGGGCCATTGGCTACCACCTGGATCGTCGTGCTGGCTGTATAGTGAGTGGCGATATCTTCGGCCTGAATCGTATGGCTACCGGGACTCCAATCGCGCCCGATGGCAATGCTCACATCGGCGCTGCCCCGCGCTCCCAGTTGCACGATGGGGGCCTTCCCAATGGGCGCCAGCGCTTCACCAACATCATAGCTGAAATACACTTGAGCAAAAGCGGGAAAATGATCAAGATGGAGCTGCACGGATTGACCGGCCTGGACCAGCGCTGGCGTCGCTGTTAAGAACGGAGGTTGTCCCGCCGACAGGCCTGGCTGATGGACATTTGAGAAGCGTGAGCGAATGAGCCAGCCATTCAAGCCAATGAGCACAAGGGCCACTATCGTTAGCCCCACAAAGATCGAACGCACCCAGAAGCCACGCCCTGGCCGTCTCCGCCACCGTGACCAGCCCTGGTTACCTAAGAGCTGGCTGTCAGCTTTGGGGCGCCCCATACTAGTGTCACCAAAGGGTAGCCCGTTCTCTCGCACCTCGCCCTTGCCCTCAGAGGCAAGCAGGCCTGCCGCTGAGGTTGCTCGCAGCGGCTCAGGCACTCCAGCGTGTCTATGCTGATCCTTGTGTTCCTGGGAGGCCGCTGCTCCTTCCTCGTTCGCCAGGCCGCCAGAAAGCAGTTCCTCTGACCAGGCCTGGCGGCGAGCCTGCCAGGACCAGCGCCAGGGGCGGCGGCTCTGGCTTACCTCGCCTTGCTCAGACGCAAGAGTCTCCCTGCAGCTATCATGGTCATCTTCCCTTTGTCGATCGGCACGTGATATCAGTCCAGAATGCGTCTGCGGCTCAGCCCGGCCCTCCTCCCAATCGTCATCTGCGACGCTCATCGGCACTGTTGGGAAGCCACGCAGCGAGGGTGGAGGCCAGCTATCAGCATCAGGCAGAAAGGCCTCCTGCCGCGCTTCGCTCTTTGGGGAAAACTGCATTTCTTGCTCAGTGAGGGCATGACGTTGCAGCAAAAGCGCCCGACACTCGTCGCAAAACACCACCCCATGTGAACATGGTCTGTTGCAGTAGAGGCACCGATTCATTGTCACCAGACCCTTCCTACACTCTCAAGCCACATCCGATGATCAACCAAGTTCGATTAGACAGCTTTGATACTGCTCTGAATAGAGAACGAAGAATTCACGAGTGAGTCACTTCAGAAGAGGCTACAGCCCTTTCGTCCTGATAATATCAGGCACAGTGTGCTATTGTCATCCCCCATTTCTCTCTTTCATTGACACCCTGCAGATGCGCCGGTTATACTCTCTTTGCTCTGGAGTGGGCTGATCTTGTATGCGCTCGCTAAAAGCAAGCAAGCGAGAGGAGCAAAGAGGACTAGGGCCTTCTCATATGATGGGGTGATCCGGCGAGCCAGATCGTGACAGGGGTGGCTTTCGGCCTCGCCTTGACGCCCCGTGTTCAAAGCCAAGACGGGTCCCTCACGCGTAGATAGCAGCTCAGGCGTTTGCCAGCCAGCTAGCTAGCTATATGGCTTTATGAGCGATTGTGACAATAGAGAATGCTGGGCGCACTTCCGCAGCCCGGGCGCTGAGATTAAGCCCTATCGGAAGTTCCTCGGGAGGTCACGCCTGTGGGCAGACGCATGCTGGTTGCACGAGATGACTTCCTTGGCGGTGAGGTGAAAGGTCCTGCCCTACAGGGGAAAGTTTTGGAGGATAGAACAGAGGCGCGATGTGGCCAGAGGATGGCACAGATACAGTCCCCCTGGTCAGATGGAGCACTGCCTTACGGAAGCCGCAAAGGTCACTTGTGGATGACAGTCCTCATGTGCCGGTGGAGGAGCTATGCGTGAGCGCAATCGCTATATCGATAGAGTGATCGGTCACTATCGAGTCATTGCAGGTCTCGGCAACCGGCCAGCCAGTAGCACTTACCTGGCTCAGCATTTGACTGCTCCCGGCCATACCGTAGTGATCAAATTTTTTCATCCGCCTTTCCCGCGCAATCGTGAGCAGTATTTTCGCGAGGTGCGCTTGCTCCGCATGCTGCGTCATCCGCATCTGCTCCCTCCGTTGGAGTGTGGCATCGACCAGGATGAGGTCTATCTGATGAGCGAATACGCGCTGCGCGGCTCGCTGCGCCAGCGGCTGGCCCGTCAAGGCATGACGCCGCTCAGTCTGGCGGAGACTGGTGCATTGTTGCAGCAGGTGGCTGACGCCCTGGCCTACGCTCACCACTTCAACGTGATGCATGGCAATCTGAAGCCGGAGAACATCCTCTTCAATACCAGAGGAGAGTTGTGGCTTACTGATTTCAGTTGGGCCACAGCGACCGATGGAGAGCCAGAGCTACGCCCCGGCAGTTGGCCCTATATGGCCCCCGAGCAGTTCACGGGGGTCACCACGCGCGCCAGCGATCAGTATGCCCTGGCCTGCATCGCTTACGAGCTGCTGACGGGACGGCCCCCTTTCAGCGGCACAGACTTCACGACTTTGGCCCATCAGCACGCCCATGAGCAACCTGTAGCGCCGACCCAGCTCAACCTGCTCTTGCCACGCCGCGTGGATGAGGTACTGCTGCAAGCTCTGGCGAAAGAAAGCGACCGGCGCTTCGCCGATGTAAAGGACTTCATGGCGGCGCTCTTCCCTTCATCCTCCTCTACTGCTGCAGGTAGCCTGCCAGCGCCGGCTACTAGCAATGTCCCGGGTCTGCCAGCGCCAGGCAGGCGGGCGCAACTATTTCCTGTGGAATTCTCACCAGTGCGCGGTGAGCTGCTCCGCCCTAGCGATGCGGGCCGTGGCCAGGAGAGCGCACAGACCACGGACGCGGCTGCTTCCCCTGGGCCTCAGCCGTCCATGTCCCCAGAGCCAGCCGCCAGCAGCAATAGCGAGAGTGGTAGTGCTCACGGTCACCACGGCCAGGCAGAGACCTTGACTAGCGGCACATTGACAGAGGAAGAAACCTCTATTTATGAGCAGGAGACCCTTCCATACCCGTCACTATCCTTTCAGGGTCAAACGCCGTCTTCACCCGACCAGGGCCAGCGGGCGACGCCGCTCTCCAGCGGTGAAGGGCATCTGAGCAGGGAGTTAGCACCTACTACAGGGGCCTTGGCCGGCGCCCTTGAAGAGGAACAACTCCCGGAGAGTCCCCGCCAGGCGGTCCTCTGGTCGCCCTCAGAGGCCCCAAGAGCTGAGCCAGAGCAAGCAGAGATGGCCTCACAGCGGACTAACGAGCCTGCGGCTCTAGCGGCAGCAGCGTCCTCTCTCCCGTGGAACGAAGAGGCGACGGTGATCAGCGAGAGCATTCGACCAGCCTTCAGTAGCGCGGCCAGGTCAGCCAGCCCTGGCGCTCGGGGTTCTCAGGACAGACGCTACTGGCGTGAGGCCAGACAAGGCCGCTGGATTCTGATGGGAGTGGCAAGCCTTATTGTCCTGCTAAGCCTGCTCATTATCTTGCTCCTACCCTTGCTATCAGCTGGTCTGTGGCGTCAGAGCGCTCAACAGACGCCGATCATCACGACGAGCACCGTTGCTGTAACGGTCAACCCGACTCCTACGCCCACGCCCAGCCCGACCCCTACACCCACAGTCTCG
>NZ_JADGHT010000180.1 GCF_019683755.1 Thermogemmatispora sp. | reverse complement strand
GCAGCCCTCTAGCAGCGTTTCAGTGGCGTCATAGGCCAGGATGGTATTGAAGTCAGCCCGCGTATAGCCATAGCCACTGTGCTGACCATTGCCGCTGTAGAAGCGGCTATAGTCGCTGAAGAAAGCGGGCAGAGAGCGGCCCAAATAGCTCCACTCATCGGGGTAGGCGAAGGAGGTGAAGTGCAAGCGCGTAAAGGCTTGCCTGACAGCGCTATAGCCCTGGGGCTGATAGAGGGCATCGCCGCCGAGAACGGGCAGCTTGGCGAATGTACCAGTGGTAGGCAGGTACTTGAGCAAGGGCGTAATATCGCTGGCGTAGCCAGCAAAGTAGATTAGATCAGGATTCTTGCTCAAGGCGTCGGAGAGCAAGGCCGGGAGCTGGTTGTTCTGGCTCCGCTGATAGTGCTCCTCGACAACGATCTGCCCTCCTCCTTGCGTGAAGGCTTGACGGAAGTCACGGTAGAGGCTGCTACTATAACTGTTGCCTTGATCGTAGAAGGCGGCCACTCGGCGAGCGTGCAACGTCTCCAGCGCATAGCGGGCGCCGGCGCTAGCCTGGACCTGATTCGAGGGGGCCACTCGGAAAAAGTAAGGTGAGAGGCCGCTGAGTTGATCGCTGGAGGCCGTTCCCGAGACGATCGGAATATGGGCCCGGGCTAGCACTCCGACGGCATTGATGGTTTGCGCGCTAAAGGGCCAGCCCATGACTCCTACAATGGTGCTATCCTGACGGGCAGCCTGGACGATCTGCTGGGCCACGGTGCCCGCGTAGCCATCCTCGCTGCCAGAATTGGCGATGAGCAGACGCAACTTGAAGCCATTGAGACCGCCTGCGTCGTTAAACTCGCGCTGGGCCACGTAGGCGCCTTGCAGGATTTCACGTCCAACATCAGTGTCGGAGCCGGTCAGCATGGTGCCAATGACCAGCGTGAGATAGGGCGAGCCGGAGGCCAGGACACGCAGATTCTCCTGATAGATGAGAGCTTCGGCGTCATTGGAATCAATGGCGATGGCTTGAGCAAGATATGACTGGGCAGCGGCATAATCATCTGCTTTGAAGCTCTTGGCCGCTTGCTGCTTAAGATCAGCATCGCCGCTGGCGCGCGTGGTGTCGAAGATAATGCTACCATCGCTGAGACCGAGCAGCTCAGGCTGTCCCTGCGAGTTTTTAATGGTAAAGGCCCCAATGCCGTTAATGTTGGCTGGCAGCGCTGTGCTGACCGCTGTAGCACTGCTACTGTGTGTGCCTGTGGTCCCTGACTCCTGCAGGCGCTGGCGCAAGCCACTGAAGGCGCCCAGAGCAATGGCGGCAATGAGGATGAGAACGAGTAAGAGCACGAGAAAGCTGGCCAGCACCTGGCCATTGTAGTTCCGCTTGCCGGGGATGCCACGGATGCCCGGTCGAAGGCGCGGTTGAGGCGGAGAGTATGACCCTTGCCAGGCCTGGAATTGCTGCTGGCCTTGCTGCACTGGGCCGGTGACAGGATCAGGTGCGCCGGGTGATGAGCTGGGCATCGCTGATGGCATCGTGGGCGGGAGCGGTGTAAAGGGTCCTCCCGTGCTCACTGCCGGGCTGGTCCCTCTCCCTTTCGAGAAGGGAGCAGAAGTCGGGGTCGAGCTGCGACTGGGAAAACCGCCGCTTTGCGGGCGTGGTCTGCTGATGGGATGCGCACCGGTAGTCAAGGTAGCGCCCATGAGGCCAAAACGCTCTTCCAGAATCTGGTCAACCTCCTGCTTCATCTCGCTGGCGCTCTGATAGCGCTTGGTAATGTCGTTCTGCAGAGCACGAGTCAGCAGGCGTTCGATCTCTGGCGAGAGTCGTGGATTGAGGCTACGCACCGGCGGGTAGACAAATGGCGGATGCTCGCGTGGGTCACGATTGGTCAGGAGATGGTGCATGGTGGCCGCTAGCGCATAGAGATCTGAGCGCGGATCGGCCTTTCCCTGATATTGCTCTGGCGGGGCATACCCCGGCGTGCCCAGGGCACTCGTCTGCTTGCGTGCTGCGCCTGCAGCCAGATCGGGGCGTGCAATGCCAAAGTCGACAAGATGGGCCCGTCCATCGTTGTCGCTAATGACAATATTGGCCGGTTTAACGTCGCGGTGGACGATGGGAGGCCTGCGACTGGCCAGATACTCCAGCACCAGCAGGATATCGGAGGCATAGGTGAGAACTTCCCCTTCTGGCAGTGGCTTTCCCAGTCGGTTCAGGCGCTCTTCCAGGTTCTCTCCCGCTACATATTCCTGTACCATGAAGTAGTGAGAGCCTTCCTGGAAATGGTCGGTCACCGCTGGCACGAGAAAGTGATCGACGCTGGCCAGCGTCGCCACTTCGCGCTTAAAGTTGCGCACGTCCTCCTGCAATTGGGCCGGGTCGCTGCTGTCGGAAATCAGCTCTTTGATGACGACCAGCTTGTTGTTGAGACGTGTATCCTCGGCCAGGAGCACCGCCCCCATTCCTCCCTCACCCAGAATCCGCTTGATGACGTAACGATCGTTTTGGAGACGGTCGCCGGGTCGCAGCGAGGTCGAGACCTTCTGGCCCTGCGTTTGGGTCTGGGTCGGATGGGCATCCTGGGCATCCTGCCCACCTTGCGACACGGGTGCCTGCCAGGTGTCGCTTGTAACACCCGTGTCGGCGCTCAATCGCTTGCCACATTGGTTACAGAAGCGCCCGCCCGGGCGGTTCTCAGCACCACAGTAAGGGCATTTCATGCTCAGCCTACCTTGTTATTTCACTGCTATACAAAAACGTTGCTTGTCCCGCTCGCTTGCTATTTGAGAAAGCGACCTTGAACAGACTCTATTTTAATGTGTCCGACGTTATCAACCATCAGGACAACGACGGCCTTGTTGTCAGGATTGCCATCAGGCCCCAGGGAGATGACGCCACTGATGCCCTGAACCGCCTGGGGGCCGTTGAGTCCGGCCAGGGCCTGCCGCAGCTCTGCCCCGCTCATGGTCGTCTTGCCATTGCCGCCGAGGATGTGGCGACTGGCCTCCAGCAGCACCAGGGTTGCGTCGTACGAGAGAATGGCATCGTTGTCGGGGCGCGTGTAGCCGTAGCCAACGTGGCGGCTGTTGGCATTGAAGGTTTGCGGATAAACGGTAAAGAAAGCCGGTTGGGACAGAGCGAGATAGCTCCACTCGTCAGGATAGGCGAAGGCCGTGAAGTGGAGACGCAGAAAACCAGCTCGCGCGCTGCTTGGGTAGCCTTGCAGCTGATAGAGAGCATCGCCTCCCATTATTTGCAGCCTGGCCAGCGGGCCTGTCGTTGGCAGGTTGGTGAGCAGCGTAGCAACGTCGCTAGCGTAACCAGAGAAGTAGAGCAGGTCAGGGCTGTGGGCCAGCGCATCCTCTAAGAGCGTCGGTAGGTTGGCTGGCTTGCCGACACGATAGCGCTCCTCTACAACGATGGTCCCACCCTCGGCGGTGTAACGCTGGCTAAAAGCCGCCGCCAGGCTCTGGCTATAGGGGTCGAGCGGGTCAAGGAAAAGGGCCACACGCCTGGCTCGCAGATGCTGATAGGCATAGTCCGCTCCGACGGCTCCCTGACGCTGATCTGAGGGACAGACACGGAAAAAGTAGGCCGATTTGCCGCTTAATTGGTCGCTAGAGGCGCTCGGCGAGACCATCGGGAGCTGAGCCTGGCTCAAAATCGGGAGAGCACTCAGCACGCGCGAGCTGTAGGGCCAGCCCATGACGCCAACGATAGTTTTATCCGCTTTGGCGGCCTGCACAATCTGCTGTGCTATGGTGGTTGCAAAGAGGCTGCTACTGCCCGAGTTGGCAATCAGCAGGCGCACTAGTACCCCTGAGCCAAGTTTGTAGCCGCTATTGTATTCCTTCTGGGCAATGTAGGCTCCTTGGAGATTGTCGCGTCCTGTTCCGACAGCACCGCTGTCATTGCCTGTGAGAATGGTGGCCACGATTAGAGTGATATAGGGGTTGCCCGAGGCCAGGACACGTTGGTCTTCCAGATAGATTAGTGCTTCGGCATCGTTACTGTCGACATCAAGGGCTGATTGCCAGAGAGCCACAGCCCCACTGATGTCGCCTTGCCGAAGACGTTGGGCAGCTTGCTGCTTGAGATCACCATCGGGACGCGCTACATCAAAGGCGACGCTGCCATCGCTGATGCCGATATAGTCTTTCTGGCCGGTATCGGGATTGACGACGTTGTAGGCTCCCAGGCCCTTCTTGAGGGTCGGCGGCGGTGTGATCGTTCTGCTCTGAGCCAGCGAGGTGGTCGGACCGCCGCGACTGATCAGACGCGGGATGAGGAAGAGCAAGAGGCCGCCAGCGATCACGACTACGACGAGCAGGAGTAGCAGGACGCCGTAGAGCATCCTTTGTGAGAAGATGCTCCGCCGGGCCAGGCTTGTAGCCGGCCCCCCAGGCAAGGGGAAGCTCACGAAGCCTCCGCCGCTCCCGCTCGCCGGCAAGGCCGCCGGACCGGTAGGGGACGGATTGGGCCAGCCAGACCATAATAAGCCGCTGCTCGTCGCCGTCTGCCCTGCGACAACGCCGCTCGCTAGCGTTGGTTCGTCCGCTTTAGCAGGATAGCTGCCAGGACGATAGCCAAAGCGCTGAAAGAGTAGCGCTTCAATATCGCGCTTCATGGCGCTGGCGCTCTGGTAGCGCTGGTTAGGGTCTTGCTGCAGGGCGTAGAGCAAGATTCGCTCGGTCTCAGGCGACAACTGCGGATTCAAGCTGCGCACTGGCGGATAGTTGAAGGGCGGGTAATGACGCGGGTCACGCCCGGTCAGGGCATGATGTAAGGTGGCTGCCAGTGCATAGAGATCAGAGCGCGGGTCGGCGTTGCCCTGATACTGCTCTGGAGGAGCGTAGCCAGGGGTGCCGGCTGTGTTCCTCATCTGCTCGGGTTGGGCGCGCTCTCCCTCCGTCTCGGCGGGGGCAAGGCTAAAGCCCACCAGATAGGCGTGTCCATCACTGGCGCTGATCACGATATTGGCAGGCTTAATGTCGTGATGGACTACCGGCGGGGTTTGCAGTTCTAGATATTCCAAAATATCAATAATATCAGCGGCATAGATGAGAACTTCGCGCTCGCTTAAGGGGCCTTGGCGCTGCTCTAACAGCTTGTTCAGGCTGTCGCCCTCGATATATTCCTCAACCATGAAGTAGCGCTCGCCCTCCTGAAAGTGGTCAGTGACCGAGGGGATGAGGGGATGATCCAGGTGAGCCAGCCGCGCTACCTCGCGTTTGAGCTGTCTGATAGCTTCCTGACGCTGCTTGGGGTCACTTGCCGCGGGACGCAGCTCGCGAATGACGACCCGCTTACCGTCGAGGCGATGATCAACGGCCAGGAGAACGGCCCCTTTTCCGAGGGGCCGGACAACCTCATAGCGCCCTCCCTGGAGGCGCATGCCTGGCCTCAAAGGGCCAGGAGCGACCTGCTTGCTGGTGAGCGAGCTGCTGCTAGCAAGCATAGAGCGGCCACAGGTGCTGCAAAAGCGCGCCTCGGGGCGGTTCGCTGCGCCGCAATGGGGGCAATCCATGGTTTCGCGCCTGCCTCCTCTGCCCAGTGACAAATCTCTTCAGTCGATTGATCGCTGCTGCCTGCGCCGATACGATAAGAGAAACGGACCAACAGCCTGCTTTGTAGGCTGGTTCCTGCTCCCCCTGCTCTCCTGGCCCTGCTAGCTAGCTACTTTTTTCATTCATGGCTGGCCGGCTACTTCTCCTGGGGTGACGGCGCAAGCACGGACGGCCAGGAGCACAAGGCCCAGAGGGGAGAAGGCGCCGCGCGAGTACGCGCAAGCAGCTACTTGGCCTCTGCTGAGTGCTTGCCAGTTCGCCAGCCCCTGGTGTTGACCAACATCAGGGGTTTTCTCTTCTACCAGATAAAATACGCACACTGGAGGGGAAAGTTAAAGAGGCAAAAGCAGACAGGCGTAACTTGCCAGACCGGGGCGAGCGACCCGGCAGCATGCACTTGCCTGCGCCTCATCCATACGCAAGCGTCTCATGCCGCCGGGCTGTTCTTTCAGGCTGTTCGATCTCTCAGCCGAGCAAGCAAGAGGGCCTGGTAGAGTGATCCGCGTGGTTCTTACCGCCCTCACGCCTGCTCTGGGCCAGATAGGGGTCTGCTCCTCCCAGGATCTTATTTCAGGAAGCGTCCTTGAATGGACTCCAGTTTAATATGTCCGACGCTATCAACTGTCAACACAACTACCGCTTTATTCTGGGGATTTCCATCGCTCCCAAAGGCAATCACGCCACTGATACCCTGTACGCTGCGTGATCCATTCAGACGAGCCAAAGCCTGCTGAAGGTCCTGGCCATTAAAGGCTGCCTTGCCGCTGCTGATCAGCGACCTGCCTGCCTCCAAGAGGACCAGCGTCGCATCGTAGGCTAGCATGCTATCTGTGAAGGGGCGGGTATAGCCATAGCCACTCTGCTGTCCGTTGGCATTGAAGACCTGGGCATAGGTCGTAAAAAAGGCTGGCTGGGGGAGAGCCAGATAGCCCCACTCATCGGGATAGGCGAAGGCTGTGAAATGCAGACGGAGGAAGCCAGCCCGGGCACTCTTAGGGTAGCCCTGAAGCAAGTAGAGACCGTCGCCTCCCATGACCTGCAAGTGGGCAAAGGGACCAGAGGTCGGCAGGCTACTCAGCAGGCCCGCAACGTCGGCAGAGAAACCGGCAAAATAGATGAGGTCGGGCTGATGCATGAGGGCATCTCGCAACAGGGCCGGTAAGTTGCCCGACTTGCCGACCGTATACTGTTCGCTGACAACAATGCTGCCGCCATCGCTGCGGTAGCGTGTGCTGAAGGCCGTGGCCAGACTCTGGCTATAGGCGTCGGCTGGATCGAAGAAGAGAGCGACGCGTCTCGCTTGCAGACGCTGATAGCTGTAATCAGCTCCGATCAGCCCCTGTTGGTGATCAGATGGGCAGACGCGGAAAAAATAAGGTGAGCGTCCCGTCAGCAGATCGCTAGAAGCCGTCTCTGAAACCATCGGCAGATGAGCCTGTGCCAGAATAGGGAGCGCGTTCAAGGCCCGAGAGCTGTAGGGCCAGCCCATGATGCCCACAATGGTTTTGTCGGCCCGCGCCGCCTGAACAATCTGCTGTGCGACGGTGGTGGCAAAGAGACTATTGCCGCCGGAGTTAGCGATCAGCAGGCGTACTTGCAGGCCCCCGCCGAGCTTCCCGCCGCTGTTGTACTCCTTCTGAGCCAGATAAGCCCCTTGTAAATCGCCGCGTCCCGCCCCCACGGCGGCGGGATCGGGTCCGCTGAGCATGGTTGCTACGACGAAAGTGATATAGGGACTGCCCGAGGAGAGCACTCGCTGATCTTCCAGATAAATCAGGGCCTCAGCATCATTTTCATCGAGGCTTAGAGCCGACTGCCAGAGGGCCGCCGCCCCGCCGACATCACCGCTTTGCAGGTGTTGGGCAGCCTGTTGCTTGAGCTTGCCATCAGGGCGATTGGTATCAAAGGCCGCTCTCCCGTCGCTAATGCCAATGTAGTCTTTTTGCCCTGTAGCGGGATCGGTCACTGTATAGCCCCCGATGCCGTTCGGCAGAGTAGGAGGCGAAGGTGCTAGCGCAGGTGGCGCTGCTGCTCCCGAGCGTCTAGCAGCCGTTGAGTCGCCTGGTCCCGTCAGACGGGGCAGGGCCAGTAAGACGGTCGCACCCAGGATGACCACGAGCAGGCCGATGACTAGCAGCAGGTGCGAAAGGGGAACTTGTCTCTTTCCAAGGGTGAGTGGCCTGGCAAGCATGGGCTGCCGCCTCCGCCTCCTGATAGGACGCAGGCTTTCAGATTGGGCGGGTTGCGTAGCTTGAGAAGGCTGAGATGACGGTGACAGTGACAGACGGTCTGCTTGCGTGACCGCTGCCGTAGCAGGAGGGGGTGTCTGAGGCTGCCCAAGCAATCCCGAGACGGGCGACGCACTGGCTGCTAGAGGGAGAGAGGTTCCCTGGCCTGTTGCCGGGGCGGGAGTGCTAAAGGGTACGCCAAAGTGGCGGAGCAAGATGGCGTCGATCTCTCGCTTCATCAGAGCAGCGTGCTGATAACGCTGATTGGGATCTGCCTGCAGGGCCAACATCAGCACTCGTTCGGTCTCCGGCGAAATGCCGGGATTGAGGGCCCGCACAGGAGGATAGCTAAAGGGGGGCTGCTGGCGAGGATCATAGCCTGTCAGAAGCTGATGCAGGGTGACAGCCAGGGCGTAGAGATCGGAGCGATGGTCAGCCTGACCTTGATACTGTTCGGGCGCTGCGTAGCCTGGCGTTCCCAGCAGAGTCGGACGCTGGCGCAGCCGATTGCGGGCCTGCTGAGCCGTGGGGGGCATGAGGTTGACCAGGTGAGCATCGCCATCGCGTTGGCCAATGACGATGTTGGTCGGTTTGATGTCTCCATGAAAAATCGGAGGACTGTTATTCTCAAGATAATCCAGGAGATCAAGAAGCTCTGAGGCGTAGACGAGTACTTCACGTTCAGCGAGCGGCCAGGAGAACTGAGCAAGTCGCCGTTCGACATGCTCTCCTTCTATGTACTCGCAGACGAGAAAATAGCGCTCTCTGTCGAGAAAATGGTCAAGTACCCTTGGGAGAAATGGATGATCGAGATGCGCTAAAATTGATATTTCAAAACTGAGCTGTTTAAAATCCTGCTCGCGGCGCCAGGGATCAGGAGCATCAGAGAGCAGTTCCTTGATGACTACGCGCCTGCCGTTACGCTGCTGATCATTTGCTAGCCAGGCAGCACCTACCCCACCCCAGCCAAGGATACGGGCGATGTAGTAGCGCCCGCCGTGAAGGTGGCTACCTGGCGCTAGAGAGCCAGCGACGGTGCTGGCTCCCTTGATGGCCGCTTCCCCTTGTAAAGGACCAAAGCAGTGGGCACAGAAGCCGGCCCCGGGGCGAGTCTCTGCCCCGCAGTGAGGACATTGCATCTTCGTGTACCTGCCTTCCTTGCCCGAATCTTGTCGCTGGGCACAAAGTGGAGAGCCACGACAGACCCTTACCCTCTTCTCTTTCTACACCCCATTCACCTTTCATGAAGATAATCATGTATACTGAACATACGCCATAAGCAGTATGTTCAGAGG
>NZ_JADGHT010000179.1 GCF_019683755.1 Thermogemmatispora sp. | reverse complement strand
CTCCTGCGTCTGCATAAGTAGAGGTCTTGGAGCTGTCGGCGCTGTGCCGGCGCAGGATAGAGATCTGGCTCATCTCGTGTGCTGGCCGGCGGACCGGAACAGCCGAAAAAAAGCGTGTGGAGCTGTCGGCTATGCGCATATTCTTTTTCTCGGATTGGCGCATCCAGCGGCTGGAGCTTGTCGAAGAGCTACTGTACTCGGTAGCTCCTGTTGACGTTATTATTTATGGCGGCGACGACGTCCGGCGTTTCCTGGTTGCCGCCGACCGCAACTATTTTGCTCACCTTGCCTGCTATGCGCGTTATGGGCTGCTAGGAGTCATTGGAAACGACTGCTGGCCGGAGGATCGTCTCATTCTCCAGGCCCCGGGTGTCCATGATCTTCATGCGCAACCGCTCCTGATCGAAGATATAGGATTCATAGGAATTGAAGGGGCTATTTACGAGGGAGAACGCAATAACATTGGCAGGATTCTCCACCCGGAGAGCAAAGTCCGGGCACACCTGGACCAGGCCCGCCGACATCTGGGCCGAGCAGCGAGGCGCCTGGTCGTTGTCTCGCACACGCCGCCGGCGGGCTGTCGCCTCGACATAGGGATTCGCTTCGGTTTCAGCCGTCTCGGCTCGGAAGCCCTCAAAGACTTCATCCTCACTCAGCAGCCGGCCCTTGTCCTGTGTGGTCACTGCCACTCGCGTGGCGGCAAGACGGCCCTGTTAGGCAACACACTGGTTGTCAATGGAGCCTCAGACGACAACAATCCCGATCTCGCGCGTGTTGCCCTGATCGAGCTAGATGAGGCTGAGGCCCTCCCAAAGGTGACCTGGCTGGAACCGCCCGCCCGCCTGCGGGGACCGCAGATTGGGCCGAAGCGTGCCGAGAAGCTGGCCGCCTACGGCATCACACGTCTGGATGAGCTACGCACAGCCCCGCCGGAGGTGCTCAAGGCCATCCAATTTGGCCCGCGGCGTCGCCTGCTTCTGGAGAGCTACCTGCGCGCCTGTGAGGAGAATCGGCCCATCTGGCTGGGATCGCTGCAGCTTCCCTCACCTCTGCTCTTCTACGATGTGGAGACGGGGCTAGCCTCCGCTGATCCTCTCCAAGGAGGAGGAGCGCCCGAACCGTGGCTGATCGGCGTCTTCGACGGACGGGAACTGCGTCAATGGGCCGTCCCCGAGGAGGACAGGAGCCGTCGCCGCGCCATGTACGAAGAGTTTCTCGCCTATATCGCGGCCCATCCGGGGGCGACGCTTTGCTCATGGAGCGGTCACCGCTTCGACGAACGCTCTATTGAGGAAGGAATCGTCCGCTGGGCGCCGCCGCTCCTGGCGCGCTGGTGGCCCTTACCCAAGCTCGACCTGCTGCGACTGCTCAAAAAGATCCTGATACTGCCGCTGCTGAGCTGGTCGCTCAAAGAGGTCGCTAGCTGGTGCGGTTTCCAGTTTAGTGGCGACCTCGATGGCTTTGAGGCGGGCCTCCTCTATGAGGAATACCGGGTCTTCGGCGAGCCTTTGCCTGTTGAACTCATCATGCGCTACAACGCCGAAGACGTCCTCGCGCTGGCCCACGTGGCAGAGTTCCTGCGCAGCACGCTGCCGGAGGCCCCAGCCTCATCGGGGTCCTGATCTTACCTCCTATACGCTACGAGCCATGCTCAGGGAAGTCGTGCCGCTCATCCAACGCGCTTCCCTGGCCTACAGCGAGCAGCGTTCCAGCCTCTGTCTCCTCTTGCCTGGTCAGCCCGGTCAGAGGCAGCAGCCAACAGGCCATGATCGTCGTCGTCAGTGCCATCAAAACCCCCATCGTAAAGAGCTGAGGCGAGAGCAGGCCGGCCTCCAGGCCGACATTGAGGATGATCAACTCGACGAGGCCTCGCGCATTCAGCAGGGCCCCCAGGGCCAGCGCCTCACGCCACGAGGAGGCCAGCCGCGTCCAGCGGGCAGCGAGCGAGCCGCCCAGTAGCTTGCCGGCGCAAGCGACCAGCAGCCACAATCCCATCAGCAGCCACAGCCTGCCCTCAGTGAGCAGATCCAGGCGCGTACGCAGGCCACTGGCAACAAAATAGAGCGGGAGCAAAAGCAAGCTGTTAATCTCCTGCAGCGCCAGCGGTGCGCCGAGGAAAGCCGGCTTGCGGGGTAGGCAGAGGCCCATCACAAAGGCCCCGAACAACGGGTGAACCCCAATAGCGCCTGTGAAGTAGGCGCCCAGCAAGAGCAAGAGCAACGTCAGAGGGGTCAAGAACGACGAGGCCTCACGGCGCTGCTCCAACCAGGCCAGAGCTGGACGCAGCAGGAAGAGCGCCGCCAGCGTAAAAAGCAGTGTCAGACCAACGGTCAGAGCGACCGTCAGCAAGGAGCTGGAGACGCGTGTGAGGGCTAAGGTCAGGGCCAGCAGACACCAGGCCAGTACGTCATCAACAGCGGCGCAGAGCAGGGCCACCATGCCCAGCGGCGTGCGCTGTAGCCCGCGCTCACTGAGCAGACGGGCCAGCACCGGAAAAGCCGTGATCGCCAGGGCAGTGCCGAGCAAGAGAGCAAAGGTCGGAAGCCTGGCCTGTGGCCCTGCCAGTGTCGGCCAAAAAGGCCAGGCCAGAACAGCCCCGCCACCAAAGGGGAGAAGCATGCTCACCAGCGACACCAGCAGCACACGCCCGCTCTGGCGCCAGGCCAGCTCAACATCAAGCTGGGCCCCCAGGGCAAACAAATAGACAATCAGGCCCAGATCTCCCAGCGTCTGTAGCATGGGCAGGCTACTGGAAGGAAACAGCCAGTGCTCCAGGGCCGGAGCCAGTCGTCCCAGAAAGCTCGGCCCGAGCAGTAGCCCAGCCACAATCTCGCCAATCACGCGCTGCAGGCCCAGTCGTTGACCCGCCAGGCCACATAGCTGGACTGCAGCCACCATCACCACCAATTGCAGCAGAAGCGTCTCTGTCACCGACGGACCTCCTTGCATCCTTGCCTGGTGGCTGCCAGCCAGACCACTCGCAGCTCCTGATCTGAGGATCCGAGCGCCCAGTGGAACCTTGAGTGGGCGAGCAGCCAGGCCGAAACTCAGCCACCGCTTGCCAGTAGCCGCAGGCACGTTACTGCTAGCTGCGGCCCTGGTCAAGCCAGACTCTCTCTTTGCCTGATCTGGCAGGCTCAGCCAGGTGGGCCTGCACATCGAAGATCACCGCGAAATCCTCCTGCCCCAAGCCCAAGGCACGCGCCGCTGTCAATAGCTCGTTCGCTGAGCCACTGACAGCAGCGACACATCCACCGCCCGGCCAAGCTCCTGCGCAAGTAGCAAGTCCTTCTACATCATATTGACCAAGCACAAGGCTGCCTCCGGGCGCTCCAGCAGAAAGGGACCACGAGCAAGGCCGGCGAAGCGACAACGCTATCCATCCAGACGCCTCCTACTTGTAGGCCTGCAGGCTGAACCGTGTCCCCTGGACCTGCACGCGGCAGTCGTGCGCGAAATAGAGCTGCTGACAACGAACGCCCATGTCTGCCCCATCGATCTGCCCGAGGCGCTGGCCCCCTTTGCATAAGGGGGAGCTGGAAAGGCAAGTCATTGATCGCGTGATCCCACTCGAATGCCTTGTCCCCAATGGCTTCCTCGCCCTGGCGGAAGGGCGGGCCTATGGTAAGATTCTGCTCGACCCTCGGACTTGATCAGCTTGCTCGTCTGCCCGCTTCGCTTGTAGCTGAGCCAAATGAAGGCTTGTCAATTGTTGCCCTCTCTGCTATCCTCAGCAAAGAGGCAAAAGGAGCGAGACCGTCCAGCAACATAGCCCTGATGGGATCTTGTGCAACACCATACGACATTGACTGAGCTGCTCCCTCTGCGGTGGGCGGCCTCGTGAGCGATAGGGACGTCTGAAAGAACACGGACCTTAGTGCAGCGAAGAGGAGAGCAAAGTCATGGTTTCCTCTGATGAGCATGACCTGACCAGACCAGAAGATGGCGTCAGCTCAGGCTCAACCTATCCGATTGATACCGAGCAGGCTGAGGAGCTAGTGCGTCTCATGCAACAGAACTGCCTGGCGATTGAGGCCGTAGGAGGAATCTTTCCTGAAGGGCTAGATCTGCCGGAAGGGGGACGCGTGCTCGATCTAGCCTGCGGACCCGGCGGGTGGGTCCTGGAAGCGGCCTTTCAGTATCCCCAGGTCGACTTTATCGGCGTCGATATCAGCCAAAGCATGATCGAATACGCACGCGCCCAGGCCCAATCACGGCAGCTAGAGAATGCCCGCTTTCTCATAATGGATGTCATGAAACCGCTATCTTTCCCCGAGGCCACCTTCGATGCCATCAATGGCCGACTCCTGAGCAGCTTTATGCTGCCGGCGGCCTGGCCTGAGCTACTCAAAGAATGCCGGCGCCTGCTCAAGCCCGGCGGCGTGCTCTGCCTCACCGATACCGAGGGGCCGCTGACCACTAGCGAGGCGACCGAGCGCTTTTTTGCCTTAAGCTTTCAGGCCCTCAAACGTGCTGGTCAAAGCTTTTCCCCAGATGGGCGTCATATCGGGATCACGCCACAACTGGCGCCCCTGCTACGTCAGGCAGGTTTTGAGCGAGTACGCCTGTCGGCCAGCGCCATCGACTGGTCAAGTGAAACCCCGGCCCACTACAGCTTTTTCAAAGACGTCATGGTCCTGCTGGAAGTCTCGCAGCCGTTCCTCATTCAAATGGGACTGGCGACCAAAGAAGAGCTACGGCAACTGGCTCAACAGGCGCTGGCCGAGATGCAGGCTGATGACTTCCGTGGCCTGGCGGTAGCCGTAAACGCCTGGGGACACAAGCCGGACGCTGAGAATGAGAATAAGTGAGCGGGTCAGAAAGAAGAGAAGGCGCAAAGACCAGACTCACTGCCAGAGCAGCTGCGCCTCGTTGCCCCGCTCCACGAGTTCCAGATAGCGCGCATAGAGCATCGCGCAACGCGCCTGTTGCTCACCCGGAGTCGTCACCACACTGCGGGCGGGGGCCAGACGAGCCAGCTCCTGGCTCTCGCTCCAGATGCCGGCGGCCAGGCCGCCCAGGAGAGCCGCCCCGCGAGCAGTGATCTCTGCCGCCTCCAGCGAGAGCAAGGGACGCCCCAGCAGATCGGCAAGCAACTGGCGCCAGGCCGGGTGGAGGCTGCCACCGCCAGCGACCAGCAGGCTACCGACCTCCTTGGCACCGGGCAGGCGCTCCAGCGCCAGACGAATACCACAAGCTACCCCCTCCAACGCCGCACGCAAGAGGTGAGCGCGACTATGCTCCAGGCGCAGCCCCAGGAAAGCCCCCGTCTGCGGCCCGCTGTAGTGAGGGCGCTCGGGCGTCAAGCTAGGGACAAAGATCAGCCCCTCGGAGCCCGGCGGAATCTGCTCCAGACTGCCATAGACCTCTGACCAGTCAGCGTGAAGCTGGCGCCGCAACCAGTCGAGAACCAACCCGGCATTCTGAACCGCCGCCATACGGTACCAATGGCGGCCATCGGCAGCGCGATAAAGATGGGTGCGCAAGGTGGGATCGGGCTGCGGCTCGTCGCAGAGCAGTACAAGCTGGGCCCCGGTGCCGAGACTGAGCAAAAGCGTGCCCGGAGCAAGCACTCCGGCGCCCAATAGGGCCGCAGCCACATCGGCGGCACCCGCGGCTACCGGCAGGCCGGCGGGCAGCTCCAAGGCAGCGGCGGCCTCGGACGAGAGAGTACCAGCCCGCGCCGTCGATGGCATCAGCGGCGGCAACAGATCGGCGCGCAGGCCCAGCGAAGCGATCACTTCTTCGGCCCAGCAGTCCCCTGGAAGATCGTAAAGCAGCGTTGCCGAGGCATCGCTGGCCTCCGTGACCAGACTGTCAGCCTGCTGGGCTGCCGCTCGGCGCCGCGTCAGACGCAGACGTAGCCAATCCTTCGGCGAGAGCGCCCGCGCTGAGCGGGCATAGCAGGCCGGCTCGTGCTCAGCAAGCCAGCAAAGCAAAGGGCCGGCCATCCCTGGAACAAGCGGATTGGCCAGACGCTGTCGCAGGGCCGCGGGGAGGGCACGGAAGCGAGCAAGCACCTTCTCGGCGCGCCGATCAGGCCAGAGCATAGCGGCCCGTGTCGGCTGCCCATCAGCATCAACCATAACGATACCATGCATCTGGCCAGCCAGGCCCAGCCCTACAATCTGGCACTGTGGCGCACGCTCGCGCGCCTCGCGCACAGCTAGCCGCGTCGCTCGCCACCAGTCGGCTGGAATACTCTCGGCCCAGCCAGGCCGCCGCGTCAGCAGCGCATATTCGCCCCGCCCCACGCCCAGCAAACGCCCCTCCAGGTCGAGGATCACCGCTTTGACCGCGCTCGTGCCCAGATCGATCCCGAGAAGCGCGGTAATTGCTCCCATGACGGCCTCCTTTCCCTTTTCCTTGTGGCTCGCTTCCCAGCTCTGCTTGCTCGAGCACCCACGCACACACTGGCTGAGCGGACTAGGTCGAGCTTAGCGGCCCGAGGCTGGGGCACCAGGACGGAGCACGGTGCCGGTAATCGAGCCGGAGGGCGGCAGTAGGCGTCGGAAGGCCGCATCAACCTGATATTGCCAGGCACGCCGCGGCCCAGCCATCACATTCAAATAGTACAGGTCGCAGCCCGGCACCGCTGCCACAGTATGGTAGCCGCGCGGCACTAGAACCAGCTCACCATCATGCACCGTGAGCGTCTCGTCCAGCCCGTCGTAGCTGTAGACGCGCTGGATGGCAAAACCGTCCGCCGGCTGGATATGGTGATAGTAGGTCTCCTCAAGATAGGACTCGTGCGGCGGATTCTCGGTATCATGCTTGTGTGGTGGAAACGACGACCAGTTGCCTCCCGGCGTGATCACCTCGACAGCGATCAGACGCTCGGCCTCCTGGTCGGTATCCAGAATGTGCCGAATGCGCCGCTCAGTCTGGCCCGAACCACGGATCTCCAGACTGATATCGGCAGGCCCGATCAGACGCGCCGGCACCTGCTGCTCTGTGGGGGGCGCCGCGGCAATGGCCACTTCCATACGCTCGGAGCGACAGACAAGCTCATAGTGCCCATCAACGGAGAGATAAAGGGCATAGGGAGCACGATCCTCAAAGACGCTCAAACGCTCACCTACCTCCCCAAGCATCTGGCCGTTCAGGCGGGCTTCGCCTATACCTGCCAGGATCATCACCAGGGTCTCCTGCCCCTGCGCCGCCCCACTAAGGCGCTGGCCCGCTCGCAAGTGATAGACCATGAAAGAAACGTACTGCCAGCCAGCCGAGGCGGGGGTAACGGCTAAGCGCACATGCGGCGCCTCAGCCTGAGCTGGCAACGGTGTCGGACGAATGAGCAAACCCATACCATACTCCCTTGTTTGTGCCTGTGTGCACTCGACATGGACAGACTTATGGCTCAGAGAAGGCTTTCCCAGCTAGCCAGCCGGCCAGTGCTCTCTGCTCTTCTCATCTCACCCTCTTAACAATGATAATCGAGCACGGTGGCCCTTGAATAGGGGCGAAATGCGCCAATGAGAACGCTCTCCCCTCTTGCCTTGCCTTCGCATTGTCTAATCTCACCTCGCCTCGCCTGGGCTAAGCTGACCAGCAAACGCCTCAGTCAGTGCCGTTCCTCGTCGCGAGACATGGGACCTGGCAGACGGCAAAACCTTGCTCACGCGCCTCTCTGAACCGTTGCTGTCTGTGCTGTGGCGCAAGCACTGCGGTTGGTTGGTACACTTGACTATCTTACGGGGACGGTGTATGATTACTCCTGATGAAAGTAAGATAATCAAATGTACCAATTAACTCGGGAAGTGCCAGCCGGTTACGGAGGGTCTCAGCGACCGAGCCGGCTGGCGGGTGCCCTTCCCGTGGAGGTAGCTCCCAAGTTATCAGGGCCGGCTGGGGGAGCATGGCCCGGAGCCAATCTTTGCCACCAATGGCCTCGGCCTGGAGCGTTGCCATCGTCGCCACGCTTCCATTGACAGAGCAAGGCGGAGCCTGGCCTCTTCTGGCCGGGCTGCATGCCGTGCAGCAAGATCACCCTTGTTGTCAGGCGGAACGGCGATGCGAGGCATCAGCCGAGGGCGGCGTAGTCTGCCATCGTCTTCTTTTGCTGGCCGGCAGCCTGTCAAAGCAAGACACGGCTGTCGCTCGACGAGCGAGATAAGGAGAACGCCACCATGAAGTACCTCACAAGCGTCAGATCCTGGCTCCTTCCCTTTGTCATCTTGAGCCTACTGCTAGTCATCTCGTTGACCGGTTCTCCATCATCAGCATGGGCAGCACACCAGACAAAGCAGACGCCGGCACCTGTCCATGTCAGCAACCTTGCCGACCGAGTAGATCCCTTCACCGGGACCGGCATTCAAGAGGGAGCGCCCTTCGGCGGTGGCGATACCTTTCCTGGGGCTGATCTCCCCTTTGGTATGGTCCAATGGAGTCCCGACACCGTCAGCTACGTACCTGGCGGCTACTGGTACAACGACAATCGCCTGCGCGGCTTCAGCCTGACCCATCTCAGCGGTGCCGGCTGTAGCGCCTACGGCGACGTTCCTTTCATGCCTTACCTTGGTGCTGTCAGCGACTCGCCGGCGGCAGATCCCTCGCGCTACATTGCCACCTTCTCCCACAGCAACGAGCAGGCCAGCGCCGGCTACTATGCTGTCACGCTGGACAACGGCATCAAGGTCGAGCTCAGCGTAACCCAGCGCAGCGGCATCGGACGTTTCACCTATCCACGTGGGCAGACCGCCACCATGCTGGTGAATGTCGCTGGCTCCGCCAACGGTGCCTTTGACGCCGAGGTTAGCATTGATCCGGCCAACCGAACGATCTCGGGCTGGGTCAGCAGTGGTCATTTCTGCGGAGCCAGCGACGTCTACCGTCTCTACTTCTGGGCCAGCTTCAGCCAGCCCTTCGCCTCTATCGGCACCTGGCATAACGGCGCCATCAGCACTGGCAGCCGCAGCGCGCGTGGTGGTAGTCAAGTAGCCTCGCAGGTCAGCGCAGTTCAGGCGGCCCAGGCTCAGCTTGCCCGAGGGGTTCAGCCCTCCCCCGCCCTCGTTCAGAAGGCCCGCCAGCACCCGGACGTGACGGTCTCTGGCCCCGGTTCGGGCGCCTTTGTCACCTTTGACAC
>NZ_JADGHT010000178.1 GCF_019683755.1 Thermogemmatispora sp. | reverse complement strand
CCCTCGATTGTCTCGATCTGACTCCCACGGGCCAGATATCTGCCTCCATATTGGGCTACCGTGGCACCAGCCTGGCGGGCGTACTCCTGATAGTCTTCAGGATCAGTAATATCAATGCTCGCAATGATATACACAGCCATTTGTGCTCCTCCTGTTCTAGCGGTTACATCCATCCTGGCGTTATCGCCTGGCCCGTTAGCTTTCGCCGTCTCTGACGCCAGAGCTGCCATAACAGAACAAAAACACTATAACACATTGGCGTGACGCCTGCCCCCTGTTGCTCACTGAGGCGGGAGCGAGCGAGGGGGCCAGGGGAGAAAAGGCGAGACGCGTCGCTGATACTCGTGGTAGAGAGCAGGATACTTTGCCGACAGGTGGCCTTCCATGAGCGGGATGCTGACCCCCAGGAAGAGGATCAGGATAGCCAGCGGCCCGATGAGCGTCCACCAGAAAGCCGGGTGGGCCACCAGCACGAACAGGTAGAGGCCCCACCAGAACAGCACTTCGCCGAAGTAGTTGGGATGTCGCGACCAGGACCAGAGGCCTGGCGGAAGAGCAGTACGCTCGGCGGCGGGCCGGGCGCGGAAGCTCTCCATTTGCTGATCGGCGAGAGCCTCGATAGCGATCGCCGCCAGCGTCACCAGAGCCGCCAGCCCATCAGCGGGCATCAGAGACGCGCCACGATCGCTCAGATTAGGCCAGAGGCTTAGGCAGCCCAGAAAGACCAGCACCGTCGGCATCAAGTGGATGCCCAACAGACTCACCGGCCAGTACCAGCGACCAGTACTCTTGCGAATATCCACGTAGCGCCAATCCTCATGCTCCAGCCCACGCCAGCGTCTGGCCCAGTTCCAGGTGAGGCGCAGCGCCCAGAGGCAGAGCAGTCCAAAGATCAACACATGGCGTGCGTTAGCCAGGCCATCCGAGGAGGGCTGGAACAGCCAGAAGAGCGCAAGCGGAACGGGGGCCACGCTCCAGTAGGGATCATAGAGACTCGAATTATTTGTCAGCACGCTGAAGACAAAGACCACAATAGTTGCTAGCCCATCGGCCACTGCCAACGCCGCCAGAGAGGGCCAGCCCTGTACCTGTAAGAGCCAAAGAATGGCCCAGGCTGCCGCCAAGGCTAGCCCATAAGCCAGGATTACCACAACAAAAGCGCGCTTCATCCTCTGGCTCCTTCCCCCGCCACGGCTGGTCTGGTCAGCACCGCCGGACGGCTAAAGGGATGCTCCTGCAACCCCATACGGAGCAGGATCAGCAGGGGGACAATAATCCATGCAGCGTTAGCGGCAAATACTACGCCTAGCTGGGGAGAGCGATAGGCACCGAAAGCCTCCTCGCTCAGGATCATCACCACTCCCTCAATCATTGCCACCGCATAGATGATGCTCGGCAGGCGAATCCACTCGCGCCCCTTCGCGTAAGCGTAGATCGCCACCAAATAGAAAGGACCGTAAAGCAAGTCGTCCAGCCAGATCGTCACCTTAAAAAAGACCGGACGGGCCATCAGCAGCGGGTCAAAATGTTGGCCCCACCAGTGGATCAGGTCGATCACCGGGCGAGGCGGCCAGAGCGGATAAGTGAAGTGCAGAGGGTCAGGGATAATAATCTGCTCGATATCGATCAGATAAGTCACGAACAACAGATTGATAGCGAAGAAAGCGATCAATAGCCAGTCGATGCGGCGTTGAGAGAGAGGAACAGGCTCCAGAATCGTCACAGCAACAGCCTCCTTGAGGAGATCACGACCTGGCGCAGCAAGCAGGACCAGAAGCACACCAGAAGAGGTCAACGCCTGGCGCCGGTCAACTTAGGCCGCGTCCAGTCAGGGTCACCAGGTGCCCCCAGCGCTGCAAAGCACTCACTACGCCAGCCGCCTGGCTCACTCGCGATAAGAGATCAGAGCCGTTGAGGCCAGCAGCCGTTCGACCAGGGCTGGCGCCCAGCGGTTCAGCCAGACCAGCGTTTTGCCCGAGAGCGTCAGCACCTGCTCGCGACGACGGCGGGCAGCTTGACGCAAAATCAGGCTGGCGCAGCGGGTGGGATCAAGCGCAGGCACCTTCTTCGCATGTTCACCCATGACCTCTTGCAGACGTGGCGTGCGCACAGCGCTCAAATAGGTGATCGAGACACTAACACCGCTGCCATGCAACTCTGTGCGCAGCGTGTTCAAAAAGCCCCGCATGGCATGCTTGGAGGCATTATAGCCAGCGGTCCCCGGGAGACCGAGCAGGCCCCCAAAACTGTTGACACCGACAATGCGACCACGACTACGCTTCAAATAGGGCAGAGCGTAATAGGTGCAGTAGACCGTCCCTAGATAGTTCAGCTCGATCTCATTGCGAATCGTTGAGAGGTCATCCAAAGCCTCGACGCGGCGCGGGAAGCCCATGCCTGCATTGTTGATCAGCATATCCAGGCGACCATACTCATCGACCGTGCGCTCAACAAGGTGCCGACACTGAGCCTCATCACGCAGGTCGGTAGGGATCGCCAGCGCCCGAGCCCCGCGCGCCCGGCAGGTAGAGGCTACGACCTCCAAAGCCTCTCTGCTACGCGCAGCGAGAGCCAGCCAGGCACCCTGCTCCGCTAGTTGATACGCTAGCTGCTCACCGATGCCGCGCGAGGCCCCCGTAATGATCACCACATGCTCGCGAAAAAGCCTATCCGCCATACAGAAGCCTCCTCTCCTGCTTTGCAGAAAAAGGTAGCTATGGCCATCCTTCTAGACCGGACTCGCCACAAGCAGCTTGCCTGTTGCTACTAGATTACCACATCAGGTGCGGAGGCGGCTCCCAGGGCCAGGTCATGGACCATGTTTGACCGTGATAAAAATCTTAATCAGTTTTTTATGCCCTTGTATTGCACTTTGCGGACGCCTATGGTACTATTGCTACAGCCCCACTATGTAACCTGAGTAGGCTGGGTGTTTCGACGTTTTAACAGGAGACCATCCTGAGAGAGCAGCACGGGGGAGTCGAAGCGACAGCTCTACCAGCGCTACCTTTAGGATGAAGGAAGCGCAGGGGGTTATCCGATACATACAGACTATTGTCTGTGGGCGGATAGAAGGAAGGTAGTAGTGTGGAAGCAGAGAGAGGGAGACACTATGAGTAAACTCGTCATGGTGATAGATGATTCGCTGACCGTGCGCAAGATCATCGAGACCAGCCTGAGACGTGAGGGCTTTGACTATGTCAGTTATCCTGATGGGATTCAGGCGCTGGAGGCCCTCACCAAGCATAAACACCGCGTTCCAGATCTGGTGATCCTCGATATCGGCCTGCCAAAGATGGATGGCTATGAAATCGCGCGCATTCTGCGTACAAAGCCCCAATTTGGCAATACCGTTATTGTGATGCTCTCGGGTCGTGATGGGGTCATTGACCGTCTCAAGGGACGGCTGGCCGGAGCTAAGGATTACCTCACTAAGCCATTTCGAACCCAGGATGTCATTTCGGTGGTGCATGCCCATCTGGGCAGCCCAACGCCGACCTACAGCTAGCCTCAGCCTGCTCCGCTGGGCGAGCGATTGATTAGGCAATAGCCGTCCAATCGCTTGTGCTGGTGCGGCTCGGTCGATCTAGCGCTTGGCAGGTGGGCAGACAGTGATGGAGAGCTGTTCATCTGTCACTCAGTTCCGTCACTACCAAGGCATAAACGCGCAGCACAATGGCGGTGCTGCTCGTGGCGGGGTAAGCAAAGAAAAGATGGTTGTACCACGTGCGGGAGGGTTTCTCTCTAGGTCGCTGGAGGCCTTGAACGATGAGGAGTTCTGGAACTATGCGCGTGAGTTGGCTCGCATGGTTCCGGCGGCGACTCATCCTGAAGAGTATCTGGAATGCAGCCTGTCGTTAGGACAGGGCTGCTGTTTTGTTTCACTGAGGGCACTCTGTGAGGTCGTGCCTCCTCCCCATCGCTTTGCCGCTTTGCCCGCTTCCCCTGCCTGGTTGCCTGGCCTGGTGGCCTGGCGTGGTGAGGTCATTGCCGCCGTTGACCTGCCCGCTTTCCTCTGTGGTACCCCTACGGCGTCCGCAGGAGAGGGCATGCTCCTGGTCGCCGATTATCCCGAGCAGCCCATCGGCCTGCTCGTTCCCGCCATCGGTTCTATCCTCTCCCTGGAATATACGCCTCTGGAGCAGTGCGAGGCGCTGCCTGTGCGCCGTGAGCTGCTCCGCGGCCTGCATGGCACAGATCCCGTCTTAGATGTGCCAGCTCTGCTGTCTGAGATCGTGCGCGAGATAGAGAGGGCGGTATCCTATGGCTGAGCCGCAGGAAGATCTGCCAGAAGTGCCCCCGGGGGAAGCGCAGCTAACGCCCGAGGACCTGGCAATTATCGAGGCGTTTCGCCAGATGGAGGATTTTGAGCCAGCGGCGGGCGCTGCCGGACCCGAGTCGACCAGCGCTGCGGCTGCTGAACCCAACGATAGTTTAGCAGACCGCGGGACTGCTACGGCTGTCGGAAGAGAGGAAAGAGCTACTGGCGCCTCGTCATCTGATGGTGGTCTCGACGATATGCTGGCGCTGTTTGTCGCCGAGGCCGATGAGGATATTGCTGCGATGCGTCAGGCTCTGGCTCAGCTTGAGCAAGAGGATCAGCTTGACGAGGGCCATTTAGAGGCCCTCCGTCGCTATGCCCACAAGCTGAAAGGAACCGCTGGCGCCGTTGGCTGTCCGTCAATGTCGACGATCGCCTACTATATCGAAATGCTCGTCGGCTCGCTGCGTGATGGCTCGGTGCCGATGATGATTGGTCTGATGGCCCTGGTACAGGCGGTACGCGCGCTAGAGGCGACCCTTCAGAGCCTGGTTGAGACAGGGCAGGAGAGCAGTGCGCCGCTCACCGAACTGGAGGCTGACTATGAGGCCCTCAATGAATTTGGGAGCGTGCGCCGGACGCCTTCTGAAAGCCTGATCGCTCTCACGACCGCCGATGAGACGGCGCTACTAGAAGAGGAAGAGCTAGCGCCCCGCTCGCCGCTGCGCGAGGAGATCGCCCGTTTCCATCTCCGCACACGGGCGCCGCGTGAGTCCAACTCGCCGCTGCCCTCAGTGCTGGTGGATGCTGAGCGTCTCAAACGGCTTATGCTCCATAGTGAACACCTGGCTGAGCAACGGGAGCCGTTGGAGAGTGCCCGTCGTGAACTGGAGTCTGCATTGCAGGAACTGTATGCCGCGCAAGCACGCCTGCAGTATCTGGAGACGCTGCTGTCGCTTAATCCTCTCTCCCTCAGTGAGCTGGGTCAGATTCCACATGGGTCCCATCGCGCACCGCCCCAGCAACCGATGTCTTCGCTGGTGGCTCGTATTCTGGAAGAGGCCGATCCCTATGGTCGCCATGCCCAGGCTCACGCGCAACCGCGTCAGCGTCTCAGTGCTCTGGCGCTGAAGGCCCGTGAGGCGACCTCCTGGGATGAGATGGAGGTCGATCGCTATACTGAGAGCGATGTCCTTCTGCGTGCCTTCTCTGAGGCTATCGCTGATGTTAGTACAGCCTCGGCTCAGGTGCGGGTAGCCTTCACTCGCCTCGATCGCGTACTGCGTCGCCATATGGATCTGGCCAATCGGGTGCGCGGCGAGACGCTCTTGTTACGCTCAGCACCACTGGCCGTCTTGCTGCCGCGCATTCGGCGAGCTATCAGGATGAGCGCTGACGCCCAGCGTCAGCGTGTCCACTTTGAGGTCCGGGGTGAGACCACAGAGGTCGATCAGGATATTCTGGAAGCCTTGGCTCGCCCCCTGTTGCAGTTGGTGCGTTATGGCATGATCACCAGCTTGAGCAGCGCGCAGGCTGAGGATGGCGAGGAGGAGCAGCCAGAGCGGCGCGTCTGGTTCTATGCTCATGCTGTTGGCAATGAAGTATCGCTGGAACTGGGCTTTTCAACGCCCGTACGGGCAGGAGCGCTAGAGCTAGTTCAAGGCCCCATTCAGCAGCTACAGGGAACAGTGGCCGCTCAGCGCAATGCCCTGGGAGGCGTGACGTTTTATCTGACACTGCCTCGCCTGCATGGAGCCATGCATGGTCTGCTGGTGCGCACCGCTGGTCAGCGTCTGGTCCTTCCTTTCTCACAGGTGCGCCGCATTGTAGTGGGCCGCTCTCCCGTAGAGCAAGAGAGCCATGCCTCTGCTCAAGCTCAGCCACTGCCAGCCGCTGCCGTGCCGCTTTACCGCCTGCTGAAGCTGCCAGGCGAGGCTCAGCAGGAGATCGTCTCCCCGGCTTCTCCGGCTGCAACGCGTCCCTGGCTCCTCTTGCAAGAAGGTCTACCATGTGGAGCGGTTGAGGTTGATGAGGTGCTGGGAGGCGTGGAAGTGGTGGTACGGCCCCTGGCCCCCTACTTGCGCCGTCCGGGCATCATGGGCGCTGCTATTGACGGCCAGGGCAACGTTTTGCTAGTTGTCGACCTCACGTGCCTCGCTCCCCCGGAGGAAGGATCGCAGGCGATGCCAGCGATGGCCTCACAGGAGCCGCCTATCAGCCGTCATGAGCCGGCCCCTGCCAACACCGGGCGGACGGTCATGATCGCCGACGATTCGGTCTATATCCGTCAATCGCTGCAGCAGACTTTGCAACGTGCTGGCTATCGGGTGATTCAGGCACGCGATGGCATGGAGGCCTGGGAGCTGCTGCTAGAGCAGCCTCCAGATGTCTTGCTGCTTGACATTGAGATGCCTCATTTAAATGGTTATGAGCTACTCAGTATGATCCGGGCCAGCCCGCGCTTTGCAGCACTCAAGATCATCATGCTCACGGCTCGCTCGTCGGAGAAACATCGGCGCTCGGCCCAGGACCTCGGGGCCCAGGCCTACTTGATCAAACCATCCCCTCCCGAACAGCTCCTGGAAACCATTGGGGCTGTCCTAAGCGAGCAGCCGGCAGCAAAGTAAACTCAGCGTTCCGCCCACTCCATCAGAGATGATGCCCTGGAGAAGGTGGCTGTGACCAAAACAACGCAGGAGGCGATTCCCTTACCAGCGTGCATAGAATGGGAACCCCTCCTGCTTTGTAGCTTTAGCCGAATGATAAACGCTGGCAGGCGTCCACGCCACGGCAGCTAGCGTTGCAAGTCTCTCAAGTAGGGGAGAGCTATAGCTGCCCGTGGTTGCCGAGCCTGACCAGACCTTCCCCTATTCTCGATAGTAGGCAGGGGCGGCCTTAATCGAACCGGTCTCAATCATGATCTGACGCAACTGCTGAGCATCGAGCGTCTCATAGAGGCGCAGGGCCTGAGCGATGCGGTCCAGTGTGACGCGATGTTCGCGCAGCAAGTTCAGAGCCCGATTATAGGCGGCTTTCACGATGCGATCGACCTCCTTGTCAATCAGGGAGGCCGTTTTCTCGCTATAGTCACGGCGCCCGAAAGCGGCGCGCTCTAAAGGATCTTCCCGTTCCTGGAAGAAAAGCGGACCGATACGCTCGCTCATGCCCCAGTTCGTGACCATGCGGCGAGCGATCTGCGTCACCTGTTGCAGGTCATTCTCGGCGCCGGTTGTAATGCGACCGATAGCTACCTCCTCGGCAGCGCGTCCCCCGAGAGCCGTCACCAGGCGCGCTTCAAGGTACTCGCGAGAGTAGTTGTGGCGGTCATCGAGAGGCAGGTAACGCGTCACCCCGAGAGCCTGACCGCGGGGCACGATCGTCACTTTGCCGACCGGGTCGACGTGCTCGGTCAAGAGAGCCGTCAAGGCATGGCCACCCTCATGGTAGGCCACGACCCTCAGATCCTCCTCACTAAGCACCAGCGGACGTTCGGCGCCCAAAACGATCTTATCCAGCGCCTCCAAGAAGCAGTTCTGATTGACAGCGTCCAGATTGCGGCGAGCCGCCAACAGAGCTGCCTCATTGACCAGGTTGGCCAGATCGGCGCCGACCATGCCCGGGGTTGCCCGTGCGATCGCCTCCAGATCCACATCGGGGGCTAGAGGTACCTTGCGCGTATGGATTTGCAAGATCGCCAGGCGGCCTTTCCAGTCGGGCCGATCAACCGTCACGCGGCGATCGAAGCGCCCGGGACGCAACAGAGCTTTATCCAGGCCCTCGGGACGGTTGGTCGCCGCCAGCACGACGACCGCCTGTCGTACATCGAAGCCATCCATCTCGACCAGCAACTGATTGAGCGTCTGCTCACGCTCATCATTGCTGTTGATGCTGGCCCCACGCTGACGCCCGACGGCATCGATCTCGTCGATAAAGATGATGCTGGGGGCGGCCTTTTTGGCCTGATCGAAGAGATCACGCACGCGGCTGGCGCCGACGCCGACCAGAACCTCTACGAACTCGGAGCCCGACATGGAGAAGAAGGGGACGCCGGCCTCTCCGGCGACGGCACGCGCTAGCAGGGTCTTGCCTGTGCCCGGTGGACCCACCAGGAGCACGCCACGCGGGATCTTGCCGCCCAGGCGCTGGAACTTCTGCGGCGTCTTCAGGAACTCAACGATCTCGATGAGATCGTTTTTAGCCTCATCGACGCCGGCCACATCGGCGAAAGTCGTGCTGGGCCGATCCTCCATGATCACGCGCGCGCGGCTCTTGCCGAAGCTAAAGATATTCTGCTGGCCCTGGGTGGCGCGCCTGATGATAAAGAGAAAGAGCACTCCCAGGAAGACCCAGGGTAGCGCATTAAAGAGGATATTCAGCCAAAGGCTGCCATCGTTGGTCGGCTTGGCGGAGACCGAGACATTGTGCTGCAGCAGGAGCTGGATCAGCTTGGGGTCTCCACTGGCTAGCTGCGTAAAGTGGTAATATTTCGACGTCTTGCCGGGGTTATTGGGGTCAGCCACCGGCGTCTTAAACTCGCCGGTCACATCCTGTCCCTGGAAAACCGCCGTCTTGACGTTACCTTTCTCAACTTCTGCGTAAAAAGAACTGTAAGGGATCTCAATGGCATTCTGGTTACTGCTGCTTCCACCCTGTAAGAAGGACTGCAGGGCCCACCAACCAAGCAGCAGAATGCCCACAATCACCAGTGAGCGCAGGAGCAACGAAGTCAAGCTTTCGTTGTTATTATTCTGGTTATGATTGTTGCCGCTGCCGTTGGGATTGGAAGGAGTATTCAAGCGCGGAGGCCCGCTCTGTGGAGGGCCATCGGGGCCGCGCTCATAGGTATATAAAGCC
>NZ_JADGHT010000177.1 GCF_019683755.1 Thermogemmatispora sp. | reverse complement strand
TATCCAAAGATATGCATTTCTCTTATTTAAAATCATGCTCATCATATGTAAGTAAAATTTTCATTGGAGAGAAAACAGCGGCTCAGCCAGTGACCCGCTCACGGAGTGGTCGTCTCTCCTCCTATTGGCGTTCGCTGAGAAGCGAAGGGACCCTGGCGACCGTGCTAGCCCTGCTAGCCCTGGCATTAGGTCTCTACCGGCTGGGCGCGCCCAGCCTCTGGTTCGACGAGCTGCTTTCAGTCTCACGGGCTTCGCAGTCGCTGCCAACGCTCTGGCAGATCATTACCACGAGCCAGCCCAATATGATGCTCTACTATCTGCTGCTCCACGGCTGGCTCCGGCTGACAGCTCTGATTGGTCTCCCTCCTCTGGAGGCTATCGTCCGCCTGCCCTCCGCCTGTTGCGCTGCTGCCGCTACCGCGCTCGTTTTTCTCCTGGCCCGTCGTTTCCTCGATCGCTTTCTGGCCTGTTGCGCTACTCTCCTCTATCTGGTCAGTACTCTTCAGCTTTTCTACGCTCAGGACGCCCGCGCCTATGGTCTGCAGCTCCTCCTTTTGACGCTCGGCTGGTATGCTCTGCTCACGGCGCTCAGGCAACCGGAGCGTGCCCGACCCTGGCTGCTGTGCTACGTTGTGGCCATGACACTGGCGGTCTATACTCATTTCTTCAGCCTGTTGATTCTGAGCGCCCAGGGAAGCGCGTTGCTGGGTCTCTTGATTTTGCCTACGCCCTGGCGGGTAGCGACGCGGCGCCTGCTGGGCCCGTTGCTCCTGAGTTTGGCCGCCATCACATTGCTTGTGACTCCGATGTTGATTCTGAGCCGCGTCGGGGCACAAACTGAGTGGATTCCTATTCCGGGGCCGCGCGATCTGCTGCACCTCTTCCTGACCTTCGCCGACTCTGGCCGCATCTATCTGGCCTTGTTGACAGCCCTTATCGCTGTGGGCCTGCTGATCGGTATCGCCAGTCTCTCCCCCAGGCTCCCCCGACTCGGACAGAGGCTAGCACGACGACCAGCCGAATTGTCCGCTGCCGAGCAGGGGACGGCTATGATAGAGTCACAGTGGCAATACAATCAGCAGCTCGCCGCCTTGAGCTTTGTCTTGCTGTGCTGGCTCCTCATTCCAATTTTGTTAAGCTATGCCATTACTCAGGTATCGATCCATCTCTTCCTCGATCGTTATCTGGTCTCGGTCCTGGCCGCCTGGTTCCTGTTAGCAGTAGTCGGTCTGAGTATGCTTCCCTGGCGGTTGCCGCGCACGGTTCTGGCCCTGCTGCTGGTTGGGCTTGCGCTCTACCATATGCCTTACTATTATGCTCATGCCGAGCAGGAGAGCTGGCGCGCTGCCGCGCTGTGGGTGGCCGCGCATTATCAGGAAGGCGATGGGCTGGTCTGTTACGATAACGGTCAGGGCTGCGCTCTGGCCTTCGAGTACTATTTCTCGCTGACCCCGACGCTGGCCCACTTCGATAGCGATTCGCCCGGCGCTTTCCATTGGGTGGAGTACGACCTTTTGCCGTACAATGTGGCGCGCGTCACGCTAGGCACTGAGAAGGCTCGGCAGGCCACTGATCCGTCTGCTCTGGCTGCCTATGCCAGCCAGCATACTCGCCTTTTCTATGTCACTGCGCGTCTCCCCGATGCGGCAGCCGTGCAGCTCGCTCAGGTTAGCGTGGCCTGGCTCTCTTCCCACTACCGCTTGCTGGCTTCTTTCGCTACTAGCACGGCCCATGTCTATCTCTATCAGACTGCGGTTTAGAGCAAGAAGGATGTCAGTAGCTCTGTAAGCCGGTCGGTGCTCTCCATAGTGGCCTTGACAGGCCCTCACAACGGGCCGTATAATTAAAGGAGCAAATCCGAGTGTTTGAGTAAGGATTGATCGAGGTGGCGCTGTTTCCTCATGTGTGAGGCAGAGGTCTCGACGCCACACTGAGGTGATGTGATATGAGCACGCAAGAGATCTTCGGTACAGCCGAGCCGAGATATACTGCAGGCTTCCATGTACCTGAAAATTATGCCTTCAAGTCGAAGAAGGGGCTGAGCCGCGAGGTCGTCGAGCAAATCTCGGAGATGAAGGGCGAGCCTGAGTGGATGCGCCAGTTCCGTCTCAAGAGCCTCGACCTCTTTCTGAAGCGGCCTCTGCCTACCTGGGGCGCAGACCTCTCGGGGATTAACTTCGACGATATCTACTACTACATTAAGCCAGTCAAGGAGCAGGGCCGCTCGTGGGACGAGGTGCCGCCCGAGATTAAGGAGACGTTCGATCGCTTGGGCATCCCAGAGGCGGAGCGCAAGTATCTGGCCGGCGTGACAGCCCAGTACGAGAGCGAGGCGGTCTATCATAAGGTCCGTGAGGATCTGGAGAAGATGGGCGTGATCTTCATGGATATGGATAGCGCCCTGCGTCTCTATCCAGACCTCGTCAAGGAGTACTTTGGGACCATCGTCCCGCCTTCCGATAATAAGTTCGCTTCGCTCAATAGCGCGGTTTGGAGCGGCGGGAGCTTTGTCTACGTGCCGGAGAATGTACGCGTCGAGATTCCTCTTCAGGCATACTTCCGCATCAATGCCCAGAATATGGGCCAGTTCGAGCGCACGCTGATTATTGCGGAACCCGGCTCGTACGTCCACTATGTGGAGGGCTGCACGGCTCCGATCTATTCGACCGATAGCCTCCACAGCGCCGTCGTGGAGATTATTGTGAAGCGCGGCGCTCGCGTGCGCTACACGACGATCCAGAACTGGTCGAAGAATGTCTATAATCTGGTGACGAAGCGCGCCGCCGCCTACGCCGATGCAACGATGGAGTGGGTCGACGGCAACCTGGGGTCGAAGGTGACGATGAAGTATCCCGCCGTCCTGCTGATGGAGCCGGGCGCGCGCGGCGATATTCTGTCGGTGGCTTTCGCCGGCGACGGGCAGCATCAGGATGCCGGTGCGAAGGTGACTCACCTCGCCCCCTACACGACTTCACAGATCCTGTCGAAGTCGGTCTCGAAGGGTACAGGCCGCGCTTCGTATCGCGGGTTGGTACGCGTGAATCCAGAGGCCCATCATACGAAGTGCAGTGTGCGCTGCGACGCTCTGCTGCTGGATGAGCGGGCTCGCACCGATACGTATCCCACGATGCGTATCGAGAATAATGAGACGGAGATCGGCCATGAGGCTACCGTCTCGAAGGTCGGTGAGGATCAGCTCTTCTACTTGATGAGCCGCGGCCTCGACGAGTCGGAGGCTTATTCGCTGATCGTGAATGGCTTCATTGAGCCGATCACGAAGGAGCTGCCGATGGAGTACGCGGTCGAGCTGAACCGCTTGATCCAGTTGGAGATGTCGGGCAGCGTCGGTTGATGCCTTCGGCTGGCCGCCCCTGGTCGACAGCCAGAAGCTCCCAGTTCAGTCAGGGTCATCGTCCTCCTGTGGCGATGGCCCTTTATCTTTCTTGCTCCTCCCGGACCGGATAAAATAGTTCGGGCACATACTCTATTGGGGGAAGCAGACGCTTAGCCTTCCATGACAAACCCCGGATCTCTTCACGAATGGCCTGGAGCATGGCCGGCGTGCTGACTGCAATGCGGACTACTCTTTCTAGGGGAAGATAGTCGGGTACCAGCACTTCGGCATGACGCTGTCGCTTGCTCTCTTCATCCTCTCTCTGGCCAGGACGGTTGATGATGTCCCACGGTAAGAGGCACAGGCATGCAGGCGAACCGTAGATCGCCGAACAATGGGGGTTGGTGCCGAGCGGCCTCCCTGAATCGTAACGGCGAATGCACTGCTGCCCCACCTTCAGCGCCGGATAAATATAGACACACTCGTCACCGGTCGCCGAGAGCTGCTGGTTGGCTGCGTTCCCATCGCTAAAGAGCACTCCTTTTTCGCAAATGATGCGCCTCTGGACTTCGAATAACAAGATGTTATCTTGCCTCCCCAGTTTGTACTGTATGTAGAGCATCGGCGGCTGCCGGGCAAAATAGAAGGGGACGTAGCTGAGGAGCGATCGTCTTTGTTCCCCTTCTGGCGTTCTCTCACAGATAAAAATCCGGCGCCTTAGGCTCTGAACTTCTTCGTTGGCTATAGATACACTTCTATAACCAAAAATTTCTAGCAACTCCCTTGACCACAATCCTTCCAGCATGATAATACTGGTCAGATTCTGCAGTATTGTCATATGATAAATATGGCCATCCAGGTAACTCATGGTTATCTACCTGCTTCCTCTCATAATGGGAGTAAGCCATGACTAGCATATACATTATTATATGTGTATTCATCACAACCAAAAACGCGGGGGCTTTTCCCAGATAAAAGCGGGCCTCTATTTTGGTGCAAAATCATGAGGTGATCGCCCAGATCAGGGCCGCTTTCTGACCTGGGTCTGGGGCTGCATAGTACTGGTATGTGACGCCGACAAGACCTCAGACGCTTCTTTAGTAGAAGAGAGCCGAGAAAGGAGGACCATATGGCTGCCATTCGCTATGAGCGAGGGGATCTCTTGCAGGCCAGGGTCCAGGTGCTTGTTAATCCTGTCAACTGTAAGGGCGTCATGGGGAAAGGCCTGGCGCTTACCTTCAGGCAGCGCTATCCGTCTATGTTCCTTGTTTATCAGCAGCAATGCCAGACCGGCGAGCTGCGCATTGGCAAGCCCTGCCTTTATCGCGAGAGTCAGCCCTGGATACTCAATTTTCCCACCAAAAACGATTGGCGCCGCCCTTCAAAACTCGAATATATCGAGGCGGGCCTGCGCTACCTGGTGAAGCACTATCAACGCTGGGGAATTCAGAGCATTGCTTTCCCCAAACTCGGCACCCAGAACGGCAAGCTGTCCTGGGATCAGGTAGGGCCGCTGATGGCTCGCTATTTGAGCCAGCTCTCTATCGAGGTGTGGGTTTTCATTGAGCCAGGTGATACCGAGTACTACGCGCCATCGCAGCCTCGCTCGCCAGAGGCCGTGATTCTAGAAGAGTTCAATAGCTTAGCTTTTTCTCGCGAGCGTCTAGAGGCAGAGCTACACTTGAGCCATCGCGAGGCCGGTAAGGTTGCCAGAGCACGAGCCAGTGCTGCCTTTACCACCTTTGCAGAGATTGAGCAGATCGAGGGATTGGCCAAGATCTCTCTGAAGCGCATCAAGGATTACTGGCGGCGGCGTGAGCAGGCTCTCCGCAACCAGATCAGTTGATGGCGTCCCAAGCAGTCGCGATAGCGAGGGCGTAGCTCTCGGGGCAGGGATCAATTCATAAAGCTCACGCTAAGAGGATGAGGCCGCCGATCTGGGGGCCAGGCCCAGAAAGACCGCCTCGATCAGGCGCTCGATGAGGCTCTCATCTAAGGGCGGCGGCTGCGACGGCGCCAGGGGGCCTAGCATGAGATGATAGAACAGAGGACCGGCAATAAGGTCAATGACGAGCCAGGGGTCAAGGTCACGGCGCAGCTCTCCACGCTCCTGCGCCTCTCTGATCAGCTCGATAAATTGCTGCAGGCGCGGGGCAAAGAGACGCTCGACAAAAGCGCGGTAGATCTCGGGGTTCGCATGGGCTTCGCCGATGGCGCGGAAGAACAGCCGCTGCAGAAAGGGATTCTGCTGGAGAGCACGGTAGGCTAGAGTGTAGATGGCCACAAAGTCGCGCTGCAGGTGACCGGTGTTGATGATCGGGATGTCCGTGTAGATGCGGTGCGCGGCCTCGATGATCAATTCCTCTTTGGAGGACCAGCGGCGGTAAATAGTGGCTTTGCTGACGCCAGCCCGCGCCGCCACACCTTCGATAGTCATACCCTGATAGCCAGCGTCGGCCAGCTCCTCCAGAGCGGCGTTGAGGATGGCTATGTGAGCTTGGACACTCCGCGGGCGCCCAGGTCGGCGTTGTACGGAATCTGACGCAGATTCGGGTATGATCATGCGTTGACTGCCCCCCCTCGCTTCCATTGTAGTAGGTGGCTCATCAGGCGTCAAGCCCGCCGCTGAGATTGACCCCAGGGATAGCATGCTCTGGAACCCTGCCCTGGCAGATGGAGGAAGGCCAGCAAGGTCCCGCCTGCCAGGACGGTCACAGCAACCGGTGGCTTGGAACCGAGGCGCTCACTGAGTGAGACAGAGAACAACAATGGAGCTAAGCCAGGTGAGTCGGGCCGGGACGAGCAGCATGAGCGCCACCCCGCCTGCGACAGCCTCCGCCTGACAACACATGGAAGGCACTCACTGGGTCAGGAACAGTAACCTGCCAGAGGTGGCGAAGGCGGGCAGGGTCAGCACCAGGCCAGCTAACCCGAAGTGCTCTTCTCCGCAGAGGTGCCGGCCCACACTGCATCTGCATAGAGGCAGCTTGGGGATAGGTCCTCCCCCTCGCTACGACCACATGAGGGAGAGCGCCACGAGGGGGAGAAACTGAAGCGATAAGAGCGGGCTAGCGACTAGCGAAACGTTGCAGGCCTTTGTTCCTGATACAGCAGCCCTGCGGCCTGCTCAGAGACGCGCTGGAGGAAGCGTTTGCGGCTCATGCTGTTCCTGAACGTCAGGCCGGGCAGCAGCGCATGTGAGACAAAGGCGCGCGGCCTGCCGGTAGCATCCACCTCGTAGAGACCATTGTAGCGCCGCCAGCGCGGCAGGAGGCTGATTCCGAGGAGTGAGTGCAAGATGAACAAGATAGAGGTCAGTACCTGCAGATGCCAGACGAAGAAGAGAAGAGCGAGGATAGTGACTATCAGCGCTCCGGCCAGGGGAGCAACTAGCATCTGTCTGGGCACTGCCCAGGCCAATGGTGGGGCATCCTCCTGCCACCAGTAGCGGCAGACTACAAGCTGACGATCACTCAGCGTTTCTCGAGTCGAGCGCTCCATACCCTTGTCTCCTGTCCCATGCGGATCAGCAGGAGCGCCTGCGGCAGCGCCTTCTAGACTATCGCTGACGCTCCTGTTCGGCTTCCATTCACTATAAACGCAGGTGGAGTCGGTTGCCCCAACAGAGGCGTCGGAAAGGGATGGCATCAGAAGAAGAGGGCGGGACGATGCAGACGAAACGACAGCGAGACCACAATGCAACCCTTTCCCTTCAAGGAAGGCCCTCTTCATTCAACTGAAGTAGCCGCGGAGCTGCCCCTGCCGGCAGAGGTCCCCTGCGGCAATAGTCCCATGAGATTGTCAGTCGGCGGCTAGAGAAGTCTGACTAGGAGACTAAGCAGGAGCTGGAGACCAAAGCCCAGGCACAGGACCTGCAGGAGCGTTGAGCGCGCTTCTTGCCGGCGGTAGAGCGCCGTTGCGACCGTGGCAATGATGAGCATTATTGGAAAGGAGGCGTTGAAGATGGAGAGTAAGGCCAGGCCGTGCCGACCGCTGCCAACTGCTAGACAGAGAATGCCAAGCTCGCCCACCATAGCGCGGATATATCCCCGCAGTATTGTCGCGCTCACAGTTGGAAAGCGAAGCAGCCAGGGCCTTTGGCGCCGCCTGTACCAGATTTTTTCCAGGAGCTTGTAGGCCATTAGAAAGAGCAGCAATTGCCCCAGCAAGTTGAGCAGGAGTAAGCCAGCCACCAGCATGACCCCTATGGACCAGGAGAGAGAGGTCTCGGCCTGGAACAAGACCCCAGCCCCGCCCAAGGCTCCAAGACACAAGAGAGTATCGGGTCCAATCTGCCCTATCACCTTCACCAGCGGCTGCAAATCTGCTCTTCCTCTCTCTTCAGACATGTAATATTCCTCCTTCAATGATGGCTGCTGCCATTAGCAAGAAGAGACAAACGGATAATAAGAGATAAACAGTTTTTAGATGAATGGACCAGCCACGCAGAAGCGACCAGAAAAGATCAAGCCCTACCTGAGTTGCAATGATCAGCGCGCTAAATTCAAACCAGGGGAAAACAGCAGCTAGAGGTGAGTCGTGCCAGTAGAGATGCAGCACTCTGCCGTAGACAAAGAGATTCTCGAAGATGACGCAGCCACCCACAAAGCCCCCTGTCAGGGCGCTACCTAGAGCGATGCAGAGGATCAGGAGTAGATTGCTACCCAAGATAAACCAGAGGGAGAACTGCCCGCTAGGGGCGCTGGCGCTCGGCCAGTCTTTGATAGGCCACTGGACCCCCAGGATCAGCGCGCTGAGAGCGATCGCTGCTAGCAAGGCGTACTCCAAGAGATAGCGCCTGGGGAAGGCTGCTCTTGTCACCATGATGCCGCGCCCTCCAGCGAATAGCAGCGCCGGAGATAGAGACGGGCAGCCTCCAGGGCTCCCGGCCCCAGATGAGTGATGGCCCATTGGTCGGCCTCGTTTTCCCAACGCCGGAGACAGAGCAGCTTGCCCAGCAACGGCGCCATCAGCAGCATGCTCCAGAGGAGCAGACACAGCGCGGCAACAGGACCGCTCAGCTCGTCGAGGAACTGCGGTAGGCACACGGCAGCCAGAAGGCCCACAAGTACCGCGCCTAGCTGGCAATCCCATAGACTACGCAACAGGGTCGTGTGCCCACGAGCAATATGGCCCTGTTCATGGAGCAGCAGCACCTGCAGCACCTGGACTGGTACTTGTAGCCAGGCGTCAAGGTAGATCTCTTGTTGTCCCGACCAGGTTCGACGCGCGAAAGCCGGGGCATCTTTTTGAGGCAGATAAGAGGTGAAGAGCTTGACCGCCGGCTCCGGCAGTAAGGCCACGCCTTCGGGTAGCTCCTTTAATTCTTCACGTAGGTAGCGCTGAAAGGCTAGCCTGCGGAGCAGTATCCATATGAGGGCGGGAGCTGTGCACACCGCTATCAGGAGTCTGAAATCTGTGAGAACGAGGCCACAGGCGGGCAGTAGCGCCAGCAAGACCACGCCGATGGCCTGGGCGGATTCTCTCCATGCTAGCGGCTGCCCTGGGCAAGAGCGCAGGGCATAGCCCCTGGCTTCAGCTACCAGCGAGAGGCGCCAACGGATAGTCATGACCTCTCCCGTTAGGGCCGGCATATCCAACCGCAGGAGCCAGGCTACCCAGCATGGCAACGGACGCGACCAACGCGGCTCCGGCTCTCTTCCTGGCCAGGGCACCTCCTTCCCACTCGCCAGCCGGTCACCTCTTTCCCAAAGTATAATAAGACAGAGGGCCAGGACAGGAAGAGGGCGCAGGTATATGGGCACCCATATCAGCGGGTAGATTACTACCGACGCCGTATGGAAAG
>NZ_JADGHT010000176.1 GCF_019683755.1 Thermogemmatispora sp. | reverse complement strand
GGGTTAATAGCAATAATGGTCTGAGCCTCCCGAATGCCACTGGTGTGTTGAGCCGCGCCTGAAATACCGCAGGCAATGTAGAGTCTTGGACTGACACTTTTGCCGGTGGCTCCAATTTGACGCTCCGGTTCGACCCAACCGCGATCAGTAGCAACACGGCTGGCTCCGACGGCGGCTCCCAGCAGACGGGCAAAGGTCGCAATCTCGGCAAAGCCTTCGCGACCGACCCCCCGGCCACCTGCCACAATTTTCTCGGCGGCCTCTAGCTCTACTTCCTCTGCCGCCGGCGCCTCGATTGCGAGCGACTGCAGACGCAAGCTGAACTCCTCAATTGGTAGGGGAAGCTCATAGGTGATGATCTCCGGCCAGCGCCTCGCTTGAGAGCGTGACGCTGGTGGGGTGCCCCTCGTGCCGGGCGCAAAGGTAACCAGCGCTGGCTGCCTCTGAAGGCGCGTGCGCGTCTGAACATAGGCCCGTCCGCCATAAAGCGCCCGCAAGCTCGAGAGCGCATCTTGCTCCAGAGAGAAACGCAGGCAGCGTGCCACAAAGGGCAGGCCAAGCTGCGCCGCCAGGCGCGGGGCCCAATCCTGACCGTTGGCCGTGGCGCTGGTTACGATGAGCACCGGTGTACGCTCTCGAAGCAACCAGCGCAACGCTGCTACATAGCCCTCGGTCGTGTAGCGCTCCAGAGCGGGATGTTGCAAGACATAGAGACGCTCGGGGATGACGGTCCTGAAAGCTTCCTCTATGCTTGCTTCTGCTGAAGGAGAGAAAGGAGCACGCAATTGCACTGCGCACAGCTGCAATCTCTCTGCGTGTTGAACGGCGACTTCTTGCGCCTCAGCAAGCACCTCCTGATTATACTCAGGGGGTAGGCCCTCTTGTTCTTGTAAGACAACCCAGAGTTCGGCCAAGCTCTCACCTCTCAGGAGTGGCACACCTGCAGCCCTTTTAATGAGATTCACTTTATGATCTTTAAACCTCTCTCGATAGGCGAATCTAAAGCCGACCCCTGGCTCTGAGCTCCTGGGTGACGAGGACAAACATAGCATGCGACCAGCCGAGCGGCAAGATCCAACAAGGCTGACCATTCTGGCGACTAATCTGCTCGGGGAGCAGATCAAGAGCGGTGCGATGTTCGACAGCCCAACGATAAAGCTCCTCGGCTGCCTCCAGATCACCTGCCAGAGCCTCATACCAGGCCAGCCACAAAGTGCATAGTATCCAGGGGTTGCCACCGCGATAGCTATCCCCCTGATAGCGCAGAATGCCACCGACAGGACTGCGCAGCCGCTCAGCAATGGCGCTGGCGGTGGCCTGCAGGCGTGGGTCTGTAGGAGAAAAAACACCAAAAGGAACAGCCAAACCTAGGATAGAGATATCGAGCGTTGGATCTTCGCGGCGCGCGCGCCAGCGTCGGCCTCGGATCTCGACGGCCGTCTCATCGGCGGCCAGAGGAGCTGCCTCGTTCTCCTCAAGGGGTGCCACTTTCAAATGAGCGCCGCGCAGGAAGTGCCCTGCAGACGCGCTCCACAGATATTGCTCGATCGCTTGCTTTAAGCGGGCGGCGGCTTCCTGCCACTGCTGGACCTCGGCCTCCTGACCCAGCAGGGCAGCCAGGCGCGCGAGGGCAGTGAAACCAGCCCAGGTTGTGGCACAAGCGTAGGTGCTAATGCCATCGAACTCCTCCCACAGATCCTTGGTGATCGGTGCCAAGCCGGTTCCCGCATCAAGCTCGTGCAGCATATAGTGACCGGCCCGGCTCAGTGCTGGCCAAACCGAGCGAGCATACTCCACATCCCCAGTCAGATCGATGTGCCGCTCCACGGCCCAGACAACAATGCCAATCTCGTCAAATTGGATCAAGCCCCAGGTCGGTGCCAGGTTCCCATGGGTATCGTAGCGCTGGTACCAGCAACCAGAAACCTCCTGGGTGCGCAAAGCCCAATCAAAGAAGGCGCGGGCGCGCTCGTGCTCACCAGCTATATCGAGAGCATGGGCATTATAGGCGCCATCACGTGGCCAGCACATCCCATAGCCCCCACTGGAACGGAAAGCCGGGTCCATCTCTGGAGCCGCGAGGATCGCTCCTGTCTCGCGGTCGCTTAGCAAATGGAGCACTATCAGTGAGCGCTCATAAAGCTGTCTGATCTCATCTGCTACATTATCAAGCGTGCAGCGTGAGCAGTACCGTCGCCAGTAAGTGAGCGTCTCTGCCAGTAACTGGCTGCTATTCCCTCGTTGCTGAGAGAGGAGCGCTCGCACAGCCTCTAGCGTGCGACCAAAGGAGAGGAGCAAAGCGCCGCTGCGACTGGCGCCTGGGGCCAGCTCACCAATAGTGTGACGGAGCGCTGCCGCTCCTTGACCAACGGCGAACTCCTGGCGGCTATAGCGCTGCTCAGTAGCCATGTTGAAAGCAACATCAATAATGCCAGGACGGCTCTGCTCGCAGGCAAAATCGGCCACGGGCCAGTTGCTAGCCAGGGTCAGATAGCGGTCAGCGTGAAAGAAGGTCAGCAACTCCGTTTCAGGGTCATACCAGACACAGTTCCCTGCTGGCCGCAAATCGATATCAATCGCGGCATAGGTGACTAGACTGCAGCGCAGGGGAGCCTGACTCCCATTCGTCAAGCTCAGTTCAATTACAAGCAGATCGTGCTCAGGATGAACGGCAAGACGGCGCTCAATGACTAAGCCCAGATGTGAGTGCTCTGAGCGCGCGCTGACTACGGCACTGGCGGGCAAATAACGTAGCTCATGCGACCAGTCTGCCTCTGCCAACCAGCTCACCTGAGTTGTTCCATCCTCACGCTCGACCTGCACTCCCTGCAACAGGGAACGCACATGCGGTCCACCGTCAATATGCGGATAGAAGCACTGGACAGGAGTCGCTGTCTCATCTAAGCAAACGAGCAATCTGCCATTCCCAAGAAGAGCGCTATAGAGCCAGGCCAGGCTCAAGGCCCGTTCTGGGGGCAACGGTGGAACGCTAGCGCGCCGGGCTGGTGGATCGGCCAAATAATTGGCATTAATACCTGCACTGAGCTGGGCGGCAAGCTCGGATGGAGCCAAGCCGCCAGAGGTGGAGGCTTGCTCCCCTTGCTCTTCTGGCGAGAAAGAAGAACGCTCAACAGACATACCTACTCCACAAGCGGCATTTAGTCTAGCGCAACCCGCCGCGCTGGCTAAGAGCTGACGTCTGCTGCTAGAGGACAACCAGGTAAGCTCTGGGTCCCGGGGGCGCTGGCACTGGCATCAGCGCAGCGGATTTCCCTGTATTGTAGCATCCAGGACAAAATCGACAAGCCTCAGAACCTTCTTGACCGTGCCGAGAGCAAAGCCAGTCTCCTCCTTAGTCGCCATCGACGGGAGAGAGGCCCTCAAGAGTCAGCGCCCGCCCAACGCGCTCCCCATCAAGAATGGCATGTTCTACCCGCCGTGGTGCCAGGCAATCCCCTATGCGGTAGAGCTGAGCAATACGTCCCTTGAGGCGTTGATAGAGAGCATCTTCAGCAACCTGGGGTGCAACCACCACTACCAGAGCCAAATCGTCGATTGTACGGGCCTGGCCAGTATAGTTATTGACGATGGTGGCTCCCCCTGGCTGGAGAGCTGCCAGATAATGGTGAGGAGTAAAGATCGCGCCATGAGCCAGCATCCGTCGATACCACAGCTCAAGATCCAGCGTAACGCTAAGATCGCCCCCTACGTAGAACTGCGGAGTGACCACCTCGACCTGACAGCCGCGCTCGGCTAACAGCTCTGCTACGCTGGTCGCCTGGTGGAAACCGACCTGATCATAGACGAGAACACGCTGACCGGCAGCAGCCGTCTTCTCTCCGAGGAGCACCTGCCAGACATTGGCCACATGAGGTAGATCGCCGCCGGGCAGCGAAACTGGGCCGGGTCGGGAGCCGGTGGCAATGATCACCGCGTCTGCTTGCTCTCTCAAAAGCAGGTCAGCATCGACCTCGGTACCTGTAATTACCTCAACCCCTGCCTCAGCGAGTTCACGCTGAAGATTCCGGGCGGCATCGCCAAACTCGACGCGGCCAGGCACGCGTACAATAAGGTTGATCTGGCCGCCAGTCTCAGGCTGACGCTCGTAGAGGCGTACCTGGCCGCCGCGTTGGGCGATGACCTTGGCGGCCTGCATGCCTGCTGGTCCTCCACCGACGACAAGTATGCGCGGACGGCGGACGTTGCTTCTCAGTGAGGGCCGCGCCGGTAAAGGGCGAAAGCGCAGCTCGTTGCCTGTTGCCGGGGTCTGAATGCAGCCCAGGCTGAGATTCAAACCCATGCGTCCGATACAATACTGATTACAAGAGATACACAGGCGAATACTCTCGCTATGTCCCTCGCGTGCTTTGCGAGCAAAAGCCGGATCGCAGATCTGGCCGCGCACGACGTCAACCATGTCCGCCAGCCCCTCACGCAGAATGCGCTCCGCCTGGACAGGGTCCTTGATGCGCCCGGTGCAGAAAACTGGGAGCTGCAGCACTTCACGCAGGCCTGCTGAAACAAAGAGCTGGTAGCCAGGCGGAGTGTGCATCGACCCCTCCACCATATAGAGATTATGGAATTCGCCGATGCTTGTATTAATGAAGTCAAGCTGACCAGTGGCCTCCAGGCGCAGGGCAATCTCACGCACATCGGCGAACGTCAGTCCCCCAGGGATCAGCTCATCGCCGCACAAGCGAATACCCAGCGGGAAATCGCGGCCAACCTCAGCGCGAATCGCCTCGATGACCTCCAACACGAAGCGCAGGCGGTTCTCTAACGAGCCGCCGTAAGCATCCTGGCGCCGATTGTAATAGGGAGAGAGAAATTGACGAATCAGCGAACTATGCGAGGCTTGTAGTTCGGCCCCATCAAAGCCGCCCTCGCGCACATGGCGGGCCACCAGGGCGTAACCGCGAACGATCTCGGCAATCTCTTCTGGCTCGATCTCCTTGCACATCTCGCGGTGAATCGGATCGACCAGAGGCGAGGGACCGAGAACGGGGCGTCGCGAATAGAGGCTGCTTGCCTGCATACCGTTATGATTGAGCTGGGCAAAGATCCGTGTTCCATACTCGTGGACGGCGCGCGTCAGACGGCGATAAGCGGGAATAACGCGAGGATCGAAGCCGTGGATCAACTTTTGATAGGCCCAGTCACTAGGATGGACCGACTGCTCCTCCGTGATAATCAAACCACAGCCGCCACGGGCGCGCTCGACATAGTAGGCGATCAAGCGCGGGCCAGGCTGATTCTCCTCGGCCAGATTGGTCAAATGAGCGGCGAAGACAACGCGGTTAGGAACCACCACTGTGCCGATGCGCAGCGGCGTAAATAGAAACTGAAACTGGCCTGCCATTGGCGGACCCTCCTGCTCTGCTCAGGCACTGACCGACGCTCAGGCCCACAAGCCTGCCTGGCGTCCCTCTGCGATCGCCTGCTCGATCCGGCGGGGCGTCACGCAGTCGCCGGCCCGGCGCAGGCGAGTGAGGCGTCCTTTCAAGGCAAAGTAGAGATCCTGGTCGGGCTGCTCATAGACTCCCAACACTACCAGATCCGCGGGCAATGCGCGCTCACCCAGGGCAAAGCGATCGCGCACGATCACCTGTCCAGGTTCGATGCGCACGACACTTGTATGGGGGGTCATAACCACCCCATGGGGAAGCACTCGCCCTAACCAGGCGGGCAGATCGTAGGTTCCAACCAGATCGCGCCCCACGTACCAGTCTTCGGTAACAATCTCGATCTGCCATCCCTCTGTAGCCAACAGCTCTACTGCCGAAAGGACCCCATGTGAAGCCGTCTCATCGATCACGACTGCCCGTTGACCTTTCCCCTGCACTCGTTCACCACGCAGAATGCGGCGCACATCCAGCACATGCGGAAGATCATGGCCAGGAATCGGCAGCAGGCCCTGACCGGCCTTCGCGCCCGTAGCCACAAGAACGGCGCCGGGGCGCTGTGCCAGCAGCCAGGAGGCACTCACAGCGGTTCCGGTCTGCAGTTCGACTCCGAGACGCTCGCATTCTTGTACCAGATAGTCAATGATACGACGCAGTGAGGCGCGTCCTGGGGCCCGGGCAGCCAGCGCCACTGCGCCGCCTGGCTCCGACTCACGCTCGAAGAGTACCACTCTGCGTCCCCGTAAAGCGGCGGTACGTGCCGCCTCTAGTCCTGCTGGTCCAGCTCCCACGATGACGAAGGCTTCGCTGAGAGAGGGCGGCTTAGCAGAAGGAGCCTGGCGCTGATCATGGGCTGCTGGCTGCTCGCTCAACAGAGAGGCCGGCGCTGGCCAGGGATGGAGTACATCGGGATTAACGTTGCAGCTCAAGGCGGCGTTGAGTAGACCCCGCACCTGGCAGCCCTGATTGCAAGCCAGGCAGGGGCGTACCCGCTCCGCCTTGCCCGCCTGGGATAAGCGTGGCAAAGCAGGATCGGCGATCAAAGGCCGGATCATTTCCACCCCATCAGCGTGGCCCGCCGCTATAATCGCCTCTGCCTGCTCGGCATCCATAATGCGACCGGCGGCAAAAACGGGAATAGAGACAGCCTCTTTCACGGCTGCCGCCAGCTCCACCGCATACCCGGGAGCCACATGCATGGAGGCGTGGAAGGGAAACAGATGAGTGCTTAGAATGCTGCCTTTCGTCACTGTCAGATAGTGCACCCGGCCAGTCGCTGCAAGGCGGCGAGCAATCTCAATGCCCTGCTCTGGAGTCAGCCCGGCCCAGGGGGCCAGCTCGTCGGCACAGAGGCGCACGCCGAGAATATAATTGCCTCCCAGGACAGCAGCCACAGCCTCGATGGTCTCCTGAAGAAAACGCAGGCGATTCTCCAGCGATCCGCCATAGGCATCGTTGCGCTGATTGGTCAAGGGAGACAGAAACTGGCGCAGCAACGAGCGGTCGGCGACCTGCAGCTCTACCCCATCGGCCTCACCGCGCACGGCGTGCCGAGCGACAAGGGCGAAACCTTCGATCACGGCGCGGATGTCTTCCAGTTCCATTGCCTTGGGGACCTCTCGCGTGGCCACGTCGGGCACAGCAGAGGGAGCCCACAGCTCACGCTGGTGATGATCACTTACCCCTTGCTGCCCATTGTGGTTCAGCTGAACCAGCGTCAAGGCCCCAGCGGCGCGCACGCGAGCGCTCACGCTGGCCAGGGCCACCGGCGTCTCAGGCAAGTAGCCAAGCAGCGCAGCCTCATAGGGAAAGTCGGAGGAGTGTACAATGTGCTCCTCCAGCACAATAGTGCCGACACCTCCTTCGGCCCGGCTCGCGTAGTAGTCGCCGTGCTGCTCGCTGAGCAGATGGTGGCGGGAGAAGTTGGTCGTATGGCTTCCAAAAATCAGACGATTGCGCGCTTCACGCGGCCCGATAGTCAGAGGTTGAAACAGTTTCGTATACATGCTCATCATGGCCTAGGGCGGCTTCTCCACTGGCGACAGTGCCAGCGCCGCTTATGATCACTGACAAGAGAGGAAGCAGTTGAGCGCCTCAGGTGAGCGCTCTAGGCCCAGCGTACCAGGCCCATATCATGCTTTCCTGCCAGCAGCGGATGATTAGGCAGCACGCGCACACCATAGACCAGGCTGCCGCTCTCTTCCGGCTGGAGGCGCCCTTCATAACGATAAGAGCCATCCTGTTCCTGATGCCGATACTGCATGGGAATAGCCCGTTGATTGCTGACCTGCTCTCCGTCACTGCTCTCGCCGTAGACTAACTCGACCAGGAGATCATCGGGTGTGATCTCTTGTGCACGAACCCAGGCGCGCACCTCGACGCTCTCACCCAGGCTGAGCTGACCTTCGCGTCGTCCCTCGACATAGAGCGCCAGACTATCCCAGTGCCGCTGAATGCGCTCTTTCCACTGAGCCAACGCACGAGCTAGCTCATAAGCGTTCTGTTCGACGCGCTGGCCCTGCTGGATCTGTGGCACGTAAAAGCGCGTGGTATATTCTTTCACCATTCGTCGAGTACTGAAGTGAGGAGCGCAGGAGCGGATAGCCTCTTTCATATAGCTGATCCAGCGGTGAGGAAGACCGCTATTAGCCAGGTCGCGCTCATAGTAAGTCGGGATAATCTCGCGCTCTAACAAATCATAGAGCGAGAGGCTGTCGGCCTCATCCTGGATATCGGGGTTATGATACTCGCGCTCCTCACCGATGGCCCAGCCATTGCGTCCGTTATAGGCTTCAGCCCACCAGCCATCGAGCACGCTACAATTAGGCTGTCCATTCAGGGCGGCCTTCTGACCGCTGGTACCGCTTGCCTCATGGGGGCGAATGGGATTATTCAACCAGAGATCGGTACCGGCCACCAGATAGCGAGCCATATCGATATCGTAGTTTTCTAGAAAGATCACCTTACCGCGGAAATCGTCGCTGCGCGAGATGCGATAGACCTGCTCAATCAGCGCCTTTCCCGGTTCATCGGCGGGATGGGCCTTCCCTGCAAAGATGATCTGCACAGGGCGCTCAGGATTATTCATAATCCGCTTCAAGCGCTCCAGGTTACGGAAGATCAGCGTAGCACGTTTATAGGTTGCGAAGCGGCGCGCAAAGCCGATCAGCAAGGCATGAGGATCAAGCATGCGCTCGAACTCTGCCATTTGCAGCGGCCCCTCACCCAGGCGTAGATGTTGCTGCTTTAAGCGGCGGCGCACATAGTCGATCAGCAGGCGCTTACGCTGTAGATGGACTTGCCACAGCTCCTCATCGGGGATCTCCAGCACGCGGTTCCACAGATCCGGTTCATCGACGTGCTCAGCCCAATCTGGTCCCAGGTAGCGCTGAAAGAGCGCGTTCATCTCGGGGGCTACCCAAGAGAGGGTATGGATGCCATTGGTAATCGAATCGATAGGCACCTCATCGGGGTCCACTCCTGGCCAAAGGAACTGCCACATGCGGCGTGAGACAGCCCCATGCAGCTTGCTCACGCCATTATGCTGTCCTGTCAGGCGCAGAGCCAACACCGTCATCCCGTAAGTTGGTCCCCAACCGTGATCTTCGCGAGCCACCTCGAGAAACTGCTCGCGAGAGAGTCCGAGCTGTCCCCAGTAGGTATTGAAATATTTATCAATCAAATCATAGCTAAAGGTATCGTTCCCTGCGGGTACTGGTGTATGCGTTGTAAACAGAGAGCTAGCGGCCACCACCTCGCGCG
>NZ_JADGHT010000175.1 GCF_019683755.1 Thermogemmatispora sp. | reverse complement strand
TTGTAATACAGTGTGCCAAAATATCACATAAAAATAGGAAAAAAGTAACTTGATCGCTTAATGAAGCATAGGTACACTCTCTGCTAGAGAACCACCGGGGATGGTCAGACAGAAAAAGGCCATTCTGGTAGGGGAAAAGTATCTCAATAGCCGCTGTGATCTTAGCCAGACAGGAGGAAGTATGTACAACCAGGATGACACTCTTGATCGGATGCGCAACGGTGAGGAAGACGAATGCAACATGTGTGGAGGCTTCGGCTACCTGGACCCCCTCAAGACGCAAGTATGTCCTGATTGTCAGGGAACGGGCCGCGTCTCTGTCTATCTTCCCGAGTAGCGGGGCTGGCGCGTCTCTCTGCTGTCTATCGGTCTCTCCTGTGGCGGGCAGGTTGGGCACTGACCTTATCTCTGCCCGCCTTGGCTGGTTGGCCTTGCTCTGACTAGCCTGGCGGGCTAGAATAAACACAGGTGCCGCGCTGCTGCGCTGCGCCTTCCCCAGGCAAGCTTGTATGCGAAGGAGAGACCATGACGAGAGAACGCAAGCTGCAGTTCCCCGAAGGCTTCCTCTGGGGCACGGCCTCATCGGCTCACCAGTGTGAGGGTGACAATTGCAACAATCAGTGGTATCGCTGGGAACAGCAAGGCCGCACCTTGACGGGCGAGCGCAGTGGAGCAGCCGCCAACTGGTGGCAGCAAGCGGAGCGCGATTTTGAGTTAGCTGAGCAGATGGAGAACAACGCCCTGCGTCTGAGCCTGGAGTGGAGCCGCATTGAGCCAGAGGCAGGACGCTGGGATGAAAGTGCCCTGGAACGCTATCGTGTCCTCTTGCGTGATCTGCGTCAGCGTCATATGACGCCCCTCGTCACACTACACCACTTTACCGATCCGCTCTGGTTTGCCGAAAGGGGTGGTTTTGCCCGTGAGGAGAACATCAGTTATTTTATACGCTTTGTGCGCTTTGTTGTCGCGCACCTGCGCGATCTCTGCTCATTCTGGTTGACCATCAACGAACCGAACGTCTATGCGTTTCTTGGTTATCTCACAGGTGAGTTTCCGCCGGGTGAGCGCGATGTCCTGCGCGCCTTGCGTGTCCTGCGCAATCTGATGGCGGCCCATGTGCAAGCCTTCTATGCTATTCGTGAACTGCAGCCAGAAGGACAAATCGGCTATTGCCTCAACTACCGTCCTTTAGACCCGGCAACCCCTTGGTCGCCGCTTGACCAGGCTGTGGCCTCGCTGCAAGATAGATTCTACAATCGAGTGGCTCTGCAATTGGCGGAAGGCCAGCGTTTCCCGTGGCCACTGAGTCTGGCCTTGCCGGCGGTGCCGCGGGCGGCAGGAGCGCGCGACTATCACGGAATCAACTATTATACCCGCGATCTGGTCTGTTTCGATTTAGGGCGACCAGCCGAGCTATTTGGCCGGCGCTTTCCACGCCCTGGGGCCCTCATGCAGGACCCCGGACGGGCTGGTTACTTCGGGGAGATCTATCCCGAAGGCCTCTATCGGGTCCTCCATCAGGTCTATCGCAGTACCCGGGGCAACAAGCCACTCTATGTCACAGAGCATGGCCTCAATGATAGCGAAGATCGTCTCCGCCCGCGGGCCATTCTGGAGCATCTGGCCATGCTTCACCGCGCTATTCGTGAGGGACTGCCCGTACGTGGCTATTTTCATTGGACACTGGTCGATAACTTCGAATGGAACGAGGGCTGGGGCGCTCACTTTGGCTTGGTCGAACTGAACCCCCAGACCCAGGAGCGACGTCCGCGTCCTAGTGCCAGCATGTTTGGAGAGATCTGTCGTGCTAATGCTATCACGGAAAGCATTGTCGAGCGCTATGCACCCGAGGCCGTGACCACTATCTTTGGTTCTGCCACCGCCCTGGGAGGGCGTACGCAGGTTCTGACCTGACTGGCGAAGATCAGCGGAGGCCCAAGTGCAGGCCCTCCTCTTAGTCCTGGCCGAGGAGGGCGCGGCGTAGCAGCGGGTCAGGGCAGAGCTGTGGGAAGCGACGCGTGTAACAGACCAAGCAGTAATCGCCGACCAGCTCCTCATCGTCACCGGTGCCATAATAGGTGATTGTGTGTGGTGGACAGGCGTAGTGGCCACAGGGGCGAAGCTCCGCCTGATCGCGATGCGGCAGGCTGTGAGGAAACTGCTCAATATAGCACTCATGCTGTTCACTCATCACTCTCTTACCTCCCAGATGGCTTACTGCCGGAAAACAGGGCTGACTGCTTCCGGCTCTTTCATATTACCAGAAAGTCGGCTCTCACGCAGGCGCCTTGCCTGGTTACGTCAGCCCATGCTACACTCTCTTGTGGCGAGGGCTGGCAGCTCGCCAGTTTCTTATGATGCATGCTGCCGGCACTGGGAAGGTATGCGAGGAAGATCAAGATGACGAGCGAACTTATCTCTGAACTGCTCAAATTCCGTTTCGGCAGCAAAGTCTTTTGCTCCGATGGAGAATATGGTCTACTGGATGAAGTCGTTGTAGATGCCGCCCGGCGCTGCGTTACCCATGTAGGGGTCAGCCGGGGCCTCTTTATGAAGAAACGCCTCTATCTGGCCTTTAACCAAGTTAGCCAGGCTTCCAGCGACGGCGTAACCCTGACGACAAGCCTGGCGAACCTAGCCCAGGTGGCGGTCGCTGATGCGGGAGGCGTGCACCTCTCGGGAAGCAGCCTTGTCGAGGCGCCGGCTGCTGGTCAACGTGGCACTTTGCTCCTGCTGGCTGTCCAGCCCAGCAGCGGCGAGATTGCCTATGTGGTGGCCCATAATCTCCCTGGTGGACAAGATACCCTCTTCCGCGTGGACACAATTGCTGAGCTGGCCAGTGGAGTGGTGCGCCTCAATCTCTCTGCAGAAGCTCTCAAAGGGCTGCCGCCCTATCGGCCCGATCGTGAGCTGCAGCGTGAGGTTGAGGCGGTGCTCTTCGATCTCTATCCGCTGCATGTAGATATGCGTGGCATCTCTGCACGCGTGCTCGATGGTGTGCTCTATCTTGACGGTAACATCTCCAGTGCTCTGCGCGCCGACCTGGTCGAGCGCCAGGTGATGGGAGTGCCTGGTCTGCTGGAGATCAGAAACAATCTGGTTGCCGATGATACGTTGGCGAGTGAGGTAGCGCTTGCCTTGGGCCGTGACCCGCGCACCCGTGGCTTACCCATAGGCGTTTACCCTCGGCTGGGCGTTGTGCGTCTCAGTGGGGCTGTGCATAGCGCCGAGCAGAAGCGTGTTGCTGCCGAAATTGCGCGCGCCGTGCCGGGCGTCCGTCAGGTCGTCAACGACTTGACCGTCAATCCCAGGGCTGAGCGCCTACCGGTCATGGCCTCTACTGGTGCCGAAGATGAGGATCTGGTACCGGGCGGACGCTATGTACGTCATACAAAGTAAGCTGCTGTTCACTTGAAACTGCATCTGCATCAGTGTAACCGTGGCCCGCTTGCGCTTTGCTTCGCCCAGGTCAGCATGCGCTCTCCGCTCCTGATGCCCTGGCGAATAAGCAGGAGTGATCGGAAAGCGCGCGTGGCAAGGCCTTCGGACGAGTGGCAAAGGCTGCAGCGGGCCGGCCTTGTTTAATCCTTCCGCGTCGATTGCCGAAATCCCTCGCTTCTTTTAGAACTTTCCCCTAGGATGAGAACATCACTCACTGAGCGATGTCTCGCTAGAGGAACGATATACTTGCCCTTGCTTGATCTGAGAGAAATGCAAGCGTATGGGGGAAGATGCGATGAAGGAGCGGGAGTCATTGCCCCCAGGAGAGTCTTTGTCTGGGTCGCAGGATCATAGACCGTCGGGTGAGCCAACCCTGAGCTGGCGCCGAGAGCTGAAAAGCAAGGAGATTGCTGTTCTAGGGCTAGAAAAGCTCTGGCATCAGCTACACCTAGCCGGTCCCATGCTAATCTTTCGTTCTCCTTTTGTCTCTCTATCTTATCTTGATCATTATGAACATCACCCACTGCTGCTTGACCGTCTCGTGGCGGCTGGTCAAAGGCGCAAGCGTCCGCGCTTTGGACAACTCAGCGGCTGGCATTCACTGCCGGCCCCTGACCTCGCCTGGGGTCTCACGGTCTCGGATACGGCTGAATGCCTGTTCAAGTCTGACCTGACACGTCACGCCTGGCTTGGCGACCGAGGAACGCAGCCAGCTTCTCTCCACGGTTGGAAGCTCTACCAGTTCGCCAGCGGCTGGACGGCACTTTCTGTCTATTATGTGACAGAGGACAACGACAATGTTGCTTTCGTGGCCTTGCCCCAGGGACGTCAGGATGAGTGGCTGGCTTTTCTAGATCTTCTCGTGGAGACCTACAAGCAGCACCTCCATCAGCATGGGCGCGGGAGCATTGAGATCGTAGGGACAGTGACGAACCCGAGGGATCTCGTCATGGTGATTCGGCAGGGTTCATGGAAAGATGTGATCTTACCAGAGGAGACCCGTGCGCTCGTGGAAGCCCAGCGACGCATCTTTGATCCCACTATTCTGCGGCGCTATGCCACCCTGGGAGTGCCCCGTCTCCGCAAAGTCCTCCTGATCGGACCGCCCGGGACGGGGAAAACCACGCTCCTTAAGGCCGAGGGAGCCTATCATGCTCGCCGCGGTGGGCGCGTGCTCTATGTCACGCCTCCGGTCTACAATTACAACGGGAGCAGCGCTTGGGGTATGCTTTCGAAGGCTTTGCAGACGGCGGCTGACAGCCGCTTACCGACGCTGGTACTGGTGGAAGACTTCGAAATGTTCGTCTCTAATCCGAAAGAGCAGCAGGTCATACTCAATACGCTCGATGGGGTGGCAACGCCTGATAATCCTGCCGGTACCTTGCTACTGGCGACAAGCAATAACCCAGAGCAGATTGATCCACGCATTCGTGATCGCCCCGGGCGTATCGACGCGCTCATCGAGCTGGGACTTGTCCAGGATGAAAGGCTGGCTGCTCGCTTCCTTCAGCACCTGCTAGGGGCTAGCTACCGTGAGGAGGAACATGCGCCCGTAGCCTCGCAGCTCCTCGGGCAGCCCGGCAGTCACCTGCGCGAAGTCTGCCTGACTGCCGCCCTGCACGCCTTGGAGGACAATCGCACAGCGGTTCTGGCCAAAGACCTCCTCTGGGCCCATGAGGTCATTTTGAAAGGGAGGGCCGCCGCTGCCCAGGGCGAACGCTTCGCCCCACCGCCACCGCAGCGGCGCGGCAGCTACTTCGGCAAGCGCTAGCGAGGACAAGTGGAAGGAGCCGGGGGCTACCCTAACACGCGGTGCTCTCCCGGTCTCCTCCACACTAGCAGTGACTCTCAAGCTGTCGCCTGCTGCAAAGCCTGATCCAGATCGTACATAATATCCTCGGCGTCTTCGATCCCCACTGAGAGGCGTACACAGCCTTCCGTAATGCCGGCCTGTTGTAATTCTGCGTGGGAAAGATCGCGATGCGACGAGACAGGCGGATAGCTCACCAGCGTATGTACATCACCAAGCGAGGTAGCGGGGGCACAGAGCTGCAGGCTATCCATAAAGCGGAAGACTGCCGCGCGCGTCTGTGCTTTCAGCTCGAACGAGAGCAACCCACCAAAGCGCCCGGGAGCGAGCAAGCGTCGAGCTTGCTCATGCTGCGGATGCTCAGGCAAGCCTGGGTAGTGGACGCGAGCCACTGCTGGATGATCGCGCAAGAAATGAGCGATGCGCAGGGCATTCTCGCAGTGACGTGCCATGCGCAGCGCCAACGTCTTCACGCCGCGCAGGATCAAATACGACTCGAAGGGGCTGAGCATTGCGCCAAGCAAGGAGGCGTACGAGCGGAGTGACTGCAGCAGGTTCGTGCGGGCGCTCACAACCAGGCCGCCGGTGCTATCGCCATGCCCACCGAGATACTTGGTGGCGCTATGGATCACCAGATCAAAGCCATGCTCGATGGGTCGGAGCAGGCAAGGGGTCGTAAAGGTGCTATCGACCAAGGTCACGGCTCCCACCTCGCGGGCGGCGGCGCTAATAGCATCGAGGTCGGTCACCTTCACCAGCGGATTCGAAATGGTCTCAACGAAGACAATGTCTGGCTGCTCACTGATGATACGCTCGGCGGCGGAGGCGCAACACAGGTCACAGAGCACGATTTCCACGCCCTGGGGGGCAAAGACCTGGCGCAGCAGGGCGATAGTCTGGCCGTAGAGATCCTGGGCGGCCAGAATCTTGGTGCCTGGCGCCGCACCGGCGGCCAACAAGGCTGCATGGATCGCCGCCATACCGGAACCGAAAGCCACAGCGCCTACACCCCCTTCAGCGCGTGCCAGCACCTCCTCCAATTGGGTGGCATTGGGATTCCCCTGGCGAGCATAGACATAGGCGCGCTTCTCTCCCGGAGCTGGGCTCCTGAAAGCCTGATCCAGACGCTCCATGTTACCGTGCAGATAGGTTGTGCTAGCATAGATCGGCTGCACGGTTGAAACGTGAGCAGGCCCTTCACTCCAGCGCTGCCTGCCATCCTGTACCAGATGCGTTTCCAATTTCCAGGCGGCTGAAGAATGCTGAACTGTCAAAGTCATCCCCCTCTCTGGAGTAAAATGAGAGCCCGCCCCAGGTCTCCCAGCGCGAGCGAGGCACAAGCGTAGAGCCAGGGGAGCCAGGCGGGCACACCGAGTAGCTCGGCGTTCTGCGGAAAAGAGAAGATCCCGGCATTCGCCAAGATCATCTCGATCAGCGTCCCCGTGATCGCCACCACGGCGGAAAAAACGAGGTTCTGCCAGCTTCGTCCGGCCAGCAGCCAGAAATTGAGGTAGAGCAAACCCAACAGACCGAAGCGGGCGATGGGAGCGAGTGATAGGGCCCCCAGCAGGTAGGCTAGACACAGCCAGCCGAGAGCGGCGATGCTCGTTGAGAGACGACGCGCGGTCCTCGAATAAGCCAGGAGAGGATCTAGTAGGGGATGAGAAAGACCGATAACAACGGCGGCGCTGCCGGCGAGCAACGGCGCCCACCAGGGCAAACCCAGGAGCGTGGGACCGGCAGACACCAGCGGGCTATAGCGCTTGATGCCCTGAGAGACGTAGAAAGCATCGAATGCTCCTCCACCGCAGGCTCCCAGGAGAAAAAGCAGGATCGTAGCCCGGCCCCAAGCGCTCATCCGCATTGCTCTCTCACTCAACCTTCCCGGTCCGCCGCTAGCTAGGGACAACACAGGCGATTCAGATAGCGCAAACACGCCAGCAGCTCGCTGAATGGGGGAAGTTCCTGCTCATAAGTGCCAACCCACTGCTGGTAGAGTTCACCATAGCGATCGGCCAGCAGCAGACTGGGATGAAGCACGCGCGGTCCCGCGTCCCACTGTGTCAAACGGGCGATGACCCGTCCCTCGGGATCTGCCAGCAGTGGGAAGGGCAATCCCAGACTGGCCTGAGCCTCGGCGTTCTGCGCCATCTGATTCGGACTGATCGCCAGGAGGCTGCACTGCTCCTCGCGCAGCGTTGGCTCTACCTCCGCGAATTGCCTCAAGAAAGCACGCGTGGCCGGCAGCTCAACGCTGCGCACAATGAGCAACAGCAAGTGATTGCGCTGCTTATAATTATGGGGGCCGCGCAGAACCCCGTGAGGATCAGGAAGAGCGAAAGCCGGCAGCATCTCGCGCGCTCCCAGCTTCGCCTGGACCGCCAGTCTGGGCGGCGTGCATGAGGTAGACGATGATAGCAACTCAGCCATGACGCTCACCACTTTCTGTGCGCTCTCTCTCCTCTCAGGTGGCTCACTTCAGCTACTTCAGGATGACGAACCTCTCTGGCCTGCCTGAGCAGGGCAATTAAACAGTGAGGCCGGCGACCAGCCGCTCTGATTCATGCAAAGAGGGAAAGAAGCTGCAGCGCGCGCCAGGTAGTAGTGCCAATGGCTTGAAAGCAGAGCGCTTCTCTGCTCGTGACCTGGGGCTAGCGGCAACCTCCTTGAAGGAAGAAGACTCAGCACGGCGGGCCACAATCTCTCTCAAGAGATTATCGCATAGGAGGCGCCTCCTGGCTAGAAAACAATCGTACGATTCTTGTACACGAGCACACGATCCTCACTGTGGAGACGTACGGCCTCGGCTAATACGCGCCGCTCCACATCGCGCCCCTTGCGGATCAGGTCTTCGACACTATCGCGATGATTGCAGTGAATGACATCCTGGGCGATAATTGGCCCCTCGTCTAGCTCCTCTGTAACGTAGTGCGCCGTGGCTCCGATAATCTTCACACCCCGCTCAAAAGCTCGCTCATAGGGGCGCGCCCCAGTGAAAGCCGGGAGGAAGCTATGATGAATATTGATAATGCGCTGCGGATAGGCCTGTACAAAGAATGGTTCCAGGATCTGCATGTAGCGAGCCAGAATCAGAAAGTCAACCTTGCCTTCTAGAAACTCGAGCATGCGCTGCTGGTCTGCAGCGCGGCTCTCACGACGGACAGGAAAGTGATAGTAGGGGAGCTGATACATGCGCGCCAGCGGCTCAAGATCAGGATGGTTGCTGATAATACAGGGGATGTCAATCACCAGTTCGCCGTTACGCCAACGCCAGAGCAGGTCAACTAGACAATGGTCCAGCCGTGAGACCAGAATCGCTGCACGCTTGCGGTAGCGCGAGTAGTGAACGCTCCACTGCATGCCGAAGCGCTCGGCAATAGGCTGAAAAGCAGCCAGCAGCTCACGCTCGTTCAGACGAAAACCCTCTTCGGAAAAGCTGATACGCATAAAGAAGGTGCCGTTTTGGCGCGCCGTTGCATACTGATCTGACTCAACGATGTTGCCATTGTGCTCAAAAATGAATTGCGAGACAGCCGCCACAATGCCTGGCCGGTCAAGACAGGAGATCAGAAGCGTAATCACATGATCTTGTTGCATAGACCCCTCTTCCCAAAAGAACATCAGCAATAGGATAGCAAATCGGCGAGAGAGAAGACGCAGGGGCGTCGGACCAGCGCTGACATCAGTCCCCTCTGCTTCATCGTCGTCGCGGGCATCTCTGCAGTAGTATAGCAGCAAAGCAGACAGAGCAAAATGCCCACGGGAAAGAAGCCTCCCTTGACAGCCAGTAGTCGGCGGTGATATAGTACTTACATAAGTAAAGCATCAAACTTTATCTTAGCAAAGATCACAGACATAGCCAAGGAGGAAAGCGACAAGTGACCTGGCAGATTGACCCTGCCCATTCACGTGTGGCCTTTGCTGTACGGCACATGATGGTGAGCACGGTGAGGG
>NZ_JADGHT010000174.1 GCF_019683755.1 Thermogemmatispora sp. | reverse complement strand
GGATCGATCAGCCTTCAGCCTATGGGCCTACCTGGGCCGCTATCACCTGCTTTCTACAGTGGCTGGCCCTCCCTCTGGCCGGATCTAATAACCTGGTCCTCCCGCTGCTGCTCCTGCGCTTGCTCGGCCTGGCTACCCACCTTGGGTCGGCTCTGCTGATCTGGTCGATCAGCGGATTTCTGCAATCGGAGAGAGATGCCCACCAGAAGGGCGAGCAGCGTCGGGTCCTGGCCACACTGGCTTTCGCCTGGAATCCACTGCTGCTCTTTGAGGCCGCAGTGAATGCTCACAACGACAGTACTTTGCTTTTCTTCATTCTTCTTGCCATCTGGCTGCTTGTACGTGGCAAACCTGTTCTGCTCCTCTACTCCTTAGTCATTCTCCTCTTTGCCCTGGCTGCCTGCCTGAAGATCAATACGGTCTTGCTTTTCCCTGGCCTGCTGTTGCTGCTATGGAGCCGGGGCCTGTCTTTATCTCAGCTTGCTTTTTGTCTGGGACTCTACGTTGGCTGCATTGTACTGCTCTATGCGCCTTTTTGGGATGGCGGCGCAGTGCTGGAGGTTCTGCGTGTCAACCCCTCAGCCTCGCGCAATATTAATACGCTGGCGGAGTTTTTTGGTCAATTCTACAATGCGCTGATCGTCTCTCACTTCGAGGTAACGATTCCGATCATTGGCTCTCCAGGCGAGCGCCTGACTCATACCCTAAGCATGAGTCTCTTTGGGATCTGCTACCTTTGGCTCTGCTGGAGGGCGCTGCGACACAGTTGGCGTATCAGAAGCGTGAGGGGCTTGATTCAGTGGCTGGCGCTAGTCTGGCTTCTCTACTGTGCCATTGGTACCCCCTGGTTCTGGCCCTGGTACTTGGTCACCTTCTTTGGCCTTTACGCCCTGTTAGAAGCGAGCGGTGACAGTAGGCGCTGGCCATTGACTCTCGTGCGTTGGAGGGGGCTGGCTGGTCTGCGTCGTCCTCTGCCTTTCCGCCTGCTCAGCTTGACGATGCTGATGCTTTATGGCTCCTACGCCTGGGCTTTACACGGCGCCTTTGTACCTTTCCTGCCCGGCTTCAAGCTGGCCTATCTGCGTGGTCTTGGCGCCTGGCTCCTTCCACTGCTGCTCACCTGGCTAACTGACCGGGTTGCCAATCGCGTTGGTCTTGACTCAGGTGCAGCGACAACTGAGCGTCTTTTCCCTCGTCTGATCCCCACTCCTGCCGTGGCCCTCGTGCAGCGTCTATCTCAGCCCTACCGTCTTCTGCTGCAGACCGACACACAGGAGAAGTATAGACAGGAAAAGGAAAAGCTGCGATCCTGAGGTCAGGAAGAGTCCACCAAAGGAGGAAGCTTGGATCTGCTCGACCAGGCCGCCGGTCTTAGCCGGCGGCCTGAAGCGGTACCTGAGACGAAGGGCCCAGGCCCCGCCTCACTCTCTTCCCGATCTCTCCACCTGCCTTCGTCGCAGTCTAGCATTGGGACCATTCATTCCTCATTCCTGGTCATCCACTGCGACGGAGGTCTCTCCGCTCATCCCAGACGGTTAAACGGCGGATGACATCCAGCAGATCACGTACGTGAAAAGGCTTGACAATGACCTGCTGCACATCAAGAGCGGCAGCCGCAGCCAAACCAGCGCCAGCAGTGACGACCACAATCTGAGGGAAAGGATGGGACGGTTCCCACTGGGAGCGCAGGCGCTGCAAGAAGGTTGCGCCATCCATACCCGGCATAGCGAGATCGAGTAAGATCACTGCTGGATAGCGCCCCTCGCGCACTGCGTTATCAACCCAGGCCAGAGCTTCTTGACCTTCGGCAGCCTCCGCTGGTTCATAGCCATCCAGCTCTAGCGCCCACGATACCATATCACGAATAGCAGGATTGTCATCCACAACCAGCACTATCGGGTGACGATCCTCACTTCGATCACAATCATCGTCCATCGCTTCTTGTGTACCCCTTGCCATAGCGCACCAACAAATAGCAACAAACCCACCCCTCGCCGTGCCGCAGCTCAGCTATGGGTCGACTGGTACAGACCCTTGGAGGCCTCCTCGCTTGCCTTGGATCCGCCTCGCTCTGGTGCCTGATTCTTCGCCCTCGCCTTCTCTTGCAAAAGGCCCCAAGCCACTTTTATCGCCGGTCAACGGGCAGCAAATGAGGAGCCCAGGAAAGAGCGAAGGGCATCAAGAAAAGCCTGCGGCTGCTCTAAATTGGAGAGATGAGCGGCCCGTGGTATAACCCGCAGTTGAGCCTGAGGGATGCGAGCCGCATACTCACGAGCTAGCGACGGAGGCGAGAGCTGATCTTGTTCGCCCACAATGACCAGTACCGGACAGCGGATGGTAGGCAACAGAGCGCGAGCATCAGCGCGCTGTGCCATGCCGCGCGAGGCCGCAGCAATGCCCCGCGGTGTCGCCGCCGCAATCAAGCGACGTACCTGTGCCTCGATCTCAGGCCGCTGGCGACGTGTCTCCTCAGCCAGAAGACGCGGGATCTGCAGATCAGCCACTGCCTCAACACCTTGCGTCTCGGCCAGACGTGCTAACTGCTCGCGGTTGGCCCTGGCCTCCTCACTATCAGGCTCAGGACGCGTATCAGCCAGAATCAGCCCCCGGACGCGCTGGGGGAACTTGCGCAGAAAGGCAAAGGCCACATAGCCCCCCATCGAGAGGCCACAGAGCACAGCGCCATCCATACCCAGCCAGTCCATCAGAGCCGCTACATCGTCAGCCAGCGTCTCCATTGAAAGGACCTCGCGATCAATTTCACTCTCGCCAAAGCCCCGCCAGTCGAGGGCCACCAAGCGATAGCGACCTTCCCGCAAGAGTCCCTCCATCTCGCTCTGCCACATGCGGCGATTCAGCGGGAAAGCATGTAGAAAGAGCACAGGCAGACCTGCACCATGATCGTCATAGGCGATCTGGACGCCGTTAAGCCGTGCTTTCATGAGTGGCTTTCCCTCCCTGCTCGCAGCCTGGCGAGCGCCCCAGTGGGCACCTCGCCACCATTCGCTCTGTATCTCTTCCCGAGCCAGAAGCAACACCGATCGGTCCCGCTTCCTCGCAGGTGCCTGCTCACTCCAGTACCTCCTCAGCCTGCTCGTGAGCGTGGTAAGAGCTACGCACGAATGGGCCAGACTCAACGTGACGGAAGCCCATCTTTTTGCCTTCCTCTTTGAGCGCGGCGAACTCCTCCAGGGGGACATAGCGCTGAATCGGCAGATGCTGGAAAGAAGGACGTAGATACTGGCCAATGGTCAGAATATCAACATCATGGGCGCGCAGATCGCGCATGACCTCCAGCACCTCATCCCAGGTTTCACCAAGACCGAGCATAAAGCCGGATTTGGTCGGAGCGGTTGGATTAAGCTCCTTTGCCCATTTGAGAACTTGCAGCGAACGCTGGTAGACCGCCTGGGGACGCACACGGCGATAGAGGCGAGGCACCGTCTCTACATTATGGTTAAAGACATCGGGCCTGGCATCCATCACCACCTTGAGCGCCTCATAGTCTCCCTTGAAATCGGGCGTGAGCACCTCGACTTTGCAGCCCGGGTTGAGACGCCGAATCCAGCGAATGGTGGCTGCAAAGATGGATGCCCCCCCATCCTTCAGCTCGTCACGATTGACCGAGGTTACCACGGCATAGCGCAGCCCCATTTGCCGGACCGCCTCCGCCACACGCTTCGGCTCCGCCCAGTCCACACCCAGGGGTCGCCCTGTCTCCACGGCACAGAAGCCACAGCTACGTGTACAGATGCGTCCCAAGATCATAAAGGTGGCTGTGCCATGCCCCCAGCATTCACGTATGTTGGGACAGCGCGCCTCCTCGCAAACCGTGTGCAGCGCTTTGCTGCGCATGAGCCGCTTGATCTCTTCATAGCTCTCCCCCTCGGGCGGGCGCACACGCAACCACGAGGGGCGGCGCTCAGGGATAATGGTCGCCATGATCGTTCCTCTACTTCCTCTCTTAGCTTCGCCTGGCCAGGCCCGACCTCGCTCAGTCCAGCCTGCTGACTGGCCAGCGCGTGCCCTGGCCAGAGACCTGGCCGATCACCTCACCGGCGGGCAGCTCTCTGTCGCTCCACTCTGCTCTCCTAGCTCTCCTACGCTGGCAGGGGTCCCTCTCCCCTGGCCTGGCCTGGTCTGGCCTTGCTCCACCAGACCAGGTGCCTGGCCCTTCATATCATCGACGCCAGTTAGTAGACGTCGATTTCCGGCCCGTAGCTCTGCAGCTTGGCCCGCACGGCCTGCAGAAAAGCAGCAGCCCCCGCACCATCAAGGATGCGATGGTCAAAGGAGAGACAGAGATACATCATGTAACGAATAGCAATGGCATCGTCCTCTGTCACCACCGGACGCTTGACCACGGCATCCATGCTGAGAATGGCCGCATGGGGCTGGTTGATAATCGGTACTGATAGTATTGTACCAAAGGTACCCGGGTTATTGACCACAAAGGTGCTTCCCTGAAGATCCTGCACCGTCAAGCGATTACTGCGCGCTCGTTGGGCGACCTCGTTGAGGCGTCGCGCCAGACCAGCAATGGTATATTGGTCGGCATCATGGATAGTAGGCACCACCAGGCCACTATCAGTGGCAACCGCGACCCCTAGATGGATGCGCTTCTTGACGATGATACGGTTGTCCTCGGTCCAGGTGGAGTTGATCAGCGGCACCTTGCGAATGCCCTCGCAGACGGCTTTCATGACAAAAGGCACGTAGCTGATGCTGTACCCCTCGCGCCGCTTGAACTCCTCTTTGTTGCGCTCTAGCCAGCGCGCAATAGCGGTCATATCGACCTCGACGACGGTGGTAGCATGAGGCGCCGTACGCTTGCTGCGCACCATGTGCTCAGCAATAGCCAGGCGCATGCGATCAGGGACGATGACCTCTTCGTCCGGCCCGACGATTGGCTCCGGCCCTCTGGCGGCAGCCGCAGCAGCCGGACTTTCGACAGGGACCGCAGCGGGCTTGAGTTGGGCCGCCATAGCCGTCGCGGGCGCCTGCGTCCGCGCCTGACGCTGCTCTAGATAGGCCAGAATATCCTCCTTACGCACCCGGCCCCCGATACCCGTGCCCTTGATCTCATTGAGATCGATGCCGTGTTCGCGCGCAAGGCGACGCGCCAGAGGCGAAATGCGCTGACGCTCGCCAGGTTGCTGACCATCATGTGGCTCCGCCGTCACGGCCTCAGCCTCTACAGAGAGTGCTGAGGTGCCACGCTGCACAGCAGCTGCAGAAGTCACTTGCTCAGTCGCGACTGCCCCACTCACTGTAGCCGCCTTCTCAGCCGGCGCCATCTGCTCCTCTTCTTCTGCCTTCGCACTCCCTGCGCCCTCCTCCTCAATCAGGGCGATGGCAGTTCCAACAGGTACCGTTTGATCAGCCGGCACCAGAATCTTGACCAGGCGACCAGCTACCGGCGAGGGCAGCTCAGCATTCACTTTGTCAGTCACTACCTCAGCTAGAGCTTCATCCTTCTCCACATAGTCGCCCTCGCGCTTGAGCCAGGCAGCTACGGTTCCTTCTGCAACAGACTCGCCGAGACGGGGGAATTTCACCGGCGTTGGCATAATCCACTCCTCGCAAACAATTATTCCATATGGTTCCTTTCAGATCAGAAGCGTCTCAGAAGCATCAGAGGCACACGTATGCTCTTGCCTGTTTGGCTATACCAGCCCTATTATCTTACGCTTCCTCTGCGAGCCTCCTCACCTCTTATCCTTTCCTTACTTGCAGGACGGGAGAATAGCTCCACTAGTAGGCGGCAAGCTGGCGCGCCACGGCCACGATGCGCTCCACACCAGGTAAATAGGCCATCTCCAGAGACGGGGCATAGGGATAGGGAGCATCTGGCGCGGCCACGCGCATAATAGGGCCATCGAGATAGTCAAATAGCTCCTCGGCCAAGAGAGCCGCCAACTCAGCACCTACACCGCCAGTGAGGGTATCCTCATGGACAATCAGCACCTTATTCGTGCGTTTGACTGACTCCTTGATCGTCTCTCGATCAAGAGGCGTCAGACTACGCAGATCAACGACCTCGACCGCGAGACCATCCTCAGCAGCAAGCTGCTCGGCAGCCCTCAGGCACTGATGAACCATCGCCCCATAGGTCAGTATAGTCATATGGCGACCGTAGCGGCGAATAATCGCTTTGCCCAGCGGCACAATGTAATCTTCAGCAGGCAGTTCCTCACGGAGCTCCGGCAGCCGATAGAGCAGTTTATGCTCCAGATAGAGCACAGGATTGTTGTCGCGAATCGCCGCTTTCAGCAGGCCCTTGGCGTCATAAGTCGTGGCAGGCATGACCACCTTGATTCCTGGTGTATGAAAGAACCAGGCTTCAGGGCTGGCCGAATGGAACGGGCCCCCATGCGTTCCCCCGCCCGTGGGACCACGGATCACGAGCGGCAAAGGAATACCGGAGCGCCAGTACATCTTGCAGGCCATATTGACAATCTGATCGAAGCCGCAGGTGATAAAGTCGATATACTGCATCTCAGCGATTGGCCGCATACCCATCAGAGCAGCTCCTACCGCCGAGCCAATGATCGCCGTCTCAGACATTGGTGTATCGATCACGCGCTCCGGGCCGAACTCCTCCAGGAAACCCGCACTCACCTTGAAGGCCCCGCCGTAGGTACCCACATCCTCGCCAAGGAGGAAGACCGACTCATCGCGCCGCATCTCCTCACGGATGGCCTGGCTAATTGCCTCCAGATAGGTTACCGCAGTCATAGCCGAGTAACAGCCTCCTCTACCTGACTCATCGTACAGAAAGGCCGACCAGTGCGCGTATCCAGAGCGTTTACATAGCGCGGGTCGGTTGCGCCCGGCTCACCAACGATCGCAATCGGACCATCGGGAGCAAAGACATAGTCGCCTACGGTCGCTGGATCAGGCAGCGGACTGGCCTCAGCAAAGGCCACTGCGTCATCAACGACGGCCCGAACACGGCTTTCGATCTCACGACGGCTCTCCGCAGTCAGCAGCCCCTGAGCAGTCAAATATTCCTCAAAGCGCCTGATGGGATCTCTGGCGAGCCACTCTTCACGCAGAGCCGATGGCACATAGTCGGCTTTGTCGGCCTCAGAGTGGCCACGGACGCGGAAAGTCCGGCATTCGACGAGCGCAGGCCCCTGACCGCTGCGCGCATGATCCACTGCCCGCCCCACCACTTCCATCACCGCCAGCACATCATTGCCATCAACACTCTCCCCAGGCATCCCATAGGCCAAGGCCCGCTGCGAAAGCTGCTCGATGGCAAACTGCTTGCTGGTTGGCGTCGAATAGGCATAGCCATTGTTCTCGATGACAAAGACGACAGGCAAGCGCTGAACGGCAGCAAAATTAAGAGCTTCATGAAAGGCCCCTGTACTGGTTGCCCCATCACCACAGGTGGCCAGCACGATTGTCGAACGACGACGCATTTTCATGACTAGGGCCACCCCGCAGGCCACTGGCAGCGACTCGCCTAACATACTAATCATGGGGACAACCCCATGATGCATATCGCCAATATGTAATTGGCCATCGCGTCCCAGCGTCGGAGCGTTGCCGCGTGCCAACCACTGGCACATTACAGCGCGAGGCGAGACTCCCCGTACCAGATGCATGCCCAGATCCCGGTGCTGCGGTACAATGCAGTCTCCATCGCGCAGCGTCATTGCCGCTCCGACGGTTGTCGCCTCATGTCCCTGCGCCGTGTAGACTCCGCCGACAATCCGCCCCTGGAGAAAGAGCGTGCGCGTGCGATCCTCCATAGCGCGGGTAAGGCGCATATAATAATAGATCTGTAACAGCAGGTTAGCCCGCTCCGCTTCGCTCATGATCCTCTGGGGTACTCCTCAGTATTATGATCGCTTGTTACCTGCCTGACGAGGGAGTGAACGCCTCGTCTGTCTCTGTAATGGCCGACAACGGGCATCGCCAGCGACCAGCGAGTCGCAGACTGAGAGGACCTGTCGCTCCACCCGGTCGCCGTGATGGACGCGCCTGCCTCCATAAGTGTACCACAAAGCGCTCTGCCGCGAGAATGACGGCTTAGGTCCTCCGTTCCTTTGCTCGCGCCTGCTCCTCCACTGCACGAATTTCCTGCCGCAAGCGACGAATGCGCTCGCGATAGACATCCTCCGGCTGACGCAGATAGCCGTTTTTTTGGCCATCGCCCATGCTCACATGCCACTTGCGAAAAGCGAGGCCAATTTCCGCCTGATAGAGGGCCTTGACTCGCAACCAGTGCTTGAAACCATATTGCCAAAGGGCCTTACGCTCCTGACGTGTCCGTTGGAAGGAGTGTTGCAGCAGAGCATACTCATCCACTGTGACCACCCCATTGCTCACCTCGGAGGCTAGAAATTCACGGATGATGGCCGCCTCTTGAGCCAGCGAGCGGATCAACAAATAAAGCAGGAGCATCTGCGCAATAAAGGGCGGAATATAATCGCAGATGATCGCCACCAGCGCCAGCATAGCCACATGCGTATTGCCAGGATCAGCCTGAACCGCGGCCCCCGCCTGAATGTCGACAAAATCGAAAAAGCTGTGCAGCATTACAGCCATGATGTAGCCCAGCAAGGGCGTGATCACCTGCTGCCAGCGTGAACGCGTGTGACGCGTGTAGCCTAGCATGGAGCCAAAGCAGGCGGTGAACGTGGGATGTCCCAGCCAGCCCAGCACAACCCGGTAGATAATCAGAAAGACCAGCGAGTTACGGTAACCGCTAGCGAAGTAGCTGAAGTTCTCGACAAGGGCGAAGCCAGCCCCGATCATAGCCGAGTAAACAATTCCATCGGTGATGTTGTCAAACTGGTCGCGCAACACCAGAAAGAGCAGCAGCAGCCCCAGGCCTTTGACAGTCTCTTCCGTAAAGCCGGCATTGAGACCCTGTAACGCCGAGCGTAAGATCGTACTCGCGCCCGGCTCTAAAAGATTCATGATGACGCTATCAATGAAGCGCTCAATAAAGAAAGCCGTGGGGATGGCGATCACCATGCCCCAGAGAAAGGTAGCTAGACGGAGATACCACGGCTCGCGCTCGAAACGATCGATGAAATTCACTAGCAAGAGGGTGCCGAGCGCGGGAATCAGCGGAATGGTGAGAGCGGCCAGCAAGCTAGAGGCGCCATTCTGTGTGAGGGCATTGATACCAATAAAGCTGTTCAGAATAAGAGTAATGAGGGCGCAGATAACAAGAATCCCAAGTCCAACAGCGGCCATGAGCCAACGCATCCGGCG
>NZ_JADGHT010000173.1 GCF_019683755.1 Thermogemmatispora sp. | reverse complement strand
TCAATGATGGGTTCGCCGCCGTAAATGGCAGGGTCACGAACGATATAGGGATGAGCGGTACGCTCGATGGCCATAGCGGAACTCCTCCTTTCCTGGACCAATCTTATTGTATATTATTTCAAGCATTGAGAACCTGCGCATGGGCATGAAAGAACCCTTAAAATCCGTACGGTTGAGCGTTCCTGCTGACATTGGCGTTCTGGTCGAAAAGCTCAAGGAAAAAGTGTTCAAGTAAATTTCAACGAAAAGCTTGACAGCACCTGAAATGCGATGTTACAATTAGCGCAATGAAAGGAGGTGGTGTGCACATGCCTGAACGAGATTGCCACACAGGTGGCGAGTTAACCGGCCACACCAAGCGAGGAGGGAAGGACGCCTCCTGATGGTGGTGCCAGTCGGAAGGTGGGAAGCAACCTGGCCCGCCTGGGAAGTCTGGTTAACTCCCGCCTGTATGGTTTCACCGCTGGGCCGGTGCTGGTGAAGAGCCTCTACACGCTCTTTGCGTCTGATGCTCAATGGGTGATCAGTAGAGCAACCAGCGTTGCAGGATGGCTACCAGCCGGCCCGGTGCCTGCGGTCTCTTACTGAGAGGTACGAGCGAGGTCCAGGGTCAGAAGGGCCGCGCAGAGCTGCTTGATAGGGGTGGGGGCGGTAGCGCTGATGGCACAAGGCTGCAGATCGAGCGAGAGAAGTCGCGATGAAACTGATGTCCAAGCAAGCATGCGAGGCCGCTGGCGTGCTAGTGCTAGGTGCAGGCTCGCAGGTATGAAAAAGGGGAGGAGCAGGAGGATGGGAGCGAGATGGGCGGAGGTACCAGGAGCAGATGACCGGCAGTGAACGACTGCATCTCGACAGGTTACGGCAGGTGTTGGGCACACGCCTGATTGGCAGAGGTGAGGCGTGTCTACTGTATCTCCCGGTGGTGGATTCAACGAATACGCTGGCGATGCAGCGCGCCATTGAGGCCGGACCGGGTGAGAGTGTAGAGGGTTTGGTGGTGCTGACAGAGAGCCAGACTGCCGGGCGTGGCAGGCAGGGCCGCCGTTGGGTTGACGTGGCTGGGCGCAATGTCCTCTTGTCGATGGTGCTCTATCCACGCTTCCCGCTCCCTCTGCTAACGATGTTTTCCGCACTGGCCGTGTTAGAAGCCATTGCCGATACGGCTGGCCTTGTTGCTACTATCAAGTGGCCTAACGATATCTTGATCGGCGAACGTAAAGTTGCCGGTATTTTAATCGAGACCAGCTCTGATCGGGCCGGTCGTCTGGTGGCCGTATTGGGCATCGGCGTCAATGTCAATGGACGCAGTGAGGATTTAGCGATCGAGCAGAGTGCGGGCGGCTCAGTGCAGTCCCGCCCCGAGGCTCCTGCAGCTGCGTCAGCTCCGCTGGTTCAAGCGCCGACGCCGACGACACTGGAAGCTGAGTGCGGTCACGTTATAAGCCGCGAGGCCTTCATTTCCCATCTTTTGGAGCATGTGGAGGATTCCTATCTCGCCTTGCAGAAGGAAGCCGAAGCCCACCCTGAGCTGTCTGCGTTGTCAGCGCCTGTGAGGGCTGCCGCTGCTTTCTCGTTGCCGGTGGCACGACTCATTCGCGAGCGCTGGCGTAGTCGCTTACAGACGTTGGGGCGTGCGGTGCGCATTCAGCAAGGGGCTCGTCAACTGGAGGGCAAGGCCGAGGAGGTTAATGAGAGTGGCGAGCTGCTGCTACGTTGCCGCTCAGGCGAGCTGGTAACAGTCACCTGGGGAGACGTGGGGCACCTTTCCTAGTGAGAGACGGCTCCTGCTCCCGGGGCAGAGTGCGGTCTGTGCCTAAACAACTGATAAGGTGCTTCGCCTTGCTTGGCCGATCCCGTGCGTTGACTCGCGGCAAACCGGCCAGAAAACCAGAGATCTGGATCGTGGACCGGCTCTCTCTTCTTGAAAAGGCTGCTTGACTGACTGTTGTGCTGTCCCTGCTTTGTGGCACGGCAGCTCAGGAGGCAGACTCAGACTCTGGATAGTAGATGAGCGATTTCCTGCAGACAATGGAGGGAAACATAGGATGGAGACACAGGGCGTCTATCTGACCGAGGATGGCCGGCAACGTCTTCTGAATCAGTTGGAGTTCTTGCGTACGGTCAAGCGGGCCGAGGTGGCACGCTACCTGCATGATGCCAAAGAGGGGGGCGATGTCAACGACAATGCGGCCTATGAGGAAGCCAAGACCGAGTATGCGCGCCTCGAAGGGAAGATCTATGAGTTAGAGCAGATGCTTGCCACTGCGCGCACGATTCAGAAGGTCCAGAGCGATGAAGTAACGCTGGGATCGGTGGTGCGTGTGCGTAGCAGCGATGGGCGTGAGGCTTGCTATACGATTGTGGGTGCCTATGAGGCTAATCCGAGCGCGGGCCGCATCTCTAATGAGTCCCCAGTAGGCAAAGCTTTGCTTGGCCATAAGGTGGGCGATCTGGTTATGGTTTCTACCCCTGGTGGTGTAAAAGAGTACACTGTCCTCGCCATTGAGTAAGTGAGCTTCTCCCCCTGCGGCGAGAGCATTCCTGCTTTCTCCTCCCTGAGTGCTTTCGTCTCCTGATCCAGCCAGGATGGAGTATGCCGCTGTGTCTTTCTTTGGGGGCCGCCTTCTCTTGTGCGGCCCTCCTCTTTGGGTTTGTTCACCGTCTGCCTGGAGCTGATTGATCAGGGTGGTGAAGCCTGGAGAGCGAAGAGGTGGGGAGATTAGCCAGGCTGTCGATTGCTCTGCTTCCTTCCACTTACTCTCCCCCTGCTATCCACTGGCCCGGAATTTTGCTAAAATAGCGGCAAACCATTGTGAGGAGTTTTCAAGAGCGTTATGGCTGATGAAAGAAGTGTGCGGCTCCAGCGCCTGGAGGCTTTGCGTGAGCGCGGTATCAATCCCTATCCCAACCATGTTGAGCGCAGCCATACAATTGCCGAGGTGCTGCAGCACTTCGATGAGTGGCTGGGAGAGGAGCACTCTTTTTGTCTAGTGGGACGCATCCGCTTGCTCCGCGAGATGGGCAAGATTGCCTTTGCCCATATTGAGGATGGCACTGGTCGCATTCAGGTCTACTTTCGCATTAACGATCTTGGTGAGGAAGCCTATCGTACGGTCCGCCTCCTGGATATTGGCGACTTTATTCAGGCGCGAGGCTTTCTCTTCTATACACGTACCGGTGAGCGCACGCTGCATGTCCTACAGTTCGCAGTGATTGCCAAGGGCTTGCGCCCCTTGCCCGAGAAGTATCATGGGCTGGAAGATATCGAGCTGCGCCAGCGCAAGCGCTATCTGGATCTACTGGCGAACGGCGATGAGGTGAAGCCGATTTTTGTGACGCGCAGTCGCGTGATTCGGGCTATGCGCCGCTTCCTCGACGAGCGGGGCTTTCTGGAGGTGGAGACCCCCATTCTGCAGCCAATCTATGGCGGTGCGACAGCGCGCCCCTTCGTGACTCATCACCATGCCCTGGACCGCGATCTGTATCTGCGTATCGCGGTGGAGCTGTATTTGAAACGCCTGCTCGTGGGCGGCTTCGAACGAGTCTATGAGATTGGTCGCAACTTCCGTAATGAGGGGATTGACCGGACCCATAATCCAGAGTTTACTATGATGGAGTGCTATCAGGCGTATGCCGATTATGAGGATATGATGCGCCTGACTGAGGAAATGATTTATGCAATCGCTCTGGAGGCCTGTGGAACAGCGCGCATTCATTATCGCGGCTACGAGGTGGATCTCACGCCGCCCTGGCCACGCTTGCCGCTGCTAGCGACCATTGAGGAGTTTACCGGGATTGACGTGAATCGCTATCCCGATCGAGAGAGTTTGGCCGCCGAGATGCGAGCTCGTGGCTACGAGGTCGATCCCGCTTTGGGTCGGGGCCGTTTGATTGATGAGCTGAAGAGCGCGATGTTTCGCCAGGGGGCGGAACCCTTGCGCCGCGCCCTCTTCCTGATTGATTATCCGCTGGATGTCTCGCCTCTGGCCAAGCGTCATCGGTCGCAGCCCAATCTGGTAGAGCGCTTTCAGCCGTTCCTGGGTGGCCTGGAAATCGGCAACGCCTTTACTGAGTTGAATGATCCGCTCGATCAGCGCCAGCGCTTTGAGGATCAGATGCGACAACGTGCCCACGGCGACGTCGAAGCGCAGGTACTCGATGAAGACTTTCTGGAGGCTCTGGAGGTGGGCATGCCACCTACTGGCGGGCTGGGCATCGGCGTGGATCGCCTGGTCATGTTCTTGACCGATCAGGAGTCTATTCGCGATGTGATCCTCTTCCCCACGATGCGCAAGGCCCCCAACGAGCCATAATGTGCTAACCCAACACGCTCTGCCTTTGCTTGCTTGCTTTTGCTTTCGTGCTTGCTCACGTGACTGTACTGCCAACGCTTGCACTCCGGGCGGCGCTCCATGTACTCGTGTTGCGCGCCGTGGCTCGGCTCTCTCTGTTATTGGCTGGTCTCTAGGGAAAACTGTGCCACGGACTCGGCCTCGCCTGTTTGCTTGCGTCAGCGATTCCTGGCTGGCGAGGCCGAGCAGAAAGACTCTGTGCCCTGCTCCTCCTATTCCCCTCGTCGCTACTTGACAAGCCTCGCCCGGAGTGCTATAGTAGCTATACCGGAAAGCCGGATGATCAGAAGCGAGCTTAGCTAAGTTGGTGATCATGCCGGTTTTGAGTTGAGAGGGAAAAGGGCGCTTAGCTCAGTGGGAGAGCGCTTCGTTCACACCGAAGAGGTCACTGGTTCGAGCCCAGTAGCGCCCACTTTTTTTATGCTTGTTTCTGTCTTTCGCTTGCGAGTTGGACTCCGGCTTGCTTTCAGCAACCTTCGGTTTGTTGACTCTGACCTCCTTAGTGGGGGAGCAGCCAGCTTCCTCCCTGTTCTCCTTGACGTCTCGAATACCAGGCATTAGACTCTAGGTGGATACCCTCGTGCGTCTTATCCCGAAGCGCGCAGCTTAGTCGTCGAAGAAGGCTGAGATTCGCTGAGGCGGTCAGTGGCCAGGGGAGGAACAATCGTTTGCTGGCCGGGCTGTTCCTCTGCGTCTCTCCTTGCCAGGCACAGCGGTCTTGTATATCGTTCCGGTAGAGAAGTCTCATGCTGGTCTTGATGGCCTAGTGTGGCTCAGAGAGGGCAGCGGGTGGCAGCGCAACGAAGGACAAGAACAAGAAGAGGTACGCCCGTTGGGGCGCCCTCCCCAAGCGTGGGCCTCATGGCCATCGTGAAGCGGGCCGGTTGTCATAGGTTGTCTGCTCTGTTCGCGAGCTGATAGGCCTTTTCTACTCAACACCGCCCTGGAATGCTATGACTCGTGATTTCGAGACGCAGCGCCGTTATCTGGTTGAGAGTTTGCGCAGCGCTGGTATCCACGATGAACGTGTTCTGGCGGCCATTGAAGCCACGCCGCGCGAACTGTTTGTTGATCCCCAACATCGTCAGTGGGCCTACGCTGATCAAGCCCTTCCCATTGGCTGCGGTCAGACTATTTCTCAGCCTCTCATTGTCGCGACGATGACGCAAGCTCTGGAACTGAGCGGTCAGGAGCGGGTACTAGAGATCGGGACCGGCTCGGGCTATCAGGCGGCGATCCTGGCACGCCTGGCGGCTTCCGTGGCGACAGTTGAACGACACCAGCAACTGGCCTGCCAAGCTGCTAGACGGCTACTGCAGCTCGGCCTGCAGAATGTCTCGGTCTTTGTGGGTGATGGCTCACTAGGCTGGCCGGAGGCCGCTCCTTATGATCGGATTGTGGTCACAGCAGCCGCGCCACAGATTCCTCAGCCGCTGGTTGCCCAGCTAGTGGAGGGCGGCCTGTTAGTGATCCCGGTCGGCAGTCATGATCATCAGGAGCTGCTAGTTGTGCGGCGTACGTCTAGGGGGCAAGAGGTGCATTCGCTTGGCGGCTGCGTTTTCGTGCCGCTGGTCGGTAAAGGAGGATGGGAAGAATAGCAAGGGCCTGTTGTCGGCAAGCCCTCACTGGGCGTACAATACAAACAGAGGTTTCTGGTATCGCTGTTTTCGATGTTCGAGGAGGATGAGCATGCCGGGGATACTGGCCAGTATCCAGCTTCGTTCTGTGCCGGGCTTGATTGCCTTTGTGCTGCTCTGGCTACTGCTGTTTGAGGGGTCTCACCTGCTTCTGGCGCTCTTGCGGCGTGATCAGCTGATCGGCTGGGCCATTGGTCCGTTGGGCATCACGACTCTGTTTGTGCGCGAGCCGTCGCGCCTCTATATCGTACTGGAGGCCCTTTTGCCTGCACTGGTTTCAGGCAGCATGGTCTATATCGGCTTTTTTACTGCTCTCGGCCCGGTTTCTCTTCCCCATCATATCCTGTTGGTGATCGGGGTAACGCTGGTCGGTGTGCTCATCACCAGTACCGGTGATATCATTAATGCCCTCTGCGATTTGCTCTACCCGCTTTGGGGAGAAGCGCGCGTTTTGCGTCACATCCAGATTCTGCGCGCAAGTTGGGCTACTATCCATTTTACGCCATTCGGTCGCTCTTACTTACTGGACCGCTTCCAGGCGACGCCAACTGATCTATTGAAGGCCTTTTAGGCGTGATGTGGCCAGCGAGTATCCTATTGGTCTGGCTGGGGTAGGAGAAAGAGCAGACGGCTCAAGGCGCGGCAGGCTAGCGAGGAGGCTGGGGTTGATGGCAGATCCTTGGCTCGACCCAGGCTGGCCTCAGGGTGTGATTCCCTAGTGCTCATTGGTCTCAGGCGAGATCCTGGGGGTCCGCGGTAGGCTAAAGTAGAAAGTGCTGCCCAGGCCTTGCTGATTGCTGGCGTAGCCGATATGGCCTCCATGAGCTTCGACAATGGCACGGGCCACGTACAGGCCCAGGCCAATGCCCGAATACTGGCGGCTGGCGGCGTTACGAACGCGATAGAAGCGCTCGAAGATGTGGTCAAGGTATTCTGGGCTGACGCCGATACCCTCGTCGCTGATACTCACCAGGAAGTCATCGCCTCTCTTCTCTAGTCGCACGGTAACGTGTCCCCCCTGGGGAGAGTACTTGACAGCATTGTCCAGAATATTCCCCACGACCTGGGCAATACGTTGGCGGTCAGCGATCACCTTGCTATCCTGCACATGGAGATCAAGCTGAATGATGTGCTGCTCTGTATTGGCCTGGGCCAGGCGAACCTGCTCGGCCAGCAAGTCAGCCAGGTAGAAGGAGGTGTATTGCAGGTCCAGACGTCCCCATTGCACGCGCGATAAATCCAAAAGATCGCTCACCAGACGCTCCAGGTGCTCAGCCTGACTCTGCACGATATAGAGGCTGCGCAGGTCATAGCTTTCAGGAGGCTCCGGCTGCCCGCGCTCCCCACGTGGCTGCTGGCGGAGACGCCGCTCCAGGCGCCGCACGAGATGCTGCGTATAGCCCTTGATGGCGGTCAGAGGAGTCCGCAGCTCGTGCGAGACCACCGAGACAAACTCGTCCTTCAGCTTCTCGATCTGCTTGCGGTCGGTGATATCGTTGAGCACAACCACGACGCCACCGGGTAGTGGGTGATGGCTATCTTGGTTGAGTGGGGCGGCGCTGATACTCAGGGTTAAAGGGACGGTCTCGTTGCTCTCGCCGATGATCAGCTCCTGATTCTTGATAGTTTGCCCCATCAGGGCTTGGTCAACTACATGGGCCAGCTCACGTAGCCAGGGCACATTGCTGCGGGCGGCGAGCTGGCGGAGGGGGATACCAGGCTCAAGACGTGCATCGATCTGGGCCTGCTGGAAGAGCTGCTCGGCAAAGCGGTTCAGGGAGACAATGGCGCCCTGAGCATTCGTAATCAATAGCGCTTCGGCCATGCTACTGATAATTAGCTCCAGCCGGCTCCGCTCGAACTCAGCCTCCCGCCAAAGCGCCTGTTCGCGCTCACGCAGGCGCATATTCTCCAAGGCGATGGCTGCGTAGTCAGCAATAATGCGCGTCAGCTGGAGGAGTTGGGTATCGAAGACCCCTTCGCGCTCGTGGAAGAGGCTGAGCAGGCCAATGATCCGATCCTCAACGGCCAATGGCAAATGAAGGAAATCGCCAATTTCGCTGCCACCAAGCGAAGGCTGTGGCTCCATGAGGGCCAGATCGTCGGGGGCGTCAAGATAAGCGGCCACAGCCAGCTCTTCGGGGGTTACACTGGGGAAATCGATAATGTTGGCAGCCCGCGCAATGCGCTGGATCATCTCTTGCAGGAAAGAGGCACTGAGTGGATAGCGGGGAATGATGGAGAGTTCAAAGGGATCACCATACTGACCTTTGAGGAGAATGGCACAGGCGGAGAAGCTATACAATTCTTGTAACGTAGCCAGCAAGGCACGATGAACCTGGAAGCGATCATTGGCGGCAACAAAGCGCTTCCCGATGGTATTGAGATATTCCATCTCGTGGCGGAGAACCGCCAGCCGATCTTCTCCCGATCCTCTGGAAGAGCGGTACGCGCCATCTGGGAGTGTCGACTGAGACTGCACGCTGCTCTTCTCCATTGCTCACTGCTACGCTAGCTACATGGTCTCTGCTATCTACTGCAAGATCGACATGTGCTGGAGCTGGCGGGTCACCTCGTCGTGAAGCGGAGTAACAATCAGGTCACCTGTGAGTTCCTTCAAGCCCGCGAAGCACTCCTCCAGAAGGGCATTTAGTCCTGCTTTTAGCTCCTGCGGGGACTGGCCGCCAAGCTGCTCCTGGGCAATAGCCGGAGTAACCTCAGTATACGGGATACGCTCAAGAAAGTGAAGAAAAGGGTACTTCTCCGCTACTCGTCGGGCGGCACCCTGAACGAGCACGCGAGTGGTTACTTTCCCCAGGAGAGGCGCGACACGGTCATCAAGCAAACGGATGACCTCCAGATAGGCCGCGACGACATGCTTCCGGGAGTCTGCAGAACTGATGTCTGATGAGTACAGCGACAATGTTGTCTCCCTTCGCTATGCTCACACTCTCCTTTATATTATATCACACGCTAACTATCCCAGTCAGCTAACTTTGATTGGAGTCGAAGTAGTTGTATTAACATGTCTTTGCTTTGATCCAAGAGAGAAGCAGCTCCGCTTTATCAAGTGTTAATGCGCCTGCCTACTCAATGTATTGAGTAACACTGCTTAAAAGGGGCGGCTGTGCCCCCAGGCGGCGTCTCTTTGACGGCCAGCCTGGGGCAACCTCAAGAACAAACTCGATCTGAGGCTACCTGGGCAGCGGGCCATGCTGGTGGCGGGCCTGTTGGTGGTGGTAGGAGGGTCAGAGACAGGCGTTTCACCGGGCCTCTTCCCTCCTCCTTTGCTCTACCATTCAAGCTGGTGAGCCTGGCGAGGATTGGCGTGGCAGCAGTCCTAATAAACGCGCGAGCCACAGGCGCCAGCCACGCAGGGC
>NZ_JADGHT010000172.1 GCF_019683755.1 Thermogemmatispora sp. | reverse complement strand
TCCATCCATCTTCTGGTCACTCCTGACGGGTAGCGGCGAACGCCGACGCGCTTGAGCGTGCCTGCACCGATGTCGTACAATGGGGGGGAAAACGACGGAGGCTGGTGGGCGCGTTCAGGCGCGTCAGGCGTGTCAGGCGTGTCAGGCGTGCCCCATTGTTGTCAGGCAGAAAGGCGAAGCGAAGCAGATGACGAAGCAGAGCTATCCAGACGGGCTTGAGATCAAAGCACCGGTTCCGCCCGAATACGCAGAGATTCTGACACCAGAGGCATTGCACTTTGTGGTGACGCTGGTGCGCGAATTCGGGGGGCGTCGTGAGGAGCTGCTGCGCAAGCGTGTCGAGCGACAGGCAGAAATCGATGCCGGCAAGCTCCCCGACTTCCTGCCAGAGACGGCCCATATACGTGAAGGAGACTGGACGATCAATCCTGTCCCGGCTGACCTGCAAGACCGGCGTGTGGAGATCACCGGCCCGGCTGAGCGCAAGATGATCATCAACGCGCTCAACTCGGGAGCCAAGGTCTACATGGCCGACTTTGAGGATGCCCTCAGTCCCACCTGGACCAACCTTGTGCAGGGACAGATCAACCTGCGCGACGCCGTCCGGCGCACCATCAGCTATGTCAGTCCCGAAGGCAAGCCATACCGCCTCAACCAGCAAATTGCCACCCTGGTGGTGCGGCCTCGCGGCTGGCATCTGCCAGAGAAGCATGTCTTGCTCGATGGCAAACCCATTTCCGGCAGCCTGTTTGATTTCGGCCTGTATTTCTTCCACAACGCGCGCGCCTTGCTGGAGCGGGGCACCGGGCCATACTTCTACTTGCCGAAGCTAGAAAGTCACCTGGAGGCGCGCCTGTGGAACGATGTCTTTTTGCTGGCCCAGGACCAGCTAGGTATTCCGCGCGGGACGATCAAGGCCACGGTGCTGATCGAGACGATCCTGGCGGCCTTTGAGATGGATGAGATCCTCTACGAGCTGCGCGAGCACTCAGCGGGTCTCAACTGCGGGCGCTGGGATTACATTTTCAGCGCTATTAAGAAGTTCCGCAACCATGAGCAGTTCCTCTATCCTGATCGGGCCCAGGTGACGATGACGACGCCCTTTATGCGGGCCTATACCTTGCTGACCATCAAGACCTGCCATCGGCGCAATGCCCACGCTATCGGCGGAATGGCGGCCCAGATCCCTATTAAGAACAACCCCAAGGCCAATGAGGAGGCGATGGAGCGTGTACGCGCCGATAAGCGACGCGAGGCGACCGATGGCCATGATGGCACCTGGGTGGCTCATCCTGGGCTGGTACAGATCGCTCAGGAAGAGTTCGATCGCGTAATGCCGCAACCGAACCAGATCGATCGCAAGCGCGAGGATGTCCAGGTGACCGCTGCTGACCTGCTGCGCGTGCCCGAGGGAACCATTACCGAGGGCGGCCTGCGAACCAACATTAGTGTGGGCACGCAGTATCTGGAGGCCTGGCTTGGCGGCTTGGGCTGTGTTCCCATCTATAATCTGATGGAGGATGCGGCCACCGTCGAAATCTCGCGCTCGCAGATCTGGCAGTGGGTCCATCATCCGCGCGGCATCCTCGACGATGGACGCAAGGTGACGTTGGAGCTGGTGCGGCAACTGGCCCGCGAGGAGCTGGAGAAGATCAAGGCCGCAGTCGGCGAGCAGACCTATCAGGCGCGGCGCTACGAGCAGGCCTATGGTCTTCTCGATCGGATTATTGCCAATCGCGAGTTTACGGAGTTTCTGACGCTGCCGGCGTACGAGCTCATCGATTGATGAGCCTGCCGATAGATGCGGGAGGAGAGAGAAGATCCCTCCTCCCGCTTGGCTTTGGTGGGGACCCTGGTCTTTGTCACCTTGGCCTTACAGCTCATCCTGTGCAGCAGCGGCTGGCGCTGGCTGTCCCCGAGCCGACCAGAGAGCGGCCCGGGCTTCGATACCCCTGATGAAAGCGGTTTTTGCGTCGGTATAGGCAGCGACATCATTGGCGAAGCGAGCGGCCAGCTCCCGTTTCAGCAGGGCGTACTCCTGGGCCGTGGCCGGGTGCGCGCGCAGATAGTCGCGGAAGAGCAGGTGACGCTGCCAGAAAGGGCTGTTGTACTCCACCATGTGCAGATGGTGGGTGTCTTCCTCGTCGCGGAGCTTGCGAAAGTAGCGTCGCTCGGGGATAAAGCGCTCAACCTCTGGCAGGTACTCATAGCCGAGAGCACGCAGTGGCTCGATGCAGGAAATGGCATGCGAGAGCGGGGCGACTGCGGCCATAATATCGATAATGGGCTTGGCGGCCAGACCAGGTACCGAGGTACTGCCGATATGCTCGATAGCCACCAGCCAGGGGCCGATGGCCTCAAGCAGCCGTTGGCGCTCGGCGGCGTACTCCTGCGGCCACTGCGGATCGTAGTCAACCAGTACAACGCGACGACTCATATGGTGCGATACCTTTCCAGCAATGACCAGGCCTCTTCCTGGATCTCCTCCGGTGAGCGCAGTCTCTCCTGCTCATCGACGCAAGAAACGATCTCCCAGGGACCATCGGCCTGGGCGCTGGCCAACTGTTCATAGACCTCGGCGCAGCGTGCCAGATAGGCGCTGTTCTCCTCGTGGATATCGCGTGCGTCTGATCTCCGCTGCTGCGCGCGCGTAGCCAGCAGGCTGCTGGCTACCGCCACCGGCAGGCGCAAATAGAGCGTCAGCGTGGGGCGTGGCAGCGCAAACACCTCATACTCCAGATGCGCCAGCCAGCGTAAAAAAGCTGCACGCTCTGCCCCATCGAGGCGTGCCCCCTGATGGGCCAGATTCGAAGCCACATAGCGGTCGAGCAGGAGCAGATCGCACTCGGAGGCCAGACGACGTAACAGGTCCAGGCTTTCCAGGCGGTCTCCGGCAAAGAGTAAAGCCGCCGAACGCGGTGGCACCGTCTCCAGAGGGCCAAAGTCGCCGCGCAAATAAGCGGCCACGCAGCGCCCGAAAACCGTCTCGCCATAGCGAGGAAACGACAGACTGGCCACGCGCAGGCCCTGGCGCCGAGCCTGTACCTCTAACAGGCGTCGCTGCGTCGTCTTTCCAGCCCCATCGATCCCCTCGAAGGCCACCAACATCAAGAGATAAGCTCCTTTCTCCTTCGCTCTGCCACTGCCCAGCCGCCGCAACCCAGCGGCAGGCCAGGCCAGGCCAGGCCAGACGCGAGCAGGGCGCTGCAGCGTCAACCGTGCGCTTCGAAGGTGACGCCGCAGCGTCAGCCTGTTCCTATCTTGACCAGCCTCAGAGATCGCGGCTGCGCGTCCGAATGATTTCCGTGATATGGGCAACAAACTCAGCCAGCGGCTGAGCGCCGCGATTCTCGTTTGTTCGCAGACGCACGGCCACGCTCTCGCTGGCTGCTTCCTTATCGCCCACCACCAGCATATAAGGGATCTTCTGCAACTGAGCATCGCGGATCTTGGCATTCATGCGCTCATTGCGGGCGTCCAGCTCGGCGCGCACACCGGCGCCCTTCAGAGCTGCCAGCACCTTTTGCGCATATTCCAGATGGCGATCGGTGATGGGAATAATCACCGCCTGCACAGGAGCGAGCCAGACCGGAAAGGCCCCGGCGAAATGCTCAATCAGCATTGCCATAAAACGCTCCGTTGAACCCGTCACCGCGCGGTGGATCATCACCGGGCGGTGGGGGTGGCCATCCTCACCGATATACTCTAGCTCGAAATTCTCCGGCTGCACAAAATCGAGCTGGATCGTCGCACACTGCCACTCGCGGCCCAGAGCATCGCGTACCATAAAGTCCATCTTGGGACCATAGAAAGCCGCCTCCCCGATACCCTCACGGTACTCGATACCGCGATGTTCCAGGGCGGCCCGCAGCGAACTCTCCGCCAGCTCCCAGACCTCATCGCTCCCCACGTAGTCCTCCTTCTTATTCGGATCGCGCAGTGAGAGGCGAATCCAGTAATCATTGAGGCCGTACGTATTAAAGACCTCCAGCGTCAGATTGACAGCGCGGTCGAACTCCTCCTGAATTTGATCGGGGCGCAGAAAAACATGAGCATCATCCTGCGTCAGACTACGCACTCGCGCCAGGCCCGTCAACACGCCCGGTTTCTCGTAGCGGTAGAGCGTCGCAAACTCTGCGTAGCGGATCGGCAGCTCGCGGTAGCTATGTAACTGCGACTTATAGAGCAGGATATGGTGAGGACAGTTCATCGGCTTCAGCACATAGGCGTCGTCCTCCGATAGCTCCTCCTCGCCCTGCATGACGGGGAACATATTTTCACGATAGGTATACCAGTGCTTCGACGTCTTATAGAGACGCACTTTGCCCAGGTGACCCGTCCAGACATGCTGGTAGCCATAGCGCTCCTGCGTCTCGCGCACATAGGACTCCATCAGATGGCGTAGCATCTCACCATGAGGCAAGAAGAGCGGCACCCCGGCGGGAACATCCTCGCTCATCAGGAAGAGCTTCAGCTCACGACCCAGTTTGCGGTGATCGCGCTTCTGCGCCTCTTCGAGGCGCCAAAGATACTGGTCAAGTTCCTCCTGCGTAAACCAGGCCGTGCCATAGAGACGCTGCAGCATAGGGCGATGCTCATCGCCGCGCCAATAAGCGCCGGCGACCCGCATCAACTTGAAGGGTCCGATCTGGCCCGTGTGCTCCACATGGGGACCGCGGCAGAGATCAAGAAAGTTCCCCTGCTTGTAGATGCCGACCTCCTCGTCGGGCAAGTTCTCGATAATCTCGACCTTATAGACCTGGCCCTTATTGCGGAAGTACTCAAGGGCCTTCTCGCGTGGCCAGCGCTCGTGGATAAAGGGATGCTTGGCCTCAATGATCCGGCGCATGCGGCGCTCGATCTCAGGGAAATCATCTGGCGTCAGCGGACGTGGCAGCTCGAAGTCGTAATAGAAGCCATCCTCAATAGCCGGCCCGATGGCGAAACGGGCCTCGGGGAATAGCTCTTGAATGGCCTCGGCCATCACGTGAGCCGCCGAATGGCGCATGCGCTGGAGCGGCGTATAATTGACCGTCTCCTGAATTTCTGCTTCTACCGATTCAGCAGACATATAGTCGCAAAGCCTCCTTTCCTGTCTCCAGATCAGAATTATTCACTCTTTCTTTGTAAAATGCTGCTTAGGCTGGCCCCATGCGCAAGTAGGCTCGACAACAAAAAAGCCTTTCATCCCAGCAGGGACGAAAGGCCTGAAGCCCTTCCGTGGTTCCACCCATCTTTCGCAAGTCAGGCATGCTGCACTCGGCTGGCGGCGCGAGGCAGGGCAAGCAGCGCCCTTGTCCTGCATAGCCTTCACGGGAGCCGAAGCGCGACAACAAGGACGGACACACTGACCTGGCGCTCATGCGACCGCTAACGGGGTCGAGGCGTGTACCTTACTGACTCGGTACCGGCTAGCGAGGGGTATCCCATTCCCGTAACTCTGAAGCTGCAACCTGATCCGCAGCCGGAAGCTCAGCGCCGCATCGCTAAGCTGACGGAGACTAACCCGGCGGGAAAAGATTGACCAGCGTCGGCTCTCCTGCGGGCAGGCACGCTTGCAGCCGTTGGCGTCGCCTCTCTGGATGCCCTGCGGAGGGGACATGTCTCGCGTGAATGCCGCTTTCTCTCTTCTCTTGTCCTTTTGATTGGACGCTGGTCGCGTCTCTTGCGAGAAAGCAAACGCACAAGTGCTGATACCACTAACAGTATCCTTAAGGATAGCATACCTGCTGCCGACTGTAAAGGGTGGCTGACTGAGAGGCCAAAGGGGATCTCTCCCTGACAGGGCTATGACAGTTGCTCTAAATATCGTATGGTTGCTTATTAATGAATTCTTCTAAGATAGAGAGATGGATTGACAGATGAGTTCGCATCTGCTATGATCAATGTATCAATCTTGTGGAGGAAGAGGAGGAAGAAGCGCACTGGGCGATGGGAACGACGTGGGACCTGGCGCTGAAGCGGCTCTTCGAGCTGGCGGCCCAGGATTTCGTTGAGCTTGTTTTGCCTGAAGCGCACTATGAGCGCGATGCCTCCAGCGAATTCGTGCTGGCGGACATCCCGCTCTTGAGAGAGCTAGGGGCGTTACGGGCCGATGTGGTGAGTGCCTGTAAGCTTGCTGGCAAGCCTGTCATCGTGCATTTAGAGTTTCAAAGTAGCTCTGATTCACGTATGGCAGAGCGCCTGCTGTTGTATAATGTTCTTGCAGACCAACGCTATCGCTGCCCGGTCTGGTCGTGTGTGGTCTATCTTCGCCGTTGTGCCGCGCCACTCACACCCTACCAGCGTGAGCTGCCTAACAAGAGGAAAGTGCATGAGTTTCACTTCCTCGTGCTGAAGCTCTGGGATATGCCAGCCACCGAGCTGTTGCAGTCGCAGCGCTGGGGCATGCTGCCGCTGCTGCCTTTGACACGCGAGGGGCAACGTCGTGAGCTCATTGTGGAGATGAGACAGCGCCTGGAGCAGGCTGGGCGCTATGATCTGCTGGCCATCGGCTTCTTAATCGCTGCCCTGGCCTGGGCTGGGGCACCTGCTAGTGAGCGTCAGTGGCTAAAGGAGCAGTTTTCTATGCTGGCTGATTTCATTCAGGAGCTGAAACAGACGGACATCTATCAGATGATTCTGGAGGAGGGATTAAAGGAGGGGCGTGAGAAAGGCCTGAAGGAGGGGCGTGAGAAGGGTCTGAAGGAGGGGCGTAGAGAAGGGCGTCGGCAGGAGCGGGCCGAGCGGCTGAACGAGTTGCGACGGATGCTGATGACTCTGGTCTCCGCCCGCTTCCCCGAGCTTAGCGGACTGGCAAAGGAGGTAGCTGCTAGCATCGATGAACCTGCGACCTTAACCGACTTGGTAGTGAGCGTTGGTCTGGCTCAGGATGGCGAACAATTGCGCCTGCGACTCCTGGAGCAGGCAACCGGCCATACGCGCCAGCTCAATGGAGGTACTGGCAGCCACGAGCACTAGAAAGCTATCATCTCCTCGTCTTAGGCCTTCGCTATACTGCTGGCGCTGGCTCTGAGCTAGCTCACTGGCGTGGCCACTTGTCTGAGCGGCGCCAGCCTTTCAACAGTGCCTTCAGGCGCACCTCGCTCATGATCATGCCCAGACAGATACAAGCCCCTCCTATCCAGGCCAAACCGCTCAGTGTCTGGCCCGCCAACGTCCCGAAGATCCCCGCCCAGACCGGTTCACAGGCGTAGATCAGGGCTGCATGGGTACTACTGATGTACTGCTGAGCCCAATTCATTGCCCCCATACAGAAGCCGATATCCACCACACCCATAAAGAGGACCGCTCCCCAAATCGGTACGCTTGCTGGCAACAGCAGCTCCTCGTGAGTCAACCACGCGCTCATCAAGCTCAGCGCCGAAGTTGTAGCCAGTTGCACAATGGCTAGATTAAGAGCATCAGCTCCCGTCACAAACTTGCTGATACAGACAATATGCAAAGCGAACGCTACCGCACAGCCCAGAATCAAAAATTCGCCCAGACCAAAGCTCCAATTGAAATCTTTATTGATCGACAGCAAGGTCAAACCCAACAGCGAGAGCAGAAAACCGAGACCTGCCTCCAGCGAGAGGCGCTGATGCAGCAATACGATCGAAAAAAGTGGTACCAGAGGAATATACAGCCCTGTAATAAAACCTGCTTTACTTGTAATTGTGAATTGCAGACCAAGCGTTTGCAGAGCATAGCCGCTAAAGAGAAGCAAGCCGAGTATGATGCCACTACGCAGCTCAGAGCCTGTTAAATGGCGCAAGCGCCGGCGAAAAAGCAGGGCTAGAGTGAGGGCACCGATCCCAAAGTTATAGCCCAGATAGGTAAAGAGACCGACGAAATGGATGGCGTACTTCGTTACTAGAAAAGTACTGCCCCAAATCATGGTCACTAGCAGGAGCAGGCCATCGATACGCAAGCGCCACCATAATCCTCTAGATGGGAAAGAAGATGATAAAGCTTGCCCAACAGAGACGTCGGATCGGTTCTGTTGGGTTGAGAGCTTCTCTTGTGGGGTCATAGTTGCGAGATAGGTACCTTTCCTGGAGTCAGCCTGAGACCTATGGTTCCCATTGTCAATGAAGCGAGCATAACTGCTGCCGGCCTACTATCCGCGCTGACGGAGCGCGCCATGCTGGACAGGGCCGAGGCGGCGACGGTGACCTGTCTGACGAGAAGGCAGGCACCAGCATCAGTCTAACATAAAAGCCTCTGCTCCGTCAGCCTGGCGGGGAGGAGCAGAGGCACATCATGGCAGAGATAGCAGCGCTTATCTCTGCTTGTGACAGATGTGCAAGCGAAAGAATGAAGGCCGGGCTATGCGCCTCCGCTAAGCGCGACCGGCCTGAAGAGTGGCTGTCCCGGTGGTGGAAGGCTCGCCGTCGGAACGCAGGGCCTCGACCAGCTCCCGCAGAAACAGCTCAGCGTCAGTGACCAAGCCGGCGGCCTGGAAGCTGCCGCGATCAGCCAGCTTCGTCACCACTGCTGGATTGATATCCACCACGACTGTTCGCACCGTCGCGGGCAGCAAATTACCGGTGGCGATTGCATGCAGCATCGAAGCCACCATAATCGCCATCTCCACGCCCTGCAAGGCCCGGCGCATCTGGCGTTGCGCCTCCTGCATATCGGTTATGACGCCCGGCATCGGGCCGTCGTCGCGGATCGAACCGGCCAGCACCAAAGGCACCTTGTGCCTAATGGCCTCGTAGGTCAATCCCTCGCGCAGCAGGCCGACCTCGACCGCCTTCTCCAGCGAGCCAACCGCACGGATAGCGTTGATCGCCCGGAGATGATTGCGATGGCCGCCCTCGACCTGCTCACCGGTACGCAGATCGACCCCGAGCGAAGTTCCAAAGAGGGCCGACTCTACATCGTGAGTCACAATAGCGTTCCCACCAAAAATCACCTGCACATAGCCGCGTCGAATCAGCTCTGCCACATAGCGACCCGCTCCCGTATGGATCACCGCCGGACCGAGCACGAACAGAATCTTCCCGCCGCGGGCCCGCGTCTCCTTCATCTGGCGTGCAATATGCTGGATCATCAAGATCTTTGCCTTCTCTGAAGAGACATCGCTCTGCATAAAAGCAAAGATCTCGCGCTCACGCGCGCGCTCGAAAGACTGGACGCGGATACCTTCGTGTCCGATCACCACTTCGTCACCAACCTCGACCTCATGCATAGGCTTGCAATAGGCGCGGCGATGCTCGCGGTCGATGACAATGGCCACATCCATCTCAATCTGCTCGACGTCGACCCATTGACCGCCAAGGCGTACCTGCGTTGGCAAGTTGGTCGTCGAGTAGAAGCCCTCGGGGAGAACTCCCGGCTGCTCCACCCGCGCTGTACGCACGTCATGGCCATTGACCAGCATTGCCCCGAGCTGCTGCAGTTCCGAGATAATCAGATCAAGCGTCTGCTCGTCGTCGGCCTTGACCTCCATGCGCACATAGCTCGGCTCACTCTTATGCTTGCCGACCTGAATCTCTTGAATCAGGAAATCGCCGCCGCGATCCATAATATGTA
>NZ_JADGHT010000171.1 GCF_019683755.1 Thermogemmatispora sp. | reverse complement strand
GGCGCTGGGACCAGATTACGGCCCTCTGGCGAGAAGTAAGAGAGGAGAGCCGCATGGTTGCTGCCGGTGATAGCTTTGTCCATTACACGGAAACCAGGCGTTTATATAAACTGCAGATGCAAGATGGCAAAACTATTATTTTGGATCAGGATCTAGTCAGAATCCAGGAGCTGGTCGATCTCCTGGACGAGCAGATTAAGAGCCGTCTCCTGCCCCAAGTCATTGCGGCCTTCGAGGCTGGCGATACAGTGACCTTTGGTGATTTGGGAATCAACAGGGAAGAGATAAGCTGGAAAGGCGAGACAATCTTCTGGGCTGAGATTCGTACGATGACCCTCAGAGAGACCACGCTGGTTATAGAAAAGCTAGATAAGAAGGAAGCCTATTGGCAACTCATCGCTATGCCCAACATCAGCCTGTTCCAGGGCCTCAAAGATTACATATTCCAGCGCTATCAAGGCATCTCAGGGCCAGAGGGCTAGGCTACAAGGAGCTGCCTGCCTGAGCCAGACAGAGCGGCTGCTCTCTCTGGGGGGAGGACTTCAGTGCCTGGTCCGGCAGGCTGAGGGGCAGCGCTAGACGCTGGAGGGGAGCGAGGGGAGCGGCCTTGCGTTCAGCCAACCCAGTTTCTGGGGATTGACCACGCCATAGATACGTCTGATGCGCTTCCCTTGCGGCTCCAGCTCCAGCATGACCACGCCTACCGCCTTCCCTTGCGCCAGGCCGATGATCGCCGGCTGACCGTTGACCTCGGCGAGCCGCGGCTGCAGATCCGGCGGGAACCACTTGCGCAACGCGCCGAGCATGCCGCGTGCCACGCGCTTCGCCCCCTGAATCGGCTTCAAGGCGGCCTTGACCTGGCCGCCGCCGTCGGCGATAAAGACGGCCTCGTCGGTCAGCAGACCAAGCAGACCCTCTATATCTCCTTCAGCGGTTGCGCGCAAGAACTGGGCCGTCAGCTCTTCCTGCTGAGCACGCGGAACCCTGAAACGTCGCTCGCCCTGTTCCAGGCGTTGATGAGCGCGGTGCAGCAATTGTCGACAGCTTGCGGGTTTCGTGCCGAGCGCTGCTGCAATCTCGGCGTAGTCGTAGTCAAAGACCTCGCGCAGCAGTAAGACTGCCCGTTCGCGGGGGCTGAGCTTCTCCAGCATCAGGAGGAAGGCGAAGGAGAGCGATTCAGCCAGCTCCGCGCTTGCGATCAGCTCGGGAGCGTGAGCGGTCGCCAGCGGTTCCGGCAGCCAGGGACCAACATAGATCTCACGCCGCCTGCGGGCGGAGCGGAGCTGATCAAGACACAGCCGCACCACAACGGTAGTCAGGTAGGCGCGTGGCGACTGCACGGCTGGCTCATCGGCTTGCAGCCAGCGTACGAAGGCCTCCTGTACGATGTCTTCGGCTGCGCTCGCCTCGCCGAGCATACGATAGGCGATCGAAAAGAGCAGGACCCGATACGTGTCGAAAAGGCGCGCGGTCTCCTCGCTTGTCTTCGTCATAAGTGGACTGCCTTGTGAACTGAGAGAGTGTGTGCCGCCAGGCGGCTCCTCGACGGCGAGTGTCTGTGTCCCGGACCTCTAAGTGCCCGGGACACAGACAGACAAGAGCATGATACCTCAGACCATTCCTAGGCAGCCAGCCCTGAGCCTGGTCGACCAACAGCCGGTTGTCGTGCTCTGATCAGGTCTGTGAGCAGGAGCTGCGCCGCCTGGCGCCCGCTGGCAAAGCAGGCATCGGCCAAGTAACCGTCCTGACCGACCCAGTCGCCCGCCAGGTAGAGGCCACCGATTTGGGCTACGCGTGGCTCTGGACGGCCAGCAAAGCCATCGCCAGTAGCCGTTGGTACAGCTCCCAACACCTGCAAGTGGGGCAGGAAGAAGCGCTTGACCACCAAACCACGCCAGCCCGGTTGTGCCGCATCAAGCAGCTCCTCCAGCTCATGTTCGTGCTGGCGCGCGTCGCTGGCGGTCAGTGGATCAAGGTAACGGAGGGCATGCAGCACTGCTCCTCCGGCGGGAGCAACACGGGCAAAAAGCGACTGGGCTGAGTAGAAGCGCGGTTGGTCCAGGTCCAGGGCTACAGGCCGGTCGGGACGCGGCAGATGCCGCAGTGCTACATCCAGACAAGCTACTGTCAATGGCTGGAGAGCGGCGAGGCGCTGGGTCAGCGCTGGGTCGGCTACCAGTCGCATGACATCAGCCGGCTCAGTGGCTAGCACTACTGCCTGCGCCTCATGTAACTGCCCGTCGTCCAGCTCAACGCCCCGGACCCGGCCATTGTGCTGCACCACCGCGGTGATGGGCTTTCCTGTATTGATATGCGCTCCGGCCTGCTCAGCCGCCCGACGTAGCCCGACTACCAGGGTTTGCCAGCCGCCGTCAATATAAAGGACTGGCCGCCTTAGCGAAAGCTGCAACTGCGTGAGAAAAGGTTCCATGCTGATCAGCCCCAGGTTGCCGCTGTAGGTCAGGGTGCGGGCACTAGCCAGCAGCAGCCGACGGACTCGCTTGTGTCGGACATGCTGGTCGATCCAGGCCTGCACGCTGACAGAGGCCAGCGAGCGTGGCCTAAGCAGGGCTAACCTGGCCAGGAGGGTCAGCAGCTCCCATTTTTCGGCCCCTGCAAGCAGGGCGGTTCTCAGCAAGCTGATGGGATCACCCGGATAGGCAAAAAACTGGCCCTCGAGCAGCGCCTGAACATTGCGCGGTGAGCCGGCGGGGACACGGATGGCCAGTTCGTGCAGCACCTGCGTCGCTGCCCCGCCTGCATAGAGGGCATGGCCCCCACGGTTTAAGGCATAGCCTTGCTGCTGCCAGGTGGTGGCGCGTCCACCAGGGTTGGCTGCCTTTTCAAACACCGCTACCTTCAGCCCGGCCCGCGCCAGATAAGTGGCGGCTGTGAGACCGGCCAGGCCGCTGCCTACAACAATAATGGTATCCTTCTGCGACATAGCGGATCTATCCTCCTCACGTGCTTAGCTTGGTTGATTGATGACACAAAGCAGACGGGGCAGCGCCTCATGCTGTGACAGAGCAGACGGGGTGATCGCTCACGAACTCAAGCGCCAGCTCCACCCACACGTTATCTGAAAAGACCAGCCTCTCTCTGCCCCTCCCTGAGACAAGGGTGGAGAGATCTCAGCGATGGTCAGGTGTAAAGATGGGTCAGCTATCAAAAGGGATCGCAACGGTGGGGGAGACACATAGGCGACAGGGGATAGAGCCAGATATACCATACCCGATCGTTCATTGGCTAGCTCAGCCTGCCGGTCCAGTCTAGATCGGCAGCATTGTTACTGTCCCCCTTCCACTGCATGGTCAGCTCCTGGTACACTTGAAGAAGAAGCGTCAGACAGCTCTTGAATGAGAGCGCTGCCCTCGACACGAGGAGGAAAGGAGATGCTGCGAGGAGCCTGATCGCTGGCAGAAAAGAGATCACCCTTGAAGATCAGGTCAATACGCTTCCATCGAGAAGATTGTGTCTTCTGGACTCTGGCCGCTAGTTACCGTTTGGGCGCAAGCGGATGGGGGCTAACAGGGGAAAAGCAGAGAGCGGAGAGGCGCAATTGGTGCAGGCCCGGTCCTTGCTGGCTGGCGGCAGGGTGATCTGGGTTCACTCTCTCTGCTCACTCCATCCAGAGTGATAGCCAGAGGCATCGCAAGGAGGCTGAGTGATCTTGTCTAGACCTCGCTGCGTTCCAGTCGCGAGCTGAGGACTGCTCGAACGTGCACTAAAGGAAGGAGTAAACGCTGGACATGGCGGAGTCGGAAAACACCTATGTGATTGATCCCGAGAATGCTGGCGAATTGGCGCGATTGATGCAACAGGATCGGCTGTTAACGCAAAGCATGGGGGGTCTGTTGCCGGAGCCAGGGATCACGCTCCCCGAGCAGGGGCGTGTACTCGATTTGGCCTGTGGGCCGGGTGGCTGGGCACTGGAGCTGGCCTTTGAGCATCCCACGATAGAAGTCATCGGCGTAGATATCAGCCGGCAGGTGATCGACTATGCGCGGATGCAGGCCCGGTCGCGAGGGCTGGAGAACGTCCACTTTCACGTGATGAATGTGATGGAGCCGCTGGCCTTTCCCGATGGCTCTTTTGACCTCATCAATGGACGGCTGCTTTTTGCTTTCATGCTGCCAAAGGCCTGGCCAGAGCTGCTGGCCGAGTGCTATCGGCTGCTCAAGCCGGGCGGTATCGTGCGCCTGACCGAAATGGAGCCGATGCTCACGACAAGCCTGGCTTATCAGACATGGATGGCCTACATGTCCGAGGCGCTCAAGCGGGCGGGCCAAAGCTTCTCACCAGACGGGCGCCACTTTGGCATCACGCCGGTCTTGCCGCGCCTGGTAAGGCAAGCGGGCTTTTCCTCGGTGCAGCTACGAGCCAGTGTCATTGAGTGGTCGATGGGCACAGAAGCCCATTACTCTGTTTTGAAAGACAGCCTGATCGGCCTGGAGCTACTGCAGCCGTTCCTGGTGAAAATGGGGGTAGCGACCAAGGAGGAGCTGGAACGCTTGTATCAGCTAGCGACGGCTGAGATGCAGCAGGAGGACTTTTGTGGCCTGTGGAACCTGCTGACAGTCTGGGGGCGCAAGCCTGGTGATCTGAGGGCAGCGGAGACCACCGGAGAAAAAACCAGCTAAGCCAGCCGGTCGGCGGACAATTGAATAATCAGAAGATCTGGCAGAGAGAGGGCCAGCGTCAGCACAGCGCTGCTCTCTCTGCTGTTATCACACTCTTCTTGTCTCATCTCTTCAACGTGCCTCATCTCTTTTCAGCCTCCTGGCTCATAGGCTACAATGCAAGCAGACAGGACAAAGCAAGGCTCTTGAGTCACCGGGCGCTCGCGTACCCGGGCCATGTCTGCCACAGATGTTCTTCCTTCCTCAAAGAGGAGAAAGGCGGCAGTCTATGAAACTGATCACTCCTGTTGTTGAGCGCTGGCTGGAGGAAGCGCGTGAGAATCCGGAAGCCTTCTGGAGTAAGGCCGCGGAGCAGCTTCCCTGGCTCCGGCTCTGGGACCGCACCTTTGAATGGACCCCGCCAACCTTCCGCTGGTTCATTGGTGGGGAGACTAACCTCTGCTACAGTGCCCTGGATCACCACGTTAAACGCGGCTGGGGTGGCCATACGGCCCTCATCTATTTGAACGAGCGCGGTGAACGGCGTCTCTACACCTATGCCCAGCTCCTGCATGAGGTCGAGCGCTTGGCCGCGGCACTGCGTGGACTGGGTATCCAGCGCGGGGACCGCGTCACAATCTACATGCCGACCTTCCCCGAGGCCATTATGCTCATGCTCGCCGCTGTGCGCATCGGGGCCATTCACCTTGTAGTCTTCGCGGGCTTTGGCGCCCAGGCCCTGCGTGATCGCATCGAGGCCAGCGGTTCACGCCTGGTCTTTACCACTGACATCACCTATCGCAAGGGCAAAGAGACCAACCTCAAGGCCATCGTCGATGCAGCCCTTGCCTCTGGCGGTAGCAGCGTCGAGCACGTCATTGTTCTCCAGCGTGGCAGTCAGCCTGTGGCCATGCAGACAGGGCGTGATCTCAGTTGGCAGGAATTCTTAGCCTATGCCAGTGGCCAGAGCGGCAGCTATCTCCCTCTAGAGGCCAACGAGCCAGCCTACATTCTGGCCACTTCTGGCACTACGGCCAAGCCTAAGCTAGCCGTGCACGTGCATGGCGGTTACCAGGTACACATTCACAGTATGGGGCAATGGGTCTTTGGCCTCAAGCCGACCGATGTCTGGTGGTCGACCTCAGACATCGGCTGGGTGGTTGGCCACAGCTATATCGTCTATGCTCCGCTCATCGTCGGGGCCACGACCCTGGCTTTTGAGGGGGCGCTAGACTATCCCACGCCCGAGGTGCTTTGGCAGACCATTGAGGAGTTTGCCGTCAGTGGCATCTTCACCTCTCCCACGGCTGTACGCCTGCTCATGAAGTATGGAAACGAGCCCCCAAGCCGCTACAATCTCTCCTCGCTGGAGCGTGTCTTCTGTGCTGGTGAGGTGCTCAACGCGCCAGCCTGGTCCTGGTTGCAGGAGACCGTCCTGCGCAATCGCGTGCCGGTGATCGATCACATGTGGCAGACAGAGACCGGAGGGCCGATCTTTGGCAATCCCTATGGTCTGGGCATGCTACCCATCAAGCCCGGCTCGGCCACCATTGCCCTGCCTGGTATCGAAGCCCGCGTTGTCTCGCCACTCGACGGCAGGCCGCTAGGTCCCGGCGAAAAGGGGGTCATGGTCATCACGCGCCCCTTCCCGGGCCTCATCCCAACGCTGTGGAACGATGCCGAACGCTACGCGCGCGACTACTGGGGCGTCTTGCCGGGAGTCTACTACACCGGCGATTCCGCCCAGGTCGACGAGGATGGCTATGTCTGGTTCGCCGGGCGAGCCGATGAGATCATCAAGATCTCTGGCCATCGTATCGGCACCATCGAGGTCGAGACCGCCTTTCTAAAGCATCCGGCAGTCGCTGAAGCTGGTGTCACCGGGCGCCCCGACGAGCTACGGGGAGAGGTGATCGTTGCTTTTATCGTCCTCAAGGACGGCTATGAGCCGTCCGAGGCCTTAAAGCAAGAGCTACTCAAAACCGTGCGCACCGAGCTAGGGCCTGTTGCCGTCATCAGCGAGCTGAATTTCGTGAACATGCTGCCCAAGACGCGCAGCGGCAAGATTATGCGTCGTGTCTTGCGGGCCGTCACTTTGGGGCGTGACCCTGGCGACGTCTCAACCATCGAGGACGAAGCATCGGTCTCTGAAGCGCGCCAGGCCTGGCAGCGGCTGCAGGCCGACATTTCCCCGCGCTAATAGCTGTGAGCCTCGCTCTGGCGGTGTAGATGGGTGAGGCGATGAGTGGTGCAAGGCCGTCTAGTGAGCTAGATGGGGCGGCGCGGGCACCGCTGCCCCCTCCCTCAGGCTGTCCTTGTTGTGCACCTTCTCGCCCCTGGGTGGTCAGTTGCCCGTTGCGTGGCTCTGCTTGCTTGAGGCGGACAGGCACACGGACGGGTGACTGACCACGGTCCTGCTCTATGGCTGGCGCTGGGGCGCGAGGGTTCTTAATCGCTCCCGGCTGCCAGGGCCTCTAGCTCTTGCCGCAGCCGCTGAACATCTCTTACCGGCGGCAAGCCGAAGAGTCCCCGATAATCGCGATTAAAGTGCGAGACATCCTGATAGCCGACGCGGAAAGCAGCGCTGGTGGCATCCAGTCCCTCATTCAGCATCAGGCGGCGCGCCTCTTGCAAGCGAAGCTGCTTCAAATAGCGCAGCGGACTCAGGCCGGTAACGGCCTTAAAGTGATGGTGCAGACTGGAGACGCTCATACCAAGCTCACGAGCCAGGTGCTCGATGCGCAGCGGCTCGGCGAAATGTCGGCGAAGGTAGGTGACGGCGCTGGTGATTGCCGAGGGCATACCACCTTGGAGCACCAGGTGACACAGGCGTCTTCCTTGCTCGCCAACAAGCAGGCGATAGATAATCTCGCGCGTCACCAGCGGCATCAAGATCGGCGCCTCTTCCGGCGTCTCAAGCAGCCTGACCAGGCGGACCACAGCATCAAGGAGACGCTCATCAAGCGGGCTGACATTGACAGCGTGTGCGGAGCTGCGTTTAGGCACGTAGCCGGCGGAGAGCAGGACCTCTGTCACCTGAGAAGGGGTCAGGCGCAGAGTCAGACTGAGATAGGGTCGCTCGGGGCTGGCTTCGATGACGCGACTTAAACGCGGCAGCTCGACAGTTGCCAGCAAGTAATGAAATGGATCGTATTCATAGCGGTTGCGCTCGACAAGGACCTCCTTGCGCCCCTGAGCAATCACACAGAAGGATGGCTCGGCAACGCTGGGTAAAGGAATGGATGGCGAGGAGAGACGCGCCAGGGTTAAGCCATCTAGCAGCTCGACGGCCCCGTCTCTGGGAACAGCCCGGGCGATCCGCTCAGCCAGCTCCTCGCGCTGAGCCTGGAGCTGCCGTAATGTGCGCTCATCTTGCGGTCGCGCACGCTCTGCGACGGCGGTAATAGTCATTGATGTCGAGACCTCCTCTACTAGAGCGTTGCCTTGTGGCATGTGCAGAATCTGCCAATTCCTGACGAGGATTATTCTATCATCTTTGGCCAGGGAACCTCTATAATGCTTCCGGAAGTGGAAAGCACAAGTGAACAAACAAGTGTGTGCCCCCAGCACAGGTTGGAGTGGCGCCTGGGAGTGAGGGGTAAGCTGGAAGTAGAAGGGCGTAGGCTCCAGGCAACCAGTAAAGCGTAGGCAGGCGAGATTGGCAGTACGCTAACTCTGGGCCTGGTGTTGTCGCACTCCGGCTGCTGAGGAAGCGTCTTAGACGCGTACGACTGGTCATAGCTAGTCATAGTTAGGAAGACAAGAGCCAAAGGAGGATTACAAGAGCAATGGAGATCAGACGCAGCGGCTCGCAGCCCTCGCAGCAAGGGCCTGCCGCCACCTTTACTGGTACTGTCCGCATTGATCCCCTCTTCGAGGCTCCCAGTCCGGCGCGTGTGCGTGTAGCCAGCGTGACCTTTGAGCCTGGGGCACGTACCGCCTGGCATAGTCATCCGCTGGGGCAGACCCTGATCGTCACAGCCGGCTGTGGACGGGCTCAGCGCTGGGGTGGCCCTATTGAGGAGATCCGTCCGGGTGACGTCATCTGGTTCGCGCCCGGAGAGAAACACTGGCATGGGGCGGCGCCAACTACGGCCATGACCCACATTGCCATCCAGGAAGAGCTTGACGGTAAAGTGGCTGACTGGCTGGAGCACGTCAGCGATGAGCAGTATGGGCAGCAGTCCTGACCTGAGTGCCCCAGACAGTTAGTGATGAGGAGGACGAGCAAGACAACACTGCTGGTCCCCCATCGCCCAGGAGGTAATCCCCATATGGGTCAGAGTCAGAGAGATATGCGCGCCGCCCTGCAGCGGCGCAGCGAAATTGAGATTACGGTCAAAGGGCGCAACAGTGGGCGCTCTTACAGCTACCCGGTGTGGTTTGTGCTAGAGGGCGAGGCTCTCTATTTGTTGCCTGTTCGCGGCACCGAGACCGGCTGGTACAAGAACCTGCGCCAGGCCCCCACCTTGCAAGTGCGTGCCGGTCAGCAGGCTCTCACGGCAAATGTGCGTCTGATTGAAGACCAAAGCCGTGTCGCCGCCATTGCCGAGCGCTTCCGCGAGAAATACGGGGCCAGCCAGATCCAGACCTATTATCCTCTCATCAACGTGGCCGTAGAGGTCCCTCTGACTGGGCGGCCCGGCTAACGACCACAACCCTATGTACCCGCTTGGCTCTTTGCCTCGTTGTCCAGAGCTGGCCAGTCCAGGGCCAACAGGTAGGAGGCTAACTAGCCTCTGTGCAGCGTGATGTCGCTGACCTGATTGGTCACTGGCTGGCCTCCTGGACGGTTTCATGACTGCGAGCCAGTAGAGGTTCAGCTCCTCTGTTACTGCTGTGGCTATTGGATCAGCGTATGGACAATAAGTTCCTGCCAGCCCCGCAAAAAATGTATGTTGTTTGATCTCCTCATCCTGAATAGGGCGAAGAGGCTATCGACATTTAAA
>NZ_JADGHT010000170.1 GCF_019683755.1 Thermogemmatispora sp. | reverse complement strand
GGTCGGGCTGGGGGTGGGAGTCACTCCAGGGGTACTGCTCGCGGTGGGAGAGGGGGTCGCGGTCGTATTGCCTGCAGGCCCATTCAGACTGACATCATCGACATAAACGCTTCCTTGTAAATACCATCCGTGCACGTAGATAGTAATGCTGGTAGTTGTGGCCCCGGTTGTAAAGGAAACGCTAAGCTGGGTATAGCTGCTGCTGCTGGTCCAGTTGCTGGCCCCTCCGCTAATGCCTAGATAGGCATAAGGCCCATTGACGTAGGCACTAAGCGTATAATTGCTGTTAGGTTGTACGCTGATAGTTTGGGTACATTGTCCGGTGGTGGAAGCAGTAGGGGTCATTTGCAAGGCATAGTTGCCACTATGCACCGGTGCCGTCACGACGGTGTCACCAAGATCACAGTTCCAGCCGCTGAGATTGCCGCTCTCGAAACCTGGGTTAGTGACAAGGTTGCTGCCTGCTGCGAGAACCGCGCTTGTCCAGTGCAGAAACAGGATCACTGCCAAGCCGCTGGTGATAAGGAACAATGAGAGGAGCATGAGCAAGAAGCGACGTCGCAGAGGAGGCAGTGACCTGACCTTGGGCAGACGAGGGGGCATGGTAATGGCTATCCTCCTTGCCTTGAGATGCTCAAACAGCTCGAGGCCGTTTGGCGCCGCGGCAGGGCATGCCGGCTTCGTGCCTGCGACCTGCCTTTGGATGAACGCTAGATCAGCAAGTCGTGCCCTGCCTGCAGATCCTTCACCATTAATGATAACCAGGCGTAATCATATCGTCAAGATGTCTAGACCACTTGGGGGAGAGCCAGACGCCTGTTCTGCGTTGCGCTTGGGGCGCTGCCGTCAGGCTCCCTGATCTTCAAGCCGAGCTGGGGATCGAAGCGATCTGGGCAGTCTGCTCGGACGCTGGTGCTGGTCGTGCAAAGCGGTAGCGCAGAAAGAGATAGCTGCCTGCCCGTTTCACGCTGAGCAGGGTGCCCCAGCGCGGATCAGCAGGTAGGAAGAGCTGGCCTGAGACAAAACCAGGGCGCGGCTCCCGATCATCGCGCCCGGCCAATTGTGGAGCCAGTGTGAGAAACAGCTCATCGATCAGCCCCTCGGCGAGAAAGTGGCCCATTAGCTGCGGACCGCCCTCCACAAGAAGGCGCTGGCAGGGCTGCCAGCGGTTCAACGTCTCCATAACGGCGCGTGCCGACAGAGGCCCCTGCTCGCTGGCAACCAGCACGTGTAGCGTAGAGGGAAGAGACTGCTGTTGCAGGCGTGCTCGCCCTTGAGAGGTGGTAATCAGCACCGAACGAATGGCGGCTTCTTGCAAAAGTGGCAGGTTGAGATCGATATGGCCGCTGCTACTGACGATCACATTGAGCGGCTGTGGAGCCAGACCTAATTGCTGACGTAGCTGGTAGTATTCTGAAGCCAAGGGAGGATAGATATAGTCTGGAGTCCAGCGATGCTCACGAGCATCACGGAGCGTTCCCGCGCCAACAATCACCGCATCGGCGCAGGCACGCAGCAGGCCCATAACCATGTGATCATGCTCATTACTACCACTAATATCGAGACTTTCACCATTGGCATGGGCCACAGCTACGCCATCGAGTGTCTCAACAAAGTTGCTGAGGATATAGGGGCGATCTGCCGGAATGGCAGGAAAGACAAGTGCCCCATAGAGGTGAGCCAGGCGTGGAGGAAGTGGCAGCGCCTGGCCTTCTACCTGCTCAAAGAGCGTCTGCAACGGTGAGCATGTCTGCATGACTTGTAATCCGTCCTCTTTCTTTATTGCACTGAACCTTGTCCTGTAAATCTTTCCGGCCACAAAAGCCGTGCTTGTCCTGGTAAACCCTGGTCCCTCTGACTGATTAGCGGGCTGGAGCGAAGGCCGCAAGGGGAGTCTCCCTTTCTCTTTTCTATCACGTTCTGTGACCTGTCAAGGGGACTATGCTACTATGCCGATCTTTATCACGATTATGAACCTCGCAAGATGATAATCTTTTTTAGTTTTTATTATCGCTTGCTAGCTATGTTCACGCTGAGCGGTGTTTACAGGCGTTGCCAGGTGTGATATGCTCTCTCTAGCTGGCCGAAGGGGCCTAGAGGCCGGTGATGGCACTCAGGTTAATGCGCTGTCGCCAACTAAATGAGGCTGGGGAAAAGAGGAGAGCGGAAGCGTATGGCCTATTTTCTGGTGAAGACTGAACCTTCCGACTACGGTGTGGAGGATCTCGAGCGTGAGCGGCGCACTGTCTGGGATGGGGTCCGCAATCCCCAGGCGGTGCGCTTCATCGCCCAGATGCGCCCTAGGGATTGGCTGCTGATCTACCATAGCGGGACCCAGGCGGCGCTCGTCGGCCTGGGCCGCGTGGTTTCCTGGCCACGTCCCGACCCTGCTGATCCACGAAGTCAGATAGTTGACATCGAGTTTGTGCGTCGCCTGGCGCGTCCCGTCACCTTACGCGAGATCAAGGAAAGCCAGCTCTTCAGTGATTGGAGCCTGGTGCGGCAGCCTCGCCTCTCAGTCATGCCCGTACCGGAGCGCTTTGTACACTGGTTGCGCAAAGAGGGCCTGCTCGATCCTGCAGAAGAGGAGGGTTTACGAGGATAGCTATGGACCAGCAGCCGATCTGGTATGTTGATGGACACTGGGTTCATCCGCAAGAGGCCTGTATCCCGCTGACCGACGTGGCTGTCCTGCGCGGCTATAGCGTCTTCGAATCATTGCGCACCTATGATCGCCGCCCGTTTCGTCTCGACGATCACCTTGATCGCCTCTATCGTTCGGCGGAGCTGATCGATCTGATGGTCCCCTACACGCGGCAAGAGATCCGCGCTGTTCTGGAGGAGACCATTCGGCGTAACGCCTTTCGTCATGCTTCGCTGCGCATTCTAGTCACTGGTGGCGGGAGTGAGGACGGCGTTCTCCCTTCTGGAAAGCCCTTACTGGCGGTGATGATCACTCCTTTGCCTGAGCGTGATCTGGAAGCTTTCCAGCGCGGACTACGCGTGATTACCTGTCGCTTGCGGCGGGAGGCTCCGGAGGCCAAAACGACCAACTATATCGCTGCGGTGCGGGCCCTTAAAGAAGCGGCGCGCCACGGCGCTGCAGACGCGCTCTTTGTCGACGAGCAAGGATATGTGCTGGAAGGAACGCGCAGCAATTTCTTTGTCTTTCGGGGCGATACGTTGATCACTCCACGCGAGGGTATGCTGCCGGGCGTAACACGTACAGTGGTGCTTGAGCTGGCCCGGGATCGCTTTCCAATCGAGGAGCGGCCTATCGCTCTCGCCGAGTTAGCCTCGGTCGATGAGGCCTTTCTTACCGCCTCATCAAAGGAGATCATGCCAGTGGTGCAGATCGACGAGCTGATTGTCGGTACGGGTCAGGCGGGTCCGCGTACCTGGGAGCTGGAGCAGCGCTTTATCGCCCTTGTCGAACAGGGGCGCTTCTAGCTGCGCGCGGTGCTGGAGCTGCAGCGCGCGCAGCCTGCTCAGGCCACCCCTCCAAGGCTGACCGCTGGCTCCTGTTGCTGAAGCAGCCGCGCAGCGGCTGCTTTCAGACGCTGCTCGCTGCGAGGACCAAAGCCAGGCAACTGTCGCAGGCGCTGCTCGCTGGCAGCCTGCCACAGCTTCTCGGCGGAGTCGATGCCTAATTCTTCGTAGAGCCTCAGAGCTGTATGTGGCCCAATATGGGGAATGGCCAGCAGACGGCGTGCCCCGGCTGGCAAGCCCTGCGGCAAGAGGTCGGAGGAGAAAGTCAACGTTCCACGCTGTAGCAGCTCCCTGATATGGGCCTGCATACGGCGTCCCAGGCCCTCAAGTGGCAATGGCTCACCTCGTGCAGCGATCTCCGCGATCGGCTCCCGTAGAGCGAGAATCGCCCGTGCCGCATTGCGGTAGGCCTGGATGCGGTAAGGATTGCCATGCTGTCGCTCAAGCAGATCAGCTACGCTGGCCAGCACCTCAGCAAGCTGGCGGTTGCTATGGATAGGCCGGTGCTCCTCCTTGGCCGGCGCTGGCTCCAGCCCAGGCAGTATGAGCTGCTGCAAGCCGCGGCGCTGGTGGATAGCCTGGCTCGGTAGCACCTCAATGGTCTGGGTTAACTTGAGAATATGATGCATCATGCTGGCTTCTACCCCCTAACTAGGCTAGGCTCCTAGGCTCCTCTTGCCTCTCGTATCTCCTTGTGAAAGGAAGGCACTGGTATTCACTCTTTCTTTCTGCCCGGCTATCCTCCAATCGGCAGCGTCGCAAACCGTAGTCCAGGCCATTGGTGGCTTGTTTTTCCCTTACCCTCGTGGCGCTGGGGGGATTAGAAAATTTGTTCGAAAGTAGTATAGCACAAAAAAGATATGCGTGCAACGGACCTGGGATAATAAAAAAAGAAGACCGAATCAAGAGCGATTCGGTCTCCCTTCACATCCTCTGGAAATGGCCCTTACGGGCCAACTCTGTCCACCTGAAACACCATCCCTAGTAAGCGAACAGGCAACTTCAGCATAGGTCTCGCCTCCTTTCTGGCTTCACCTATCGGAAGGCTGTCGCCTGAGATAGGCTTCAGGGTTCCCTCTACGGGACAGTGTCATTATAGCATACAGTTTGAAAGGCCTGTCAAGCTCAGCCGCGTTCTGGAGAGGGCCAGATGTAGATTCAAGTCTCCTCAGCCTCTGCCGCTCGCTGAGTGGTATCCTTAGAGGGCGAGGCCAGCAGCTCCTGCACCAGGCCTATCAGTGAGCTACTCAGCTTCGCGTTAGATACCACGCGCTGGGCACCAGCCTCCAAAGCCTTCGTGCGGGCTTCCAAATCAACATGGGGCCCAAAAGCCAGCACGGGCAGACCATGCTGACGAGCCAGCCGTATCGCCTCATCCCAGGCCACACCTGGGAGCGCGATATTCACAATCGCCAGCGCCGGAGACTCCTGCGCTGAGCCACTACCGGCCAGCGCTTGTGAGAAGCCCACTACATCGCGCACAACGATGGTCTCTAGGGCCAGATGACGGAGCGTATCGCGTATCTTGACAGCGAAGAAGAGATCTCGCTCTAGAGCAAGCACTGATCGTGGCACAGACTGATACTCCTGCTGACTGGCTTCCTGGGTTAGGAAGCTGGCCGTAAGCGTTCTCGTTGTGGTCCTGCCGTCGCTGCCGTCGCTGCTCACAGGTCTCCTCTGTTGTTCCGCGTATGGGGTGCTCTACTCCTTAGTCATCGGTTGGCTCCTGCACTGGGCGGCGGAACAGCTCGGCCAGCTCCTCATTAATCAGGTCAAGATTCGTATACTGCTCACGGCTGAGCACATGGTGAGTACCAGTGCAGTAGGGCTTACTGCACTTACGCATATGACTCGTCTCAAAGAGCAAGTTCCCGTTTTCCACGCTCACCCAAATGTGCTTGCGTGAGTAACCATCGCCCCACTTGAGCAATAAGCCGCTCTCATATTCATCGAAACGGCCCTGTCCGTAGAGATAGTCACGGTTAAACATCTGCAGGATCTCGCGTACTCGGCTAGCAGCAACCACCTCGGCGACCTCTGGTCGCATGCGCGTGGTTGCTTCCTGGGCCAGATCCTCCTTGGGGATCTCCAGTGCGCGCGAAGAGTGCTGCTCTTCGCGAATCATGCGCTGAATCATCGCTGCCTCATGATCGGAAAGGCTGCGCGATTGGCCCAGAATCAGGGGTTTCCCATTGGATGCACGAAGATTGCGTTGGTTGTGTGGATTATTCTGTTCAGGCACCATTGTGCTCCTTGGCTACAAGTGCTTTCGGAGAGAAAGCAGCATTCCTCTGGGCGAACTCCCTGTCCGTCTCGCTGGCGGGCAGGGGGTCGGTGGCTCACGCCGTCGAAGCGATCAGCCCATCATATCTTTCCAGACAGGTTTTTTCGGCGCAGTTGCTGTAGTTGCTTGGTTGCTAGCTTGTAGGCTCATTCCCTGTCATAGCTTACAACGCTGCCGCCCCCTTTCACAAGAGGGCCTTGCCTGAGTAAGAGAGGAGCGACCTTCTCCTGATAGAGGAAGATCCTGCCTGCCATCACAGACAAAGGAAATCGTCCTATCCGAGGAGACCAACCTGGCAGTTGAGGATGGCGATCTATGTGGAGAAGAGCGAAGACTGCTTCAGGGTCTCTCTCTGGCTCTCTTGCCTCCTCTGAAGGAGTGCTCGTCTAATCAGGATAGTTGCGCCGGGCGACAGCTTCGATAGATTCCAGGATCGTGTCAAGCTGATCCGGCTCTTGAATAAAAGCAAGCATGCCTTTCCAAAAGGCATGCTGTACTACTGGCGGCATCAGATCGCCTGCTCCGAAGCAGAAAAGTGGCGCTGTGCTTAACATCTGAGCCGAGGCCCGCGCGACAGGATTAGGGTAGGCGCTTATGGGAACCGAGCGATTGACTGAGGTGAAGCCACCGCGCCGGACCCAGATCTCCTGCGCTTGAGCACTGGCAAGATATTGTACTAGGGCCCGCACCTCAGCCGTATCCTGCAACGCAACCACCGCATCGGCCCCCCCGGTCACGGCGCCGCTGTAGCGCGGATCAATTGCCGGGAATGGAAAGAAGTTGATCTCCTCACCAGGTACGATGGTGGGAAAGCGGCTTGTGACGAAGCCGAGGACGAAATCGCCTGAATAGTAGAAGTAGGCGCGTGGAGGTTGTTCAAAGGGAGCGTAGCTGGCATCCTGAAAGTTTGTCAAGAGGACCGAAGTCGGGGCATCCTGGATATAATGCTTGCCGTTGAGAATAGTGTTGAAACGGCGAAAGGTTTGCTTAATAGTCGGATCGGTCCAGGCAATCCGATGGCTGACCCAGCGCTGGTACATCTCCGGTCCCCATTCCTTCAAGTACAGCTCAGCGATCCAGTCAGCGGCTGGCCACCCACTGGAAGCCGCACTCTCGACCCCCATCGCCCACGGATAACGCCCTCGGGCGGCGATGGCATTAGAGACTGCAATTAGCTCATCCCAGGTGTGAGGAAGAGGCAGTCCCAGCGCTTGCCACTGCTTGGGATTGTACCAGATGATCCCCTTATTAGCTGCCTTGTAAAAAAGCGCGTACAGTGCTCCTTTGTAGCTCCCGAGGTCGATCCAGGTACGGGTATAGTCACGCTTGATTATCTCCATGTCCAAAAAGCTGTCCAAAGGCAAGAGCTTCCCCTGCGCGGCCAGTTGTTGCATCCCCCCTGGATTCGGCAGAATGGCCACCCCTGGGGGCGTATTCGCTCGCAGCAGGGTGGTGAGGAGCGTATCTTGATCGCGTGTAGAAACGACTTGCACTTTAATATGAGTTTGTTGCTCAAAAGGAGCAACTACTGCCCGAAAAGAATCCTGCTCCTCGCTGCTCCAGACAGTCAAAACGTCGATGGAGGCCGACTGATTGTCACAGGCTGCTAGCAAAGCGAGTGCGGAGTGGGCAGCCAGGCCCAGGGTCACAGCACGCTGTAAGAAGACGCGACGACGGAGGCGCCCCTGCTTGCCCTGCCTCCGCTGGTACAGAGCCTGCCTGCCCGACCGTTCATCGCGCCGTTGGTGATGATGGTGTGGCGCGGGCATGTGTTCCTCCCAGGCTCAGTGCGCACTGAGCTTCCAGCGATAAGGGGCGTGAGCTAACCACCTCACAGTATAGTTGCTTCGCGCTGTCTGTGCAATATGGTGCCCGTCAGAAAAACGCACTGCTCAACTAGTAATGTCCAAAGGACCTGAGATGTCCCTGATTCTTAGATGGTCATAGCAATAATTGTCGTAGATCGAATGATAGTGGCACAGCCCTCAGATCAGGAAAAAGAAGAGAGGTTCGCTCTGATCAGGTGATCCCTCGACCTGGCTGATCAGTTGTGGCTATAGATTTAGGGGCAGTCGTCTCACCTGGTGCGGCGGGATACTATCCTGTTCGCCGCCTTCACCGAGCCAAGCCAAGCCGAGCCGAGCCGAGCTGAGCTGAGTTGAGTTGAACTGATTTGAGTTGAACTGATTTGAACTGAGCGAGGGCCTCCTGAGTCGTTGTGGCGCAATCAGGGTGCGCGCCACACCTGTACTGTATGATCCCAGCCACCCGAAGCGAGATACTGATCGTTAGGAGACCAGGAGACAGCCGTGACTTCATCGCTATGCTGGCGGTAGATCAGAGCGACCTCGCCGCTGAAGGGGTTCCAGACCTGCACTGTGGCATCAGCTCCTGCGGAGGCAATAAAGCGTTCATCGTGTGACCAGGCGACGGCATCGACGCCCCCGTGGTGACCGGTGTAGACTCGTAGGGTTTTCCCGTTCCTGGCGTTCCAGACGCGTACGGTGCCATCCTTACTGGCGGAGGCGAGATAGCGCCCATCGGGTGACCAGCTCAGGGAGGTAATGGCATCGCTGTGGTCTGTGTAGGAAAGCAGCGGGGTCCCTGGATTGCTGGTGTGCACGTTCCAAATGCGCACAATGTTACCCGTGTCTCCTGCTGCCAGGTAACTGCCGTCAGGTGACCAGGCCAGCGCAGTCACAGGAAAGATACCGGTGTAGATGACGGCGTGTGCTCCTGTGGTGGCATCCCAGACCCAGACATGATTGTCGCCTCCGCCCGAAGCCAGGCGCTGGCTGTCTGGCGACCAGGCCAGCGCATAGACGATATCTGTGTGCCGGGTAAAACGGAAGAGGCGCTGACCCGTTTCGGTGTCCCAAACCTCGACAGTGTGATTCTCGAAGGCTGCGGCCAGGTAGCGCCCATTAGGAGACCAGGCGACGGCATAGGCAATGCCGGCGTTCGTCGCGTAGCGATAGCGCAGAGTGCCGGTCAGGGCGTTCCAAACTTCGATCGTACCTCTGAGATCACTGGAAACCAGGGAGTTGCCATCTGGTGACCAGGCCAGAGAGCTGATAGCGCTGCTATGCCCGCGATAGGTGACCAGCAATGTCCCCGGGCCGGCGGCGCCACTCTTCATCACCTGATGCAACAACGGCAGGCCTAAAGCCAGCATAAGGCAAGCTGCGATCAGAGCAGCTGCGGCTGTCCACAGGCGCTGACGCAATGGGCGTGACCGACGCCCAAGACGCAGATGGGAATTGCTTACAGACTGAGCCTGCCTTTTGAACTGTGGGGATGAGAGCAGTTCTTCTTCACTCCCGAATTTGTTCAAGAGGGAGGCCAGGCGCGGCACGGGCTTCAGCACCGGATCAGGCAATGCCCGCAGCCGTGCATCAATCAGTTCATAGTCGGCCCGGGCGGCTGCACAGACCGGGCACTGCCGCAGGTGGGCCTCAAGCGCCTCGCGATCGGCTGCTGATAGATCATCCGGGCGCAGAGCTAGTTTCTCTGCCCAGGCCGAGCAGGGGGGACGTGGCCGTTGCTTCATTTCCCCTTGCCTCCTCTCTGCCCGGTGGGGAGGCCTTCACTCAGCAAGCGCTGGTAGATCTGGCGCATTTCCTCTTTGCCTCGGCTGACGTACTTACTGACACACGATTCTTTCATGCCCAGCAGTTCGGCCACTTTGCGCTGTGGCAATCCTTCAATCACGTAGAGAATAAGACAAGAGCGATAAGTAGGTGAGACTTGGGCTAGCGCGAGCTGAGTCAGCTCGCGCTCTTCGATGTGCTGCTCCATACGC
>NZ_JADGHT010000169.1 GCF_019683755.1 Thermogemmatispora sp. | reverse complement strand
GTTCCCCATCAACGGCCAGTCTCTGCGCCTGGGAAATTGCCTCCCAGCCAACTTACCGAGTTCTGGCAGCCCCCCCCTCTTAAGAGAGAGCGTGCGGTAGCTGCGTAAGGACCAAGGGTGCAGCTTGGGCCAGTGAGTCTGCACCCGTGGCGTGAGGAGCTTGTGGGGCCTGAAGGGTTGAGCAAAAGATATGAGTGATCTTGAGATTGCAAGAACACATAAAAAATCTCAGTGCGGTGGAAGCGATAAAAAATTGCTCCTGGTCGATGGGCATGCTCTGATCCACCGCGCATTCCATGCGTTGCCGGAAATGCTGACGACCAGCAGCGGCGAGGCGGTGAATGCGGTCTTCGGCTTCGCTAGCATGTTGCTGAAGGCTCTGGCCGATGTGCGTCCAGCCTATGTAGCTGTCACCTTCGATCGCTCGGTGCCTACTTTCCGGCATGCAGCTCTACCGACATACAAGGCGCAACGTCCTCCATTGCCACCTGTAATGCGCTCTCAGTTTGAGCGGATTCGCGAGCTGGTTCAGGCTTTCAATTTCCCCGTTTATGAGCTGGACGGCTTCGAGGCCGATGATTTGCTTGGGACCCTGGCGCGGCAGGCCACAGAGCAGGGCCTGGAGACCATTATTCTGACCGGCGATATGGATACGCTGCAGCTCGTCGATGACTGCGTGCGGGTAATGGTGGCCAAACGTGGGATTAGCGAGGTCACGGTCTATGATCGCGCAGCAGTGCGAGCACGCTATGGTATTGAACCGGGGCAGTTGCCAGACTTTAAGGGATTGGTCGGCGATCCGTCGGATAACATCCCCGGTGTGCCTGGTATCGGCGAGAAGACTGCCAGTCGCCTGATCGCGAGCTACGGCAGCCTTGAGGGGGTGCTGGAGCACCTGGCTGAGTTGAAGCCCAAGGAGCAGAAGGCCCTTAGCGCAGCCCGCGAACAAGCTCTCCAGAGCAAGTACCTGGCCACGATTGTGCGCGATGCACCGGTACAGCTTGATCTGGCTGCCTGCGATATCAGGCGCTTTAATCGCGAGAGGGCACTGGCGCTCTTCCGCACGCTGGAGTTTCATTCATTGGTCGACCGGCTGCCCGGCTCCGCTGGGGCCAGCGACGATACAGGAACAGGCGGTGAAGCGAAGGCCTCCAGACAGGCGGTCGCGCGGGGCAGTCTCCAGCCAGAACGTCTTTCTAGCGAGCAGTCAGTGAGTGTGCGGACCGAGGAGACGTCGGAGGAGATGCAGGCCGCACCTCTCGGGCTGGTTCCCATTCTGGAGCCGCCACCTCCTCCAGGACAGCTCAATAAGCTCGGTGAGACAGGCGCAGCAGTGGGGCCGTCTCTTCCTCCCCAGCAGCCTGCCACTATGCCAGCGTCTCAGGCCCGGAACCACGATCAAGTGGAGCAGCTAGCGCTCTTTGAGTTGCCCCCCCAGACCGGGGCCGAGATACGTCATTTGCGCTTACCGGCTATCGGCGAGAGCCTCCCCTTACTTGAAACGGTCAGTGAGAAAACAACCAGCACGCTGCTGATCACCAGTGAGGAGGCGCTGGCGGTTTTGGCGCACAGCTTGCGCCAGGCCGGAGCCTTTGCCTTTGACGTGGAAACGTCCTCCGAAGATCAATGGCGGGCCGAGTTGGTCGGATTGGCTTTTAGCATGGCCCCTGGCGAGGCGTACTATGTCCCCGTCGGCCATCAGCGCACGCTCGACGCAGAAGAACCGCCGGCTCAGCTTCCCTTAGCTCTTGTGCTGGAGCGACTACGTCCGGTGCTGGAAGATGAGCAAATTGCTAAATATATGCACAATGCTAAGTACGATCTTGTGGTGATGGCACGCTATGGGATTCGCATCCGGGGCCTGACCTTCGATACGCTGCTGGCAGCTTACTTGCTTGACCCAGGTCGGCGTGGCCTGGGGCTGAAAGAGCAGGTTTTTCAACGCCTGGGATACGTGATGACTCCCATCGCTCAGCTCATCGGTAGCGGTAGCAAGGCCATCAGTATGGCACAGGTTCCCGTCGCGCGCGCCGCCGAGTATGCTGGGGCTGACGCCGACATGACACTGCGCCTGGTAGAGCCGCTGCGGCGGGACTTGCAGCGCCAGGGCCTGTGGACGCTGTTCGAGCGCATCGAGATGCCGCTTGTGCCGGTGCTGGTTCAGATGGAGCTGCATGGCGTGGCTCTGGATGCCGCTTTTCTGCGCGACTTCGGTGAGCGGCTCAATGAGCAAATTCGCGTCTTGGAGCAGAAAATCTACGACTCGGTTGGACATCGTTTCAATATTAATTCAACACGCCAGCTAGCTGAGGTACTCTTTGGCGAGTTGAAGCTTCCGGTAGGGCGTAAGACGCGCACGGGCTATTCCGTCAGCGCCGAAGTCATCGAGGGCCTCAAGGGTTACCATCCGGTCGTCGATGCTTTGTTGGAATATCGCCAGCTTACTAAGCTGAAGTCCACCTACGTCGATGGGCTGCTCGCTTTGATGGACCCCGTGACCGGACGCGTACATACATCTTTTAACCAGGCCGTAACCTCCAGTGGGCGTCTCTCTTCCAGTAACCCCAATTTGCAAAATATTCCGGTGCGCACAGATCTGGGGCGCCAGATCCGCCGCGCCTTCATCGCTGATCCAAGCTATGTCTTGCTCACTGCCGATTACTCTCAGATCGAGCTACGCATCCTGGCGCGTATCACTGGCGAGAAGCGCCTGGTAGAGGCCTTTCAGAGGGGAGAAGATATCCATACGATTACGGCCTCCTCTCTCTTCCATGTGCCAGTCAACCAGGTGACACCTGAGCAACGTCGTCTAGCCAAAACAGTGGTGTATGCCATTCTCTACGGCCAATCGGCCTTTGGGCTGGCTCAGGTGACCGGTATGAGCAATGCTCAGGCCAGCGAGTTTATCAGGCGCTATCATGAGACGTTCCCCGAGGTACGACGCTATGTGGATGCCACGTTAAACCAGGCCTACAAGCAGGGCTACGTGAATACGCTCTTCGGGCGTAAGCGCTTCTTGCCAGATTTGCGGACGCTGAGCGGACCAGAACGTCAGGCCCTAGAGCGTGAGGCAATTAATATGCCCATTCAGGGCACTAACGCCGATGTGATCAAGATCGCCATGATCCGCATCCAGCACGCGTTTGAGGAGAAGGGATTAAAAGCGCGTATGATTCTTCAGGTACATGACGAGCTGGTGTTTGAGGTACCAGTGGAGGAGCTGGAGATGACACGCCGGCTGGTACGAGCCATCATGGAGGATATCCCTGAGATTGCGGAAAAGGTCCCGCTCAGGGTCGAAACCAAAGTGGGACGGAACTGGTACGAGGCTGCCCCCACCGAGTAGGCAGGGGTCACTGTTCCAGGCAATTGCCGCCATAAGGATGTTGGCGGCTTGATCTTGTTGGCGAATGCAAAAGGAGAGCCACCCGTGCAGCTATCACGCCTTGTTCAGAGTTTACCGCCATATCACTTTGCCGAAACGCAGAAGAAGCTGGCCGCTCGTCTAGCAGCGGGAGTCGACGTCATCAATCTCTCGATGGGTGATCCTGATTTGCCGGCACCCTCCGCCGTTATTGAACGCCTTTGCCAGGCGGCGCATGATCCTCAAAACCATCGCTATCCCGAGTATCGCGGGATGCGCACGCTCCATGAGGCCTTTGTTGCCTGGTTTGAGCGGCGCTTTGGGGTGACTCTGACCCCCGAAGAGGAGACACTGCCCCTCCTGGGGTCAAAAGAGGGCTTAGCCTACGTCGCAGCGGCAGTGCTTAATCCAGGCGATGTGGCTCTTGTGCCAGATCCCAATTATACCGTCTACGTGACAGGTACAACTAGCACCGGAGCCTATCCTTATTTGTTGCCGCTGCGTGAAAGCCATGATTACTTGCCCGATCTGGAGAGCATTCCCTCTTCAGTGCTACAGCAGGCCCGCCTCCTCTGGCTGAACTACCCGAACAACCCTACTGCCGCTTGCGCCGACTCTGCTTTTTTTGAGAGAGCCGTTGCTTTTGCACGCCGTCATGACCTGCTGATCGTGCATGACATGGCCTATGCCGAGGTCTATTTCGAGCAGCGCCCTCCGAGCATTCTAGAGATTCCGGGCGCCCGTGAGGTGGCTGTCGAGTTGCACTCTTTGAGTAAGACCTACAATATGGCGGGTTTCCGTGTCGGCTGGCTGGTCGGCAATCGCCAGGTTGTGGATGCCGTGGGACGGCTCAAGAGCAATGTCGATAGCGGTATGTTCCGCCCGATCCAGCACGCAGCCATTGCAGCTCTGCAATTGCCCGATTCTTGGATACAGGAGCGAAACGCTATCTATCGTCGCCGCCGTGATCTGCTTGTGGCAGGCTGCAATAGCTTGGGACTGCGCGCTCGCCAGACGCAGGCCGGTCTCTATGTCTGGGCAGCAGTACCTGAAGGCTTTAAGGCGCGTGATTTCGCTAGTTGGCTTTTCGATCAGACTGGCGTTCTGTTGACGCCAGGGTCAAACTTCGGCGCCGCCGGTGAAGGCTATTTGCGTATTGCTATGACAGCTCCCGAGGAGCGCATTGAGACCGCCTTGCAGCGGATGAAGACGGCTTTACGCGAGTTACCACGCCCTTAAGTCGGGGCTCCTCGTCTAGGCAGGTTGCTCTCTGCCAGCGAGACCAGACGGCCAGTTCAATTTCTGCGGGTAATTGCCTGCTTCTGAGGCGCTGCTCCGCTTTGCCAACGCTCGTGCAGCAGCGATAGCGATGGATGGAGAGATCATACATAGATAGGGATGGGGGAGCATGCTCAGGCCCTGCAGCGGTGCTTATTTGCTTGCTCGGTATGCTGCGGTGGCTCCCACTCCTCCATCTTAGCTTAGCGCCAGGGGAACGAGGGCCATGATGCAACAGTCAGAGACAAGCGCAATGAAGCGCACTTCGCTGAACGCATGGAATCTCTCACTTGGCCGCGCTATCTGCGGCGATGTTCAGGCAGGTCTGGAACGCGAATGGTTGGTTACGAATGGTCTCGGCGGTTACGCCGCTGGCTCACTGCTCGGAGCCACGACGCGCAGCTACCACGGCCTGCTTGTCGCCGCCCTTCGCCCGCCGGTCGAGCGCTGGGTACTCGTGACAAAGGTCGATGAGGAGCTTCGTCTCCCCCAGGGTCCGATCCTGAAATTGGGGGTCAACGAGTACCACGATGGCACGCTTGACCCGCAGGGAATGTCGTACCTCGATAGCGTTTGTCTGGAGGGCGACATTCCCTGCTTTCGTTATCGCTTGGGACAGGCTCTCACGCTAGAGAAGCGGATCTGGATGGAGTACGGGCAGAATACAACCTATGTTCAGTACACTTTGCACGGCAGCTATGACGAGGGAGGCGAGCAGGAGAAAGCTCCTTCCCTTCTCACGCTGCTGCCTTTCTGTGTCGCCCGCAGCCATCATAGTACCATGCGCGGTGATCCTGGCTGGCGTTTCCAGGTCGAGCAGGAGGGCAATCGCTACCGTATTCGCGCCAGTGCTGATGCTCCTACCTGTCAGCTCATTGTGGGCCCGAGTGCCCGCTTTGAGCCGCGAGGATTGTGGTATTGGCGTGTACTCCATCGCCATGATCGCGATCGTGGCTTGCCCTGTGAGGAGGATGTGTATTTGCCAGGCGTTTTCCATCTTCCTTTGATTCCAGGGGAGCGTGTCACTTTGGTGCTCAGCGCCGAGCACGAGCCGCCTGCTGCATTGGGCAGCTCCCAGCATGAGGAGCATGTCGCCCAGGCCTATGCGTATCACCGCCGTCGTCTCAAGCAGCTCCTCGCTGTAGCCGATCGCAGTGTGGATGATCTGGCCCAGACTGACCCTGTTCGGGCACGTCTGGTCGTAGCTGCCGATCAGTTTATTGTGGCGCGCCCGCAGTATGTGCTTACTCCCACAGGCAAGCGCTATTTGCAGCTCTCGCCCGATCACAAGACGATTATTGCCGGCTATCCCTGGTTCGAGGTTTGGGGCCGCGATGCTATGATTGCGCTGCCTGGCCTGCTCTTAAGCACTGGTCGCTATAGCGAGGCACGGGGACTGCTCAAGTCCTTCGCTTCCTCCGCTAATCAGGGGCTGTTGCCGAATCGCCTTCCAGAGAATGCCGCAGAGCCAGAGTATAATACTGCCGATGCCTCGCTCTGGCTTTTCCGGGCTCTTGACCGCTACCTAGCTGCAACTGGCGACTGGACACTGCTGAAGGAGTTGTTTCCTGTCCTTGAGGAGATCTTGCAATGGTACATCCGCGGGACGCGCTACGGCATCGGTATGGATGAGCGCGATGGCTTGCTCTCCGTAGGGTTGGGAACGACTGATTTGCAGTTGACCTGGATGGATGCCCGCGTTGATGGTTGCCCGGTGACTCCGCGTCGCGGCAAGCCTGTCGAGATCAATGCCCTTTGGTATAATGCTTTGGCCTGTATGGAGAGCTGGGCGATGCGCCTGGCCGTTGATGCCACACGCTACAGTCAATTGCGCATCCAGGTGCGTAAGCATTTCGCTGAGCGCTTCTGGTATGCCGAGGGAGGCTATCTTTACGATGTGATCGATGTCGATGGGCAGTTGGGGCAAAACGATGCCGCTCTTCGCCCGAACCAGCTCTTTGCTGTGGCCTTACCGCGTCGCCTGTTGAACGATGAGCAGGCGCGCAGCGTCGTCGAGCGCGTGAGAGCCGAGCTGCTGACGCCGCTGGGGCTACGCACGCTGAGTCCCCGTGACCCCCACTATCGATCGCGTTTCAATGGCGATCAGCGTCAGCGCGATAGCGCCTATCATCAGGGGACAGTTTGGCCCTGGCTCATTGGTGCCTATATCGATGCCTACCTCCATGTCTACAAGGACAACCAGGCGATTCTGTCTCTGTTGGAGCCACTGGTGCGCCACTTGTGGGAGGCCTGTTTGGGAACGATTAGCGAGGTAGCCGAGCCGGAGCCTCCTTTTACGCCTGCTGGCTGCTTCGCTCAAGCCTGGAGCGTGGCCGAGGTGCTGCGCTGTTGGACACAGGTTACCGAATAAGCGGCTCCGGGAATCTCAGGGTGCCTCTCTCCCTCTTCTCGGTGGGAATAAATTCCCCCCCGCCATTGTTTCTTGAGGGTGGAAAGGCCAGAAGGAGGCCCGCCAGTCGAGGGTTGGGCTGCTGACCTGCTGACCCGTCCATCCTTTCCTTCAAGCCGTCAATCGACGGACAGCAAAGGGAGCTGGTCGTGGTCGGGTAAGCACCAGACTGACTGGCTGGGCAAGTGGAGCGCGTCCAGAACCTTCTGGCACGGGACCACCCTGATGGAAGGTGTCGCCGTGATGGCCTGACATCGCTGCGTGACAAGGTAGTCATATCACGACGAAGGAGGTGACGGACCATGACGACGACGATGGTTCGCTTCGATCCCTGGCGTGAGATGATGAGCCTGCGCGAGGCGATGGACCGGCTGTTCGAGCAGACCTTTGTGCGTCCGTTCTTCGGTACGCCCTTTAATCCAACCCTGCCCCTGAACGTCTATGAGACCGATCAGGGCTATCAGGTGCAGGCGCTGTTGCCGGGCGTGAAGCCGGAGGACATCGATCTGACGGTCCAGGAGAACACCCTGACGATTAAGGCGCGCTATCCGGCCCTGGTGGACGAGGGGAAGCAGGTGAACTGGCTGCTGCACGAGATCGGTTCCGGCGAGTGTACGCGCAGTATCACCTTTGCTAAGCCGATCATGGCCGATCAGATCGAGACGCACTATGAGCATGGTCTGCTGACCATCAGCGTTCCGGTCAGTGAGGCCAGCCGGCCTAAGCGCATCGCGATCACTGTCAGTCAGCCCGAGCCTCAGAAGGAGCTGGCAGCCGCTGGCGCCCGCTGAGGTGTGAGGGCGGCTCACACGTGGCGGATGGCAGTATCGGGCTACTCCTCCGTCCGTGTCGTACGCTCTCACCGGAAGCGGCACAGGCAAGGTGCAGGCAAGAAGCGAGGACCGCGTGGTAAGGGAGATTGAGCGGGTGATCAAGGCTGCTACCGGTCCTGTGGGCGGCTGACCTGTCAGTCGCAAGGCATTCAGCGCGCTTCCGGTGAGGGCCATGCCCAGAAGTAGTTTCTGTCCGCATGGCAGACCTTTCTGAATGTCCAGGCTTAGAGGCCTGGTCTTTTTTTGCCTTTCTTTCTCTCTTTCTTGGGCTGGCGCCGGGAAGCAGAGAGACAGACGCGCCAAGTCAAAGGTGGGTGAAGAGGCAGGCCCGCGCTTTATTGTACGCGCACAAGAATGACACTGATGTTGCCCTCACCGCCGGCCCGATTGGCTTCGTCAACAAGTGAGCGCGCCAATTGCTGAAGATCACCCCCACGCGCCAGCAGCTCGCTCAAGCGCTCGTCGCGGAGCATATGCCAGAGGCCATCCGTACACAGCAGAATGAGGTCGCCTACTGCTACCTGGCAATCGAAAAAGTCAACGGGCAGATGGGGCGCCAAACCCAGATGGCGGTAGAGGCGATGGCGCCGAGCGCTGTTGTAGAGTTCATCGGGTGCTATGAGCTCCGCCTCAACCAGGTGAGCTGCCAGCGAGTGATCGCGAGTGATGCGTTCGAGACCCCTGCTGGGGACAAAGTGATAGGCCCGACTGTCTCCAACGCTTACGACATAGAGGTGGCGACAGTGAAGCAGGGCCACCGTCAGCGTGCTGGCCATCGCAGTGTTATAGTCGGCGTTAGAATGGTAGATGACCTGGTTGGCGCGTAAGACGCTTTCTCGCAGCCAGGCCTCGGCCTGCTGTGCGACTTGTGAGGAGCTTCCATTGTGGGCTTTGGGAGGAGGCGCAGTCAGGCGCGGGATCAAGAAATCGGCCACTGTGGCGATGGCCAGATGACTTGCTTCGTGCCCCCCTATGGAACGCCCCTCTGGACCCCGCAGGCCATCGGCAACCCCAAAAAGACCGAATGGACGCGGCGGCAGCCCGAGACCCAGGCCTAGCCCTTGGACGATAAGAAGCATGTCTTCGTTGTCCTGTGCTACGTAGCGCCGTCCTACATCGCTGACATAGCCAACCTGGCAGACATCAATGACGAGCGGGGAAGTGCCATTGAGGGCCTGCCCGCAATGGCGGCAATAGCGCGAGCTAGGCCGGTTTTCTCGCCCACAGCTCCCACACGGATTCTCAGGGATGAGTGCGCGCACTAATAGATTGGCCCCACTGCGCAGGGTAGAGCTGCGCTCCAGCGGAGGGACAATCACGGTCGGGGCTACTGCGGCTGAGGCGAGAGCTGCTTTCACCGCGTCAGCAAAAGCCCGCGCGTTCGGCCAGCGCTGCGTTGGATCAATGTGCATGGCTCGCAGGATGGCCTCATCTACTTCGGCATTGAGCGCTGGATTGAGTTGGCTCGGTGGAGGTAGCTCAGCTGAGTGACTGCGTACAATCGCCTGAAATGGGAGCAGGCCTGTGAACATCTGATAGGCTACTACTCCCATTGAATAAATGTCGCTCGCCGGCTCGGCCTGCCCTTTCTCTTGCTCGGGAGCGATATAGTGTTGAGTGCCAAGAGCCCAACCCCGTTGTGTCAGCGGGATCTCTTTCTCCATTGCGCGGGCAATACCGAAATCCGTTAGGACTAACCG
>NZ_JADGHT010000168.1 GCF_019683755.1 Thermogemmatispora sp. | reverse complement strand
GCCCGCTCTGGGTGATACCGGTTTGCTCAGGATGTCAGTCTCTCCACCCTTCTTCCTCGGGCTAAGCATTGCTGACCACTGCAGCACCTGCCTCCGTTATTTTTCTATAATAACGTTGATAGTGGAGCCACGATGGCAATCTGCTGTCAGTCTAGCAAAGATTACTGAATTTTGGCTGAAGGTCAAACCTCCTTCTCTGGGGGCTTTGGCGATCCTGCCGACAAGGGCGGACGGTGCCAGCCGAGACGGCGGGTCACTGTCTCGTCCAGAGTAGCAGCTCCGCTTAGCAGCCCGGGCTCAGCCATCCGTCCTGTTCCCGAGAAAGGGACTATGCTCAAAGAGGGGAGTATGGTATCATGAAAGCCATGCAACAGGACAACGAGAGGCAAGAACTCTACGCCCGCGTCCTGGGATACGTCCAGGGGGTTGGCTTCCGCCAGTTTGTCATGCATCATGCTACGGCCCTGGGCCTGCGCGGCTATGTGCGTAATCTGGCCGACGGGAGCGTGGAAGTAGTGGCGCAAGGGCCACGCACCGCACTCGAACGGTTGCTGACGTTGCTCCACCGCGGCCCGTCCGCCGCCGAGGTCCACGAGGTTCGCGTTGACTGGCGCCAGCCTAGTGAGCCACTGAGTGGCTTCCATATCCGTTGGTAGGCTGCCCGCCGCACGACTCTTCCGGGAGGCAGCGCAGTACCATCCTGCACGATCTTCCTTGTGACACTTGTTGCAGATTACCAAACTCGTCAAGCGTCTCTATCCCGGCTCGTTGAAGCTTCCACTGTATATTACGCCAAACCGGTCGTCAGGTTAGTTAGAGTGAAGGAGGCTCGGGGTTTGATCGATCGAGAAACAGTACTCCACATTGCTCAACTGGCCCGGCTCGGCCTCAGCGAAGAGGAGGTTGAGCTATTCCGCCAGCAGTTGTCTAGCATTCTAGAGCACATGGCTATTTTGCGCGAGGCCGACGTGAGTGGGGTCTCTCCCCTGGCGCACGCCTCACGCCTCACGAACGTGATGCGTGAGGACGAGCCCGGTCCGTCCTATCCCCCGGAGGTGCTGCTGGCCAACGCCCCCGACCAGGAGGAGCAGTGTTTGAAGGTGAATGCTGTGTTGGAGGAGTCCTAAGCGATGAGCGCATTGCATGAGCTAACCATCAGTGAGGCGGCGACGCTGCTGCGTCAGCGTCAAATCTCCGCTGTTGAGCTGACGCGCGCTTTTTTGGAACGGATCGCGGCTCTCGATGAGCGTATCCGCGCCTTTACCCTGGTGACAGCGGATTTGGCTCTGCAGCAGGCCCATGAGGCCGATCAGCGTCTTCAGCGCGGCGAGCAGGTCACCCCCCTGACAGGTATTCCTCTGGCTATTAAGGATGTGATCTGCACCAAGGATATTCCGACCACCTGCAGCTCGCGCATGCTGGAGCATTTTCGCCCCCCCTTCAATGCCACTGTGATGGAACGCCTCACTGCCGCCGGCGCGATCATGTTGGGAAAAACCAATATGGATGAATTTGCAATGGGGTCCTCAACTGAGCACTCAGCATTTTTCCCAACACATAACCCCTGGGACCTGGAACGTACACCTGGCGGGAGCAGCGGCGGCTCTGCAGCAGCGGTGGCAGCGGGGATGGCTCCGGGAGCCCTGGGCAGCGATACCGGTGGCTCAATCCGTCAGCCTGCTGCGCTCTGCAACGTCGTGGGGCTGAAGCCCACCTATGGCCGCGTGTCACGTTTCGGCTTGGTTGCTTTCGCTTCCTCATTGGATCAGATCGGCCCCTTTGCGCGTACAGCCCGTGACGCCGCTTTGCTCTTGCAGGCAATCGCTGGCCCTGATCCGCGTGATTCAACCTGCTCACCCGCATCGGTGCCAGACTATACGGCTGAGTTGACGGGCGACATCCGCGGCTTGCGCATCGGCGTGCCGGTGGAGTATTGGGAGGCTCCTGGTATGGAGCCTGGTGTGGCCCGTGTCGGCCAGGAGGCGATCCAGCGCCTGCGCGAGCTAGGGGCTGAAATTCGTGAGGTCTCGCTTCCCCATACCCGCTATGGGGTCGCTGCCTACTACATCATCGCCCCGGCTGAGGCCAGCGCTAATCTGGCCCGCTATGATGGCGTCAAGTATGGCTACTCCTATCGCGATACAAGCGATATGTGGGAGGCTCTGGATAAGACTCGCCAGTATGGCTTCGGGCCAGAGGTCAAGCGACGCATCATGCTGGGAACCTATGTGCTTTCTGCCGGCTACTATGACGCTTACTATAAACAGGCCCAGAAGGTGCGAGCCTTGATTGCTCAGGACTTCGAGCGCGCCTTTGAGCAGTGCGACGTGTTAGTCAGTCCTGCTTCGCCAACAGTGGCCTTTAAGCTAGGAGAGAAGCTGTCTGATCCTTATCAGATGTACCTGAACGATGTCTTTACTATTCCGGCAAACCTTGCTGGGATCTGTGGCATCTCGATCCCTAGCGGCTTCAGCGAAGGTCTGCCTGTGGGCCTGCAGATTCTAGGAAATGCTTTTGCCGAGGCGACGATCTTGCGTGTGGCCGATGCCTTCCAGCGTGTGACGGATTACCATACCCGCTACCCCTCCCTCTTGGAGGGGAAGGATACAGCCTAGCCGGAGGGATGGCTCGCCTCGCCTCATGAGGTGGGAACTGCCTGACCCTTGCCCAGCAGCTGTTCGCCCTGTGGAAACTGAGCGGAAGAAGGAGAACTTTGCTTTGCCACAACAACAGCAGCGTTCCCGTTCTGTTTTCCCAACTCTGTCACCACTGGTAAGTCGCATTCTGGCGGCGCTCCTCCTGGTTCTGGCTGCCAGCATCGCTATTGGGACCTCTTTGCTGGTTTTCACTCCTCTCGGAGCCAAACCAGCAAGCGGTCCCTTTGCAGCAGCGACCCCCACGGCAACCGGCACGCAGCTTCCCCCAACGCCAACACCGACCCTGGCTCCTGTGCTCACTCCTCACGGTACGCCGCCAGCTCTGAGCGCCGCTGAGGCGATGCTGCTCGATGCTGACAGCGGCCGCATTTTGGTCGATATGAATGGCGAGGTACCCCGCCCGATGGCCAGTACAACAAAGATTATGACGGCGGTCATCGCTCTGCAAATCGGTGATCTTCATCAGGAGATCACCGTCGGCGCCGATGCCGTGAATGAGGCCCGCGATAATGATGGAAGCAACGCAGGCCTGCAAGTGGGGGAACGACTGACCTTGCGCGATCTGCTTTACGCTCTACTCCTGCCTTCCGGTGATGATGCTGCCATTGCAATTGCCGATGGCCTGGCCGGCTCATCCGAGAAGTTTGTGACTCTCATGAACCTCTTTGCCTGGCGACTCCACCTCTTCCAGACACACTATGCCAATCCTGATGGCCTGCCGGCCCCTAATCACTATAGCACGGCTTTCGATCTGGTGCGACTGGCTCGCTATGCAATGACTATTCCCCTGTTCGCCGAGATCGTGCGGACGCGCGTGTATTCTGTGCCTGAGACCGCTACGCACCTGGCTCACGTCTGGACCTCAACGAATGAGCTGCTGAGCACGTATCCAGGGGCTACTGGCATTAAAACGGGCTTTACCGGCGAGGCCGGCTACTGCCTAGTCTTTTCGGCGACGAATAAGGGTCATCACCTGATCGGGGTGGTTCTGCACGCCGCCAGCTCCGAAGCTCGCTTTCAGGATGCTCGTCGCTTGCTCGATTGGGGCTTCTCGCTGCCGGCGCTACCAGTTAGCGCTTCGGCACCGCCCCCGCTCTGAGCAAGGTCTACCGGGCCCACTTGGGCAGTCCAACAGCTCTCTCTGAGGTTGCCGTGTGTCGGGCCGGGCGCCTCACGCGTCGTGCGATTCTGGTCCACCTTGCCAGCAGAACAGACTGGTAAGGTGGACATAAACATGATAGAATAGGCTTTACGACCTGACCATGCTCGCACTAACCTTTGGCACAAAGGACAGCAATGCGTTACGCCGTTTTCAGCGATATACACGCGAACCTGGAAGCACTGGAAGCAGTGCTGGCAAAGATCGATGAACTCTCTAAAGAGAAGCCCATCGATCAAATCTGGTTTCTGGGGGATCTGGTTGGCTATGGCCCCGACCCCAATGCCTGCATTTCTTTGCTGCGCGAGCGTACTGATGTGATTATCGCAGGAAACCATGATTGGGCTGCGGTGAATAAAATCGATCTTGATGACTTTAGTGCCGCGGCTCGCATCTCCGCCGAGTGGACAGCCCAGCAGTTAACAGAGGAGCACCGCGAGTTTTTGGCTAATCTTCCGGAGCGCCTCGATATCGGCGATGTTACGCTTGTGCACGGAAGCCCCTACGGACCCCTGTGGGAGTATCTGACCTCCGAGGTGCTGGCCGAGCGCAGTTTCCAGCATTTCAGTAGTCGCTTTTGCTTTGTGGGCCATACTCATATTCCAGTGATCTTCCAGCAGCCAATGAACGTTAGCAAGACCGGGAGTGCCGGCGCTTCCAGGGAGCAGACGGAGAAAACGGCTTCTGCTGCCATCGCCGCCGATGCTGGCGAGACCAGTACCAGTGGTTCAGAGCGACCTGCCTCTGTCAGCCAGAGCGAGGGCGAGACGGGGAGGACATCAGAGGAAGGTGCCTATCATCAGGAACCTCAGGGCGCTGCCACAACAACTGCGGCGGCCACAACTCGGGAAACTAGCGTCTCTGAACATGGCTCCGCGGCTGAAGACACACTCAGTGCAGATCAGCCAGCCAGCTCCGAGTCCGAATTCAATGGCCAGCAAGAGGCCTATGCTGATATCGTGGCAGCCTTGGAGGCAATCGAATCACGGACCTCTGAAGAGGAGATTCTTAGTGCCGAAGACCGCCTGAATAGTGAGATTGAGGAACTGCTGGCTCTGCTCGGCCTCAGTCAGAGCATGATCAAGGTCACAAACGAGATGCTAACTCCTCCAGAAGGCCATTGGGACCCACCCGCCGGCTACCGCGCTATCATCAATCCCGGCGGCGTTGGCCAGCCACGCGATGGTGATCCACGTGCCGCTTTTATGATCTACGATACGGAATCTGGCTTTGAGTTCTACCGCGTGCCATATGACATTAAGAAGACTCAAGAGAAAATTATTAAGGCCGGACTGCCCCAATATCTGGCTGTGCGTCTGGCCTACGGTCGCTAGCAGTTCGATGAACTCGTACTTCGACTGCCCCTTTGTCGGACTTCTCTCGCTTTCAACGAATATCACAGAAGGTGAGCATTTAAGCTGGCAATAGATGAAATTGATTGTTGGATTGGGCAATCCCGGCCCGCAGTATGCGCCGACGCGTCACAACGTCGGCTTCCGTGTTGTTGACAAGCTGGCTCATAAGCGGGGGTGGCGCTGGAATGAGGAACGTAGCCGCGCCTTGTTGGCCAGCGGTTGGTTGGGGAGAGAGAAGGTTATCCTTGTAAAGCCTCTGACCTATATGAATCTCAGCGGCGAGGCCGTAGGGGCGCTTGCTCGTTGGTATCGCCTTTCTCCTCAAGACATTCTGGTTGTCTGCGATGACCTTGACTTACCCGTTGGACGCCTACGCCTGCGTGCGCGCGGCAGTACAGGGGGCCATAATGGTCTGGAAAGCATTGTCCACCATTTGCATAGCGACCAGTTCCCACGCCTGCGCGTAGGGATCGGACGTCCGACTGAGCGACATACGAGCGTCGTCGATTATGTGCTGGGGGTGCCCCCGCCCGCCGAGCGTGCTCAGCTCGATCAGGCTGAGGACGAAGCAGTGGCCGCTATTGAGCTGGTGCTTGCACGTGGCCTAGAGGCAGCGATGAGCGTGATCAACAGGGACCCAGAGGCCCGACGTCGTTCAGAGGAACAGCGCCAGCGCCAACAAGCTCGCCGCCCTCCGATCCAGCTAGGCATGGTTGCCCGCCTCTTTCCCGCCCACTGGCGTCCTCTGCGTGAGGAGATCGCCTTTGCTCGCTCGTGTGGCTTCCAATGGCTGCAGCTCCGCTCTTCAGAGGCAGGACTCACTGAGCAGGAGCTAGGCGATTCTTTCGAGACGCTTACAGCAGCCTTACATGAAGCTGGCCTGACTTGTGCTTTAGAGATTGCGCTCTCCCTGACTGAGGCAGGGACAACGGCAAGCGGCGCGACGCTGGCAACCGCACTGCATGCCAATTTGGCCGCGATCCGCCGTTTACCATGTAGCCGTGTGCATTTTCACTTGCTGGCGCCTCTCAGTGGTCCCGACGTCCTGCCAGGGCTGGAAGAGCGCCTGGTACCCGCTCTGCAGGAAGCTCAGGCTCTTGCCGCAGCCCAGACTCCGCCTTTCTCACTGGGCATTGAGCAGAACGAGCCTGCCGCTGGTCTTTTTGCCCGACCTGATCGCTGCGCCTGGCTGCTGGAACAGGTGCCTGGGCTAGGTCTGGTCTGGGATGTCAATCATACCCCCCCCGAGACCCTGCAGGACTATCTAAGGCTGACCCCGCGGATGATCCTGGTCCACGTCTCAGATACCCCGCTGCCACAGTTGAATTATCACCTGCCTTTGGGACTGGGGACCCTGGATATTGAGGGCTACTGCGAGGAGCTGCTTGCACGCGGCTTTGCCGGTCCCGCTATCCTGGAAATCGGAGGGACCCCCCGCTCTGGCGGCTTCGGCCGCGATAGCGATGAGGCACTGCAAGCTTCGGCCCAGCGCCTGCGCGCTGCTCTCGGACGGGCTTATGCCCGCCTACGTAGCCGGCTAGCCGGAGATGCTACAGGCCAAGCGTCATTACCTTCTTAGGTAGGCGTCGGTGCCTCCTTTCGAGAGGCTCGCCCTGCAGCTCTCTCTGGCAGACTTAGCTTGTGTTGTGATAAGATAAACTATAAGAAAACCCGGCGGGAAGGTCGCCCCTCTAGCCGAGTCTGATCTGAGCTGAGGTCAGTCCGCTGGCGCTGATCAACTGCAAGCCAGCCGGAGTCAGATCAGGACAGGGGATTATCAGGTAGGTGTGGGTGTGCTTCTGCGCTGGTCTGGTGTGCTGATTCTCTCAGGAAGAGGTGCTCTCTCGACAGGACTGGCCCGCTGTGCTACACTAGGAATGGCCTACGCGGGCCTTCTCCTCTTCGTCTCACCAGCCAGCGCCGGGAGAGCGGGTGATCTTCATAGATACGGCACCCGCAGAGCTAAGCACTCAGCAATACGCACAGCAAGCAGACCAGTCACCAAGAAATCTTACTCGGTGTTGTGAGGCCAGATTGACACTCCAAGGTTTACTACCATTACTCACCCAGCGAACAGACTTCAAACGACTGCTCAGGCGGCTGCGTGCTGCTGAAGGGTTACCGGTTCTTGACGCAATTACTGAGCCGGCGCGTCCGTTTATCATCGCCGCTCTGGCAGCAGCATATGAGCAGCCACTGCTGATCATAACAGAAGACGAAGAAGGGGCACGGTCGCTAGCTGAGAGCCTGGCTGCTTTCGCCCCAGAGGGCAGCCAGGTGCTCTACTTCCCTGGGCGTACAGCCCTGCCCTATGAGCGCCTGCTTAGCGACGCCGAGACAATACAGAAGCGCATGCAGGTGCTTATCCGCCTAGCGCGGCGCGAACCGCGCCTGCTCATCGTTTGTGGGGCGCGGGCACTGACGCAGCCGCTCATGCCGCCCTATGAGTTGGAACGCACTCTGTACGAGCTGCAACAGGGCGAAGAACTAGACCTCTCGCTTCTGCTAGAGCACCTTTACAACCTGGGCTATGAGCCAGTAGCTGAGGTTGAAGAACCTGGCCAGTTCAGTCATCGCGGGGGAATTGTCGACTTTTTTCCTCCGACTCTGGCCCGACCGGTGCGCGTCGAATTCTTCGGTGACCAGGTCGAGTCCTTGCGCACCTTTGACCCAGAGACACAGCGTTCACTCAATCCACTGACGAGCTGTCTGATTGGTCCAGCGCGCGAAGCACTGCCAACGCGGGGAGCACAAGCGGCACGAGAGCTAGAGCAGCTTGATCTACGTATTCTCCACCGCGACGCTGAGGAGCGCTGGCGGCGTGATCTGGAGCTGCTGCGCCAGGGTCGTTCGTTCGAAGATATCGCCTTCTACTTGCCATACTTACATGAGCCGGTCACACTGCTTGATTACCTGCCTCGGGATGCTCTCGTCATTCTAAACGAGCCTGAGCATATCCAGAACCGCATTTGTGACCTAGACGCTCAGGCCCAGGAGCTGAAAGCGCGTCTAGAGGCGGAGCGCGAGAATCCGGCCCACCTGCGACCGGCGCATTTTTGCTGGGAAGATCTTCATGTGCGCCTGCAGCAACGCCGTCAGTTGCACTTTGCTGGTATCCTGGCTGCCACAGGCGAGTCCACCCCTGATGGTACTCATCTGTCCAGTCAAGAGCCATTGCTACCGGCCTGCAGCAGCGCGAACTCCTACGGAGGGCGTATCCGGGCTTTCGTCCATGACTGCCGCAAGGCTCTGGCTAACCGTGAGCGCGTCGTAATCGTCACTGCCCAGGCACGTCGTCTGGCCGAAGTCTTTGCCGACGAGGCCAGCCACGAAGAAGGGCCTCTCCATCTCAGCCCCGGCACCAGTATCAAGGAGCTTCCCCCCGAGGGCAGTCTTACGCTCATTCAGGGGCACCTTGCCGAGGGCTGGCAATCGCGCACCCTCGGCCTGACCGTCTACTCTGACACCGAGGTCTTTGGCTGGTCTAAGCGTCGCCCAGCCCAGCGGCGCCGGCCAGTTACTCCAGCTTCCTTCCTGACTGAGCTGAACCCTGGTGACTATGTTGTCCATCAGGAGCATGGCATTGGGCGTTTCGAGGGCCTGGTCAGAATGAACCTGACTGGGGTCGAGCGCGAGTATTTGCTGATCCGCTACGCAGGGAACGATAAGCTCTATATTCCGACAGATCAGCTCGACCGTGTGACGCGCTATATCGGCATGGGGGAGGCTGTGCCGGCTCTCAGCAAGCTTGGCACCACTGAATGGACACGCGCCAAGGCACGCGTCAAAGAGAGCGTCCAGGACATCGCCCGCGAGCTGCTGCGGCTCTATAGCTTGCGCGAAACCACCGAGGGCCATGCCTTCCCGCCTGACTCCGAGCAGCCGTGGCTGAAAGAGCTAGAGGACGCCTTCCCGTATGAGGAAACTCCCGATCAGGCGCGGGCCATTGAAGAGGTCAAGGCCGATATGGAGCGCCCCAGGCCGATGGATCGCCTGGTCTGCGGCGATGTTGGCTATGGCAAGACAGAGGTCGCCTTGCGCGCCGCCTTCAAGGCCGTTCTCGATCAGCGCCAGGTAGCCGTACTTGTGCCCACGACAGTGCTGGCGCTTCAGCACTACAATACCTTCAAGGAGCGCCTCAAACCCTATCCAGTGCGTGTTGAGCTGCTCAGTCGCTTCCGCTCCGAGAAGGAACAAAAGCAAATTCTGGAAGATCTTGCACTCGGGAAGATCGATATTATTATCGGTACCCATCGCTTACTGCAGAAGGATGTCGTCTTCTTCCAGCTCGGTCTCCTCATCATTGACGAGGAGCAGCGCTTTGGTGTGATGCACAAGGAACGGCTCAAGCAATTGCGCACAGAGGTTGATGTTCTGACCATGACGGCCACCCCCATTCCACGCACCCTACATATGGCCCTGGTCAACCTGCGCGACATGAGCGTTATCGAGACCCCCCCCCCAGGCGCGGCTGCCGATACGCACCGCCATCCG
>NZ_JADGHT010000167.1 GCF_019683755.1 Thermogemmatispora sp. | reverse complement strand
CCACAAATGGAGGCAATGGGTGAATTCTATAAGCAAGCCGAGGGCTTTGACATCTCTGACTGGCTGCTGCGTGAGTGGGCCTGGCTGCGTTGCAACACCGATCATCATACCCTGGTCTTGATCCAGGGGCATCCTGATGTCGATCATATCGGTTTCCGTATCGATAGTGGCCTGGACTTGCTGGCCTGGGGTGATTATCTCAGTCGGCAGGAAACGCCCATTCTCTGGGGACCTGGACGTCACGGGGCTGGCCATGATCTCTTTCTGCGTTTCGCCGACCCCGAAGGCTGTCACATCGAGTTGTCCGCCGAGTTGGAGCAGTACTACGATCAGGATGTGACAACGCCGCCGCGTCTATGGCATGCCCGTCCGCGAGCTCTGAATCTGTGGGGAGCGCTTCCTCCTTGGATCAAAGAAGAGGTCGCGGTCTGATCTCCCGATGTGGTCTCAAAAGTGCTGCGCCGGTCGCAACAGGGACCTTCAGGCGCAGTTGGTCGGCGGCGGTGGCCGCCCCTTCCGGCCGGCTCAGCGCGTTGGCTGGCCTGTCGACGATAGGGAACCAGCAGGGGTAGCAGGATAGATAGCCCTCTCCCTGGCCGGACGAGGTGACGGATTAGCAAAAATCCGTCGCCTCGTCATCTTTTGGCAGCTTGCCTGCCGTGTTTAGAGCTGCTGCGCGCTCGTGGCACGGGCAGAGGAGTGCGCCTCTTCTACGCCGACAACGCGATTCCTCATCACACCGATCTCGACAATCTCGGTCTCCATGATGTCGCCGGGACGCAGAAACTCAGGCGGCGTGCGAGCAAAGCCGACACCGCTCGGCGTGCCAGTCGCGATGATATCGCCTGGCTCCAGCGTCATGCCGTTCGAGAGGACGGCAATGATGCGGGGGATGGAGAAGATCATCTGATCTGTGCTGGCCTCTTGTTTGGTAACGCCGTTCACGCGCAGGCGTAAGGTGAGCCGATGGGGATCAGGGATCTCATCAGCGGTAACGATCCAGGGACCCATCGGACAGTAGCCATCGATGCTTTTGCCGCGAAAGTACTGCTGGTGCTGGGCCTGCAGGTCGCGAGCTGAGATGTCATTGAGCACGGTGTAGCCGAAGACGTAGCTAAGAGCCTCGTCCTCGCGAATATGTTTGCCGCCCTTGCCCAGGATGACCGCTAGCTCAACTTCCCAATCGATTTGGGTGGAGACGGCAGGATCGATGACTACCTCGCCAAAAGGTCCATTGACGGTGGTAGGGGCTTTGGTGAAAATAACAGGATACTGGGGCAGCTCGGCCTGGCGTCCGCGGGCCGCGGCGGATTCACGGGCGTGCTCGGCGTAGTTCAGTCCCAGGCACATGATGTTCTTGCGCGGACGAGGGATCGGGGCCGCAAGCTGTACAGCAGAGAGCGGCTGCACAAGGCCACTGCCCTGCAGCGCGGGAATTGCACTCAGACGCCCGTTGGCTTGCTGCGCCTGCTCCAGCAGGGCACGAAGACCGCGCTCAGCCTGCCCATATTGCTCGATGAGGGCTTGCATTTGGTCGGGGACAGTGAAGCCAAGGGCGCGCGCTCCCTGAGCAGCGTCGACAATCTCGTCGTTGAGCACCAGGCCCACACGCACGCGCGGGTTATCGGGCGTTGAAAAGCTTGCCAGTTTCAATGATGGTTCCTCCCTTGTTCTGGCTGGTGATCCCTCCTGCATAATAGTATGTCCCCACGGCGGGAAAAGGCAAGTTCCTGGGCCAATCCGCTGCCAGTACAGCCCCCGACTGATCTGGGGTGTGAGTAAGAGAGAAGGCGACGGGAAAGAGAAAAAGCAGGCCAGGACCATGATGCCGGCCCAAAGGGTCGAATCTCAAACTGAACGGTTGGCTGAACATGCCTGACCTGCTCTACTCGGCGGCAAGCGCGGCGCGCATCACTTCCAGCGGAGCAGGCTGACCCGTCCAGAGGGTGAAAGCCAATGCCCCTTGATGGAGCAGCATCGGCAGGCCGTTGGAGGCCCGCATGCCCAGTGTCCGCGCCTGACAGAGCAGCTTTGTCTCTGCTGGATTGTAGATCATATCGAAGACGAAGGTTTCGTTGCCGAAGCGGGCTAATACCTCACCAGGCAGCGGACTCAGGTCCTCATGCATGCCGACCGGCGTGGCGTTGATGATTAACGAGAGCGGGTGAGGGATCAGAAACTCAGGGTCGCTGAGGCTGAAAACCTGGGGGACACTTAGCTCCTGACGCTGGGCGGTGAGAAAGTCGCCAACCTCCGCCGCCAGATGCTGGGCGCGCTCCAGGTGGCGATTGACAATGATCAGGCGTTCAACGCCGGTACTGGCCAGGGCGAAGGCTGCAGCGCGTGCTGCTCCGCCTGCCCCCAGAATGATGGCTGTATAGCCCGTGAGAGAGATCGTCGTGCTCTCGTTCGGCCTGCCTATCCCCAGTTCGCGTAGAGCATGCAGCAGACCGGGCGCATCGGTGTTATAGCCATGCAGGTAGCCATCGCGCGGCACAATCGTATTGACCGCTCCGATGCGCGCCGCCAGCGGATCAACAATGTCGAGCAGAGGGAGCACCGCCTGCTTATGCGGAATAGTTACGTTGGCTCCCAGATAGAGCGGATCGAGCAGCAGGGCGACGCGCGAAGCTAGTTCATCGGCGGGTGTTTGCCACAGCTCATAGACCGCGTCGATCCCCAGAGCATCAAGGGCCGCTTGTTGCATGCGCGGTGAGAGCGAATGAGCCACAGGATCGCCAATCAGGCCCAGGCGCCGCCGTCCTTGCCGACCCTGCGACTGTATCATCACTGGTGCATCAGCATCCATAGCTACTTTTTCGGCTCGGCTTTGCTTTCGATCGAGAGCTGAGAGATCCTACTCTGCCGGGTGTATCCTGCTTATCTCTGTCACAAAGAGCATGAACACGTTCAGCGTACCACAGGCCGCGGCATCCGTAAAGGGGGCGCGCCACGCCTGCGGAGTGACAGCACATATGGTACTATAACAGTATCACGTCCAGGTTACAGAAACTTTCCTCAAAGGAGATGGAGAGAGAACCTATGGCAGTTGTGCCCCGCCCGGCCTCAGCGGTGATGCTGTTGAGAAACGGACGCGCTGGAAGCGGAATGGAGGTCTTTATGGTCCGGCGCGTCGTCCAAAGCGAGTTTATGCCCGATGTCTACGTCTTTCCTGGTGGCTCTATCAAAGCCGATGACCGGGCTGCCGAGGAGAGCGCTCAACTCTGCGCTCCTGTGCCTGCCCGCGAGCAAGTGGCTGATCCCGAGGGCCGGACGGCCCTGGGTACCGGTGCACGAGCCGCGGCCATTCGCGAGCTATTTGAGGAAGCGGGGATCTTGCTAGCCTATCGCAATGGCTCGCTGCTGGCCTTGACAGAGGATGAGGCCGGGAAGGCGCGCTTTGCCGACTATCGCCGCGCCTTTCATGAGCGGCGTGGCTCGCTAGTCGAGCTGGCCCGGCGTGAAGGGCTGCAGTTGGCAACCGATCAGCTCCACTACTTTGCTCACTGGGTGACCCCCGAGGGGATGCCACGCCGCTTCGATACTCATTTCTTTTTGGCTCTGGCTCCCTCCGCTCAGCAGGCCGCTTACGACCATCTGGAGACCAGTGATGGCCTCTGGATCAGACCCGCCGAGGCGCTGGCCCGCTACCAGCATGGGAGCTTTCCCCTGGTCTTTGCCACCCTGCGCCAGCTCGAAGAGCTGGCAGCCTTCGCGCGCGCCGAGGAGGCCCTGGCCTTTGCGGCCTCGCACTACGTGGCCCTCAAGCAGCCGCGCCTGGTTCAGGAAGGGGAGGGCTATCGTATCTATCTGCCCGGCGATGAACAGGGGTGGGAGGTACCGCCCCATATGACTCAGGGCTGAGTCGCGGTGCTGGGCTAGTCATTCGCTTGGCTGAAGAAGCAAGAGTACTGGTATGCAGCAGGAGCAGAAACGACAACAAAAGGAACAGCCTTATACAGTTGTCCTGGCCCCGAATCCCTCGGTGATGACAGGACCAGGAACCAATACCATCATCGTTGGCAGCGAGGCTACGGGAGCGCTCGTCATCGACCCCGCAGTTGAGGCAGAGGACTATCTAGAGCAGGTGATCACGGCGGGGAAAGCCCGTGGCGGTATCCGGCGCATCTTGATCACACATGGCCATCCTGACCACTGCGGTGGCGCGGCCGCCTTGCGGGAACGGCTGGGGGTACCGGTGCTGGCCTTTAGTCGCGCAGGGGTGACCCTGGCCGACGAAGAGCTGGAGGATGGGGCACGTCTGCCCGTCGGTGACGATAGCCTGCTCGCTATCCATACGCCAGGGCATCGCTTTGACCATCTCTGCTTTCTCTTAGAGCAGGCCGGTATTCTGTTCGCTGGTGATCTCCTCGCTGGCGTGGGCACAGTGGTGATTGCCCCACCGGAAGGCGATATGACGGCTTATCTAGCCTCGCTTCGGCGCCTGCAGCGCTTGGAGCTGCGCAGCATCGTGCCGGGCCACGGCCCCATTATCACCGACCCTGGCAGCAAGCTCGCTGAGTATATTGACCATCGTCTGCTCCGTGAGCAACAAGTGATCACCGCCCTTGCTCGCTTCCCGGAGGGAGCGACCGTTAGCGCCCTTGTGCCGCATGTCTATGCCGATGTCTCCTCTACGCTCCACGCCCTGGCGGCTCAATCGCTGACGGCCCACCTGCTCAAGCTCGAACAAGAAGGCCGCGTTCGTCGCCAGGACGGCGAGCGCTGGCAGCTCCTGAGCTAGAGATCTGGCGCAGGCACGTCCAGCGCTGCTGTCTGGGCCTGCTCTCTCCTTCCTACGGCTGGCAGGCTGTGAGCGTGTTTCCTGCGAAATGGCGCTAGCGACGCAGGAGCAGGCCCAGCACGGCCAGGGCAGCCAGACCAAGGCAGAACCAGCCAGCGGTGAACAGATGGGCGCTGGTGAGCAGATAGAGAGCGGCAGCCAGCGCAGCCAGACTCACAAGAGTCAGGGAGAAGCTGCCACCCCGCCCATCGTGACCAGCGGCGCTACGTCCAGCTCCCGAGCGGGAGCGCCGACCCCGGCCATTAGAGCCACGATCGGCCAAGCGGATCTCAATCTGACCACTCTCAAAACGAGCAATGATGCGCTCCAATGCACGAGGTAAGGTCAGCATTGCGCGGCCATTTTCGAGCATCTGGCGCAGGAGCTCCTGGAGATTCTCCCCCAGTCGATCGCTGCTCAGGCCGAGAAACTTGCGGGCATAAGGCGCGGCCACGTCGATGAGGTTGAACTCTGGCGCTAGACCAGTAGCCACACCCGCCAGGACGCTGATGGCGCGCCCCGTGAAAGCGAACTGGGCCGGAATCTGGAACGGCTGCCCATAGAGGAGCTGCTCAATCTCCTGAGCCACATCCGAGAGATCCAGCTCACGAGCCTCCCCCAGCGTCATGCCATAATACTGGTTGAGCATCAGCTCCAGGCCGCGCTCAATAGCGGGCAGGTTGGCCTGTTCTCCCAGGAAGCCCAGGCGACCCAGGGCATTGACCAGGGCTTGCGAATCGCGGGCCACAAAGGCCAGAAAGAGATCGCGCATAGCCTTTTTCATGCTCTTCGTGAGAGAGCCAACCATGCCGAAGTCGACAAAGGCGATCACCGGGTCCTCCGGGGGCGAACCTGCCTTGACAAAGATATTGCCAGGATGAGGATCGGCATGAAAGAAACCGGCCTCAAAGAACTGGAAGAAATAGGCCTCGACTGTACGCCGCGCAACCTCTAGTCGATGATAACCGGCGGCCTCCAGCGCGGCATAATCGTTAATCTTAATGCCATCGATCCATTCCAGCACAAGCACCCGCTTCGAGCTATATTCCTCATAGACGCGCGGGATATAGATCTGGGGTTGATCGCGGAACAACTCGCGGAAACGGCGCGCATTGGCGGCCTCGGTCAGATAGTCAATCTCCTCATAGACTGTCCGGCGAAACTCGCGATAGACGGCCATCAAATCGATGAACTCGCTCGTGTCGACAAAGCGCGAGATGACCCAGATGACAAAGCGAATCGTGCTCAGGTCGGTATTGACCAGCTCCTCTATATGCGGTCGCTGCACTTTGACCGCTACCGTCTCGCCGGTGCTGGCAAGGATCGCGCGATGCACCTGGCCAAGAGAAGCGGCGGCGGTCGCCTTGCGCTCCAGTAGGCTAAAGATCTGCTCCACCGGCTTGCCCAGCTCGCTTTCGATCACCGCCACTACATGGCTGAAGGGCGCCGGCGGGACCTCGTCCTGCAGGCTGCCCAGCACCTGTAGCGCCTGCTCCGGTAGCAGATCAGCGCGCGCACTCAGAAACTGGCCCAGCTTGATCATCAGGACGCCAAGTTTGATGGCGGTCTCGCGGAAGGCCGTCAGAACTTTGATCAAGACTTCAATGTCAGGCTGAACCTCGTAGTGACCACGTTCGTGGGCCCGAATCACCCGCCGACGCTCACGGTAAATCACCCAGATGGTCCATAGCAATAGGCGAGCAACGCGCAAGAAACGCGCGACCTGGGCTAGTCTATTGATCCGTGCAGGTTTGTAACGCATACTACTCGTGAAAACCTCTCTCCAGGTACCAATAACATAGATATTTACGCCCTGCCCAGGGAAGCAGTTGAAGCGAAGAGCCAGGCTGAGTTGCGGCGAGGAGGGAAAGTAGCCCTGCTGGACAGGCTGGCCCGGCTCGCGCTTTCCCGCCTGCGGCTGGCTCCAGGCGAGGACGAGCCTGTCTGACCAGGCGGGGGCCAGCACGTTTCCTCACTCGTCTCTCCTGGCCGGCCAACTGTCCAGTCCGGCTGCCAGTCACGGCGAGCAAGGAGAAGCTGCCCGACCAGCTTCTCCGCTCATCTGCTATGTTCGGCCTCTTCAATGGCAAAAATCACTTTGGATAGAGCAATACCTGAAAGCTCATCATTGACAACGGAAATAAGATGAGTGAGGATGCTTCCACTGCTCTGCGTGGGAAGAAAGACCAAAGAGGAGGTTCCCATTGAGAAGCTACTTTGACTCTACTTATACAGCAGAGGGTTGTGAAGGTTGGAGTCTACGAGAAGAGAGGGGAGGCGGTCTGCAGGCGCTGGTGGCGCCGCCACCCAAAGCACGCGCCTTTGAGCTGCCTGGCGATAGCGTCCATTATGCTCCTGATCGCCCTGCTGATATCACCCATGTCAAACTAGAGATCAGCCTTGACTTTGAGCGTGAGACAGTCCGAGGTACTGCCTGGACCTCCTTTACAGCCCTCTATGATGAAGTACGCACAGTTGCCTTTGATGCTGTCGACCTGCATATCGAGCAGGTCATGCTTGACGATGGAGCCAGCTTGAGCTACAGCCTGGAGCCAGAGCGTCTCATAGTCACCCTTGACCGACCCTACCGCTATGGCGAGGCCTTCACCATTGGCGTGCGTTACTGGGCGCAGCCGCGCATTGGCCTGAACTTCAACAAGCCTACGCCCGATGATCCGACGCGCCCTGTGCAGGCCTGGACCTTCAGCCAGACCTGGTACCATCGTCATTGGTTTCCCTGCCATTGGGCACCGAACGACCGCGCCACCAGCGAAATCATCGTGACCGTGCCGGCGCAATTTGTAACCCTCTCCAACGGTCAGCTCCTCAGCGTGCGCGACAACGGCGACGGCACCAAAACCCATCACTGGCGCCATGACGTGCCCCATCCTGCCTATCTGATCTCGCTGGTCGTCGGGGACTTCGCCATTATCGAAGATCATTACGGGGAGCTGCCCGTTACCTACTATGTACGACCGGAGCGCCGCGATGAGGCCCGCCTATTGATGGGCAAGACGCCGGCCATGATCGAGTTTTTCAGCCGCTATCTCGACTATCCCTATCCCTACAGCAAATACGCCCAGAGCGTCGTCGAAGTCTATCGAGGGGCAATGGAGCACACAACGGCCACGACTCACAGCTTCATGTTGCTCTTCGATCAGAAAGCTGCGCTTGATGTGGGCGAAGATGGCCCCGTAACCACGGTTGCCCATGAGCTGGCCCATCAATGGTTCGGTGATCTGCTCACCTGTCGCGACTGGTCAGAGGGCTGGCTCAACGAGGGCTTTGCCACCTACTTGGAGCATCTCTGGATCGAACACGACCGCGGCAGCGATGTCTTCAAGTTCATGATGCGAGAGGAGGCCCGGCTCTACTTTGAGGAAGATAAGCACTATCGCCGTCCGGTGGTCTATCGTGGCTACTATCGCGACGGCTTCGAGCTGTTTGATCGCCATCTCTACAGCAAAGGGGCCTGGGTGCTGCATATGCTCCGCCACCAGCTAGGCGAAGCGGCCTTTCGACGGGGGCTACACGCCTATTTAGAGCGCCACCGGGGCCGTGAGGTCATCACTGCCGACCTGGAGCGCACCTTAGAGGAGGTCACCGGACGCAGCCTGGCCCGCTTCTTCCAGCAATGGCTTTACCAGGCCGGCTATCCGGCTTTCTCTGTCAGCTATGCCTGGGATAGCCAGCGCCATCTAGCCAGACTCACAATCAAGCAGACCCAGACCATCGATGATCTGACCCCCTGCTTTGTCACGCCCATTGACTTGAGCTTCAGCGTGCCCGTGGCCGACGGTAGCAGCGAGACACGCGTGGTCAATCTGCAGGTGGTCGTAGGCGAGAACGGGGAGACTACCCAGACCTTCTTTGTTCCCCTGGAGCGCGAACCTGTGATGGTGCGCTTTGATCCCGACGGCTGGCTGCTGAAGACGCTGGAATTCGAGCGACCTGCCACTATGCTGCGCTATCAGCTCGCACACGATCCCGATGTGCTGGGACGGATCGAAGCAGCAGAGGCCCTGGCGAGGCATGGAGATGAGGCCAGCCGCCAGGCGCTTGCGGAGGCGCTCTTTGCTGATCCCTTCTGGGGAGTACGCTGCGCCGCAGCTAAGGCGCTGGGAGACTTGGGCACAGAGGACGCGCAAGAGATACTGCTGCGCGCCTTGCATCAACTGGAGGCGCGTGAGTGGTCGCGTGTGCGGGCCACCGTGGCGCGCGCCTTGGGGCGCTATCAGGTGCCTCAGCAGAGTGCCCTGGCACAGCGCTCGGCTGAGGCACTGATTCCTCTGGTCAACGATGGCGATGTAAGCTATGCTGTCGAACATGCGGCAGCGGAAGCGCTTGGCAGAACACGCGTGGCCGGCGTGCTCGAAGTGCTACAGCGAGCCATTGCGCGCCCATCATGGCAGGCCTGCGTCCAGCAGGGGATCTTTCGAGGTCTGGCCTGCTGTGGCGACGAACGAGCGATCCCGCTGATCCTGGACTATCTTGATGCCAGTCATCAGCCGCCGCTGTGGCGACTGGCGGCAACGTCTGGCCTGCAAGAGCTAGCCCGTGAGCGTCATCTCTATCGGGAAACAAGCTGGCAGCAAGCTGTGACCCGCCTCTGCGAGGCAGTTGAGCATGATCCCTGGGAGGCCGTGCGTCAGGGGGCTGCCCTGGCCCTCCAGCTCTTCGGCGAGCGACGCGCCATTCCTGCTCTGGAGCGAGCCGCTGCGCGCGAGCTGGAGACACGCGCCTTGCGCAGCATGCGTGTGGCCCTTCATGTTCTGCGCAGTGCAGGGCAGGCCGATGAACAGCTCGCTCAGTTGCGCCAGGATGTGGAGACACTGCGCGAGGAGAATCGTCGCCTCAAAGAGCACCTGGCTGCGCTGGAGACACATCTCGCCCGCGAGCAGGCACGTTGAGATCTCCCCTCCAACAAAGATGAGCCGTCCCAACATGGGAGCGCGCTCGCTCTCGAGCCGTTGGGCGGCTCTTTCGTCCCTCTCTCCCTATCCAAAAATGCTACGCCTGCCTCGTT
>NZ_JADGHT010000166.1 GCF_019683755.1 Thermogemmatispora sp. | reverse complement strand
GGGGTCCAGTAGCGTTCGAGATGGACGGTCTCAACCGGACGAATATTGTGGGTATATTCGTCCATCAATTTATACATAGATTCTTTATCGCCGAAGATCGCAGCGATCTGCGAGGCATACATCTGGGAGGCTTCCTGACGCAGGGGTAGCAACTCAGACATCTCGACGTAGGCTGGCTCTAGCGTATCGCCAAACTCGTGCAGACGTCGTTCCAGCTCGCCGAGGCGAGTGACGTAAGGAAAATCCTCGTAGAATTTGACATTGACACGGCGCTGCACTAGGCGATCGGCTGCCGAACAGACCAGTTGATGATCAACGTGGTGACCCACACCGAGAGGTGCATACCAGACGGTATCAGGCAACTGCTCGCTCAGGTTCACCAGCAAGTGGCCAAGCTGCTGATCAATGCTCAGATCGGCGGGATGAATAGGACCGAACAGCTCCTCCTGGCGAGTATAGTAAGGAGGGTCGCCACGGTAGATGGCATCGAGATAGTCCAGCCAGAGATAGTCAGCCCCGAGATAGTCGAGCGCTCGTGCATCCTCACGTCGTCGCATCTCTACTGCCTCGCGGGCATCGTGGCCGAAGCCCATGCTTTGGTGGACCGAGGTGGCCAGTGCGCTAAGGGAGTGGTTAGCTGGTGGTAGGCCGCCAAAGACAGTAATGACCAGAGGATGCAGGCCGCAGCTAGCCTGCAGGGCAATTGTCCCTCCACACGAGAAGACAACGTCATCGAAATGCGGCGAGAGAAATATATGTCGATGCTTTCTGGCGATATCGGCAATACTTTGTAGCTGCAAGGGTAAGCCCTCCCATGAATAGTTCGATGAAGACCACTGGATGCGGCTGGCCCCGCGGGATACTGATAGGGCCGCAGTCTCCACGCAACATATCATACACTATGTTGCAATGCCAGGGAGACGGCCATTGTCTTCGTGGGAGGGCTGACCGAAGCCGGGCCGAGTGAATGAGTACGACGCTGCTCTTCCTTAGTAGAGGCAGAGTATATTCAGGGGCATCTCTCTACGGCAGCCGTACCCCTTCCTCCTCGTGGTAGTCGACCAGGCCATCGCGCGCCAGGCGGCTAACAAGCCGCCGGAGCCAGGGGAGATCATCCTCAGTATAGGATGGCTTGATCCGTGGTCCAAGCTCATGCAAAGGGAGGCGCTGCTCTGGCGGCAGAGTGCGTAGCAGAGCGACGATGCGGCCCCGGAAATAGCGGTCAGTTTGGGTGAAGGGCTGGGCCTGATAGCCGCTCTTCTTCTCGGCCACTTTGCGCAGCGTGCGCAGAACTGCCCCCGAAGGAAAAAGGCTCTGGGTGCTTAACTCGCGGTAGGCCGCGCAAGTCTCGCGGACTGGGCAACGCTCGCACTGAGGACTGGCGCTCGTGCAGATCGTTGCCCCCAGATCCATCAGGGCCTGATTCCATTCGTAGGCCTGACCGGCGGGTAGGACCTGTTCGGCCAGAGCCAGGACCTCGACATCGCTAAGGCGTGATTGCGGATACTCCAGACCAATGAACAGTCGGTGGAGCACGCGGCGAATATTAGTGTCAACTGTGGCTACCTGCTGGCGGTAGGCGAAGCAGGCGATGGCCCCGGCAGTATAGCGCCCGATCCCTTTTAGCTTGAGCAGCTCCTCTAAGCTATCAGGGATACGTCCCTGGTACTGGGCAACAACTTGACGGGCGATGGCTTGCAGACGCACGGCACGCTGATTATAGCCCAGGGGCACCCAGGTCGCAATGACCGCTGCCGTTGGCGCAGCGGCTAGATCCGCCACGGTAGGAAAGCGGCTTAGAAACTCGTGATATTTTGGGATGACGCGCTCTACCTGCGTCTGCTGGAGCATGATTTCTGAGACCAGAATGGCATAGGGATCGCTGGTAGCGCGCCAGGGCAGCGGTCGCTGCTCGCGGGCGTACCACTCCAGCAGAAGATGATGAACCCGCGCGAGCAGCTCGGGCGCGGGTTGCACGACAGTCGGGGATGACGGTGAGCTTTTACGCATATGCTTCTGCCTGCTCCCTCCCGGGCGGGTCGGTATCAAGCGCGGGCTAGGCTACAAGCTGCGCCGCGCGATGGCATCGTCGGGGCTTCCCCGCCTGTCAGAGCTTGGCGAGGGGCTGGCTTCTGTTCCACCTCCACGACGGCCCGCAAGCGAGAGGAGGGTTTCACCACCTTCTTGCCAGCAACGAGCGTCGGGGGTGGGCAGATTTTCGCACAGAATCCAGTCGTTGGCGTCTCTCAGAACGTGGCCTTTGATGCACTTCGCGTACTCGATATGCTCGTTCAGCGCGGGATCATCGGGCCTGATCCCGGCTGTAGCGATCTTGGGCACAAAAAATTTACACCAGGGCACAGTAGGATACCTTCCTTGTTGCGCATGTGATCAGCTGAAAGGGTGGCCGAGCGACTAGACTGCGCCCAGACCGTTTGCATTATACCCTATCTACCGCCTCTGAATCCAGAGGAAAGAACCCTTGCCCGGCTGCTGGGCGCTGGAAGGCCTGACCGCATGGCTCTCAGGTCCCAGAGGTGGTATCATAGAGACGTTGGGGTGTATTCTTCCTGGAGAGGTGTGCTCTGTGTTAGCGCAAGAGGTAGCTATCCTTGATGGTAATTCGCCCCTCTGGGAGCGGGCTAGGGCGCTCTTGAACGCGGCGCTATTGTTAGAACAGCATGATGAGAGCTATGTCTGGCATGGCTGGACTAAACGCCAGATTGAGGCCTTTTTGCAGAGGTTACCTTCGCCCTGCAGTCTGGTGGTCGCGGTCTGGCAGGCGGCTTTGCCAGAGCAGGCCTCGGCTCAAGTTCGTGGGGCGGCTGCTGAGCGTCTCATGCTCGGCCTGGTCTGTGAGGTGGTCGAGGGCGAAATCCGCTCGCTGCGTACATTCGAGTCGCTACAGGCGGCAGGGCTGAAGGCTGTGGACGAGCTGGAGCCAGGTTATGAAGATGGTCTGGCTATTTTGCGTGCCGCCCACGCCCTGGTTGCTCCTGTGGCCTGGGCCTTATTTACTGACTGGCAGACGTGGAATGAGTGGTTGTTTGGCCCCGATGAAGGGCAGCCCCTGAAGGACGCGGTCGATAAGGGGGCCCTGCTAACTGCTCTGGCCCAGGCTGGGCGCTGTGTGTTGCTGGGCACCCAGACGGCCCATCGCTATCTATGAACAAATGTCTTCTTGAAGACAGGGATGGTATGCAAGAAGATTCAAACGCTCTGGTATGGAATCCGATTTTGCGCCACTATGTGGTGAATGCGCCGCATCGGATGCATCGGCGAGAAGGAACGGATCAGTGCCCTTTCTGTGCCGATGTGCTCGAGGGGCGAGTTGGGCCTGACACTCAAGCGTGGTTGCATCCGAACGATTTTCCCCCTTTTCGTCCGCCGGTCGGTGAGGCCTACGTGGTGATTTACCATCGGGATCACGATCGCACCTTTACCCGTCTCACTCTACCGGAGGTGGGCGCAGTCATCCGGCTCTGGCGCGAGCTGTATCGCGACCTGAGTCAGCGCTATGCGGCGGTGATGATCTTCGAGAATAGCGGCACGGGCATTGGTCAGACACAGCTGCACCCTCATGGGCAGGCATATGGGGTTTCAGTGCTGCCGCCATTGCTTGAAAGAGAGCTGGAGACCGTGAGGCTGGAGCTGGAGGCGGGACGCGGCTGCCCTTTCTGCCGGGTGCGGGCCGAGCTGGAGCATGGCCCTTACGAGATACTGGCTAATCAAAGCTGGCAAGTCTTCCTCCCCCCCTATGTGCGCTATCCCTACGAAACGCATTTCTATCCACGACGTCATATTTCTGATCTAGCGGCAACCAGCGATCACGAACTGGACGATCTAGCGGCCCTGCTGCTTCAGATCATACGAGCTTATAATGCACTAGATCATGGCCGTATGGCCCCCATGCCCTATATGCTTGGAGTTCATCAGTTAGCCGATGAGCGTTTCCACCTCCATATTGAGATCCTGGCGGTGGGACGGGCGCCGGGGAAGCTGAAGTATGCAGCCTCGTCCGAGATGCTCTGGTCGCTCTGGACCAACGATTCATCTCCTATCCAGAAAGCAGAAGAACTGAGAGAAGCGATCGCGAGGGTTGCTCATGACAGCAAATGAGCCAAAAGAGCTGCCCGCTGCCGCGCGGGTAGCGGTCGAGCATTTTCCGGCAGTCTTTGGCGCGGACGAGGGGCTGCTGGCGGAAAGGCCCGCTCTGGGTGTGGCCTGGGCGCCTGGGCGGGTCAATCTGATAGGTGAGCATACGGACTACAATGAGGGCTTTGTTCTGCCTTTAGCTGTCGATCGAGTGGTAGCTTTCGCTGGGCGAGGGCGGCGAGATGGAAGAGTACGTCTCTGGTCGTGCCAGTTTCAGGAACTGGCAGAAATCGAGGTAGAGGGCTTACCAGCCGCTTTCACCGCGCAGGCGGCGCGATTGCCTGCATGGGCGCGCTATGTGCTGGCGGTTCTGAGCGAGTTGAAAGCGGCTGGCCTGAAGCTGCGAGGGTTCAGCGCCGTCATCAATGGCGATGTTCCACTGGGAGGGGGGATGAGTTCCTCTGCGGCCCTGGAGGTGGCGACGGCCTGGGCGGCGGCGCTCTTTTCGGAGGGAGGATTTGGCATTGGAGAAGGGGCTGCCGCTGCTGTAGCGCTGAAACCGTTGGAGGTGGCACGCCTGTGCCAGCAAGCCGAGCACCTGGCTTCAGGGGTACGTTGCGGCATTCTTGACCAGGCAGCCTCCTGTCTCGGGCGCCCTGGACAGGCCCTATTGCTTGACTGCCGCTCGCTCGAGTTCCGCTATCTCCCCTTTGAAAGCGAGAGGGTAGCACTTCTGGTAGCTGATACCCACGTACGTCGCGAACTGGCAGCTTCCGCCTACAATGAGCGTCGGCAGCAGTGCGAAGAAGCTGCGCATCTGCTTGCAGAGCTAGTGCGTGCTGAGACCGAGTCGATGCCAGGTAGCGGAGCATCGAGACCGCGCATTGTCTCGCTTCGAGATGTGACGCCGGAGCTGCTTGCTCGCTATTCATCTCGCTTGCCCGCAGTGCTCCGGCGGCGAGCTACCTACGTGGTGGCCGAGAATGAACGGGTCCTAGCGGTAGCGCGCCTGCTGGAAGGCGGCGAGGTAGAAGCTGTTGGTTCCTATCTTTGGCAGACGCATGAGGGGCTGCGCGATCAGTATGAGGTTAGCTGTCTGGAACTGGACACACTGGTAGAGATTGCGCGCCAGGTTGAGGGGGTGCTGGGGGCGCGTATGATGGGCGGAGGCTTCGGCGGTTGCACGATTAATCTGGTGCGCTCGGCAGCAGTGGAGCCGTTGTCAGAGGCCATTTTGAGAGAATACCCGCGCCGAACTGGACGACCGGCCAGTGTAGAGGTCTGTCGGGCGGCTGGCGGCCCGGGTGCCCTCTCCCTACCAGCTTAAGGGGCAAAGAGCAGCGTTGAGGAGTCGATAGGCGATGAAGCTCTTTCTTTCTACTGATTTTGAAGGCACCAGCGGCATTGTCGCTTGGGAGCAGATCATCGAGGGAAAGCCTGAGTATGAGCAAGGGCGTCTGCTCCTGACGTGCGAGGTCAATGCTGTGATCTCTGGGGCCCAGGAAGCTGGTGCCAGCCTGTTTGTCGTCAATGATGCCCATCACTTTATGCGCAACCTTCATCCCCAGGACCTGGCCGGGGAGGCCACCCTGATCAGTGGTCGTTATAAACCTCTCTATATGATGGAGGGACTTGACAGCAGCTTTGCCGGTGTCTGCTTTGTCAGCTATCATGGCTCGATTGGGGCAGAGCGGGCGGTCCTCTGCCACACCTATAGCCCGGCTGCCATTTGGGAAGTGCGCCTCAACGGGCAGGTGGTAGGTGAGGCAGGCATCAACGCCCTGGTAGCGGCCCACTACGGCGTACCGATCGTGCTCGTCAGTGGTGATGATGTGGCAGTCCGGGAAGCGGAGATGGTAGCGCCTGCCGCCGAAAAGATTGTTGTGAAGCACTCTCTTGGACGCTTTGCCGCTGCCCATCTGCATCCAACCAAAGCTTGTGAACTGTTGTACGCGGGGGCACGACGCGCTGTGGAGCGTCTGAGGTGCGGCGAGCCTCTGGCACCCCCTAGCTTCACGCTACCGGTGCGGCTGGAAGTCACCTTTTTAGTGGCGGACATGGCAGACATAGCCTGTAGCGTGCGAGGCGTGGAGCGGACGGCGGCGCGTACCGTCTGCCTGAGTGGTGATCATCTGCTAGACATCTACCGCCAATTTGTTGCTGTCGTCATGCTGGCGCGGGCTTTTGCCGAGGGCTAGGGGGAAGCGGAAGCGCGGCGGCCAGAAGAAGCTGAGCTAATCGCTGGCCTGTTCTCCCTTCCTCTAAAAACGCGAGGTGACTGATGGCTGAGCTTATCTATCGCTACTGTCCCTTCTGTGCCACACCTCTGCGGGAGCAGCTCGTCGGAGCGATTGCACGCCCGAGCTGTCCGGCTTGTGGCTTTGTGCTCTATCTTGGGCCAAAGGTTGTGACGGTTGTTGTGATCGAACACGAGGGACAGCTCTTGTTAGGTCGGCGAGAGATTGAGCCTGGAAGAGGAAAATGGAGCTTCTGCAGTGGCTACGTTGATCGTGGTGAGGAGCTAGAGGAGGCGGCCTTGCGCGAGGTAAAAGAGGAGACGAATCTCAAGGTAGAGTTGCTGGACTTCCTAGGCCTCTACAGTCGCAAAGGCAGCCCTCACTTGCTCGTGGCCTATCGAGCGCGTCCTTTGGGCGGTTCATTAGAGGGGCTAACGCCACAGCCGGGTGAGGTCAGCGAGCTGGCCTTGTTCCCTCCCGAGGCCATTCCTGAGCTGGCTTTCCCCTTCGACTACATCATTCTACGCGATTGGCAGGCACTAGTCAGGGTCAAAGAGGAAAGGACAAAGCATCCATGATGGAAGATCTGTCAAAGCCGGCGCAAAAAACCAGAGCCAGGGAGGGCCGCCAGAGTCGATCTATGACAGCCCATGCGCCCCTGACCCTGGTTCTCTTACGGCTGAGCCTATCAGGACTGACTCGCTCCTTGATCCTGTGACTCGGTGCCGACGCTGGCCTCCGCCTCAGTTCGGGCTGGAAGTGAGCGCTCGATGCGCTCAACGACCTGGATCAGAATATCCAGGCGCTGCTCCAACTCTGCCGACTGCTGATGGAGAGTGCGAAGCTGGGTCGCCAGGGCATGAAGCTCCGGGTTCAGCAAGGCCAGCTCATGGCTCCTGTGGTCCTCGCCGGCTGGAAGCGCTTCGCGCTCTCCAGACTCGAAAGCGGGAGCCACTTCAACCCGCGGCGAGGCTGAAGCCAAACCCCGCGACGGAAGATCCTCGGCTGGAGTGCTTCTGATCACCCAGATTAAGGCCACGATGGCCAAGAGACCAAGGACGAGTAAACCTCCTGAAATGAGCAAGACCACTGCTTAGCTCCTTTGCCTGTGCACTTTCAAATCTCTTTTCCTCTTGACCTGTTTGCTAGTAACTTCTTTTCTAATTCCCTCCCTTGCCTTGAGGCTGGTGCTCCTGGACTGGCTCAGGCCGCTCTGACCATGAATGAAATGGATAGCCTTGGTCAGGTAATCTCAGGTGGGATGGAAGCGTAGGGCTGCTCAGAGCCAGTGAGCGTGAATGAAGGGAACTGGCTTGCCAGCCCCTTTCCCAGGTCACCTTGCGAGAAGCTGCTCTCCGTCACACCTGGCAAAGTCATGACGGAAAGCAGCTTCCTATTTGTTGCCAGGCCCTCTGCTGTCCCTTAGTGAAGGTGAATCGTCACTTCGGCACTCATGCCGGGCATCAGTGTCTTGCCGGCAGAGCCGTCCAGATTGATGATCACCGGGATACGCTGGCCGACCTTGGTGAAATTCCCACTAGCGTTATCCTGCACTGGCAGGAGCGAGAACTCCGAAGCTGCTGCCTGGACGATCTGTTTCACATGTCCCGTGAACTTTGTGTCCTTATATGCATCAATAGTGATATCGACGCTCTGGCCTGTTTGGATATTATTGATAGCATTCTCGTCCACGTAGGCAGTTACCGTCAAGTGGCTGGGATCATAGATCTCGAGCAAGGGAGAGCCAGCGGTCACCTGCTGACCGGGGACGACGGTCACCTGAATCACCGTCCCGCTAATCGGGCTGGTCAGAGGCAGGGAGCGCGCCGCACTGGTGCGAGCAGCGGAGGTGGTGGAAGCTGCTGGCTGTGTAGAAGCGGTGGTAGCGGCACTTGTCCCTGTGGTGGCCGCCGCGACGGGAGTCACCTGAGCCAGTGTCTGACCAGCATTTACATGGTCACCCAGATTCGCACTCAGCGTCGTCAGCGTACCGCTGGTGGGCGCACTGATGGTCACAATAGGAGCAGTCACCTGAGCATCATCGGTGCTGTAGTACATATAGTTATAGTAGATCCAATAAGCAATCCCGCCGACAATCGCAAATAAAGCGATAACCGTCAGGACAGGGACCAGAATCAAGCGTCTCATCTCAATCACACTCCTCAAGTACTCGGATAGACCTTCCTTGTTCTTTCAGCAAAGAAGGCACTATGAAACAGGTCAATCCCGTGCGGGTCTCGTTGGTCAGGTTCATCAGAGAGTTATGCGCGAGCGAATCAGGCCGGCTAGCCGGCGAACATCGTTTCCATAGCGGCTGTTGTACGTTCCCGACCCTCCTCCTGAGCGCCGCGCCGGCGTGCCCAGCGGGGGCGGACACCGGAGCGCACAAAGAGCGTCGCCAGCATGGCCAGCAAGGTAGCCACCAGAGTCAGACGGAACGCATCCTGCATGGCCAGCACATAGCTGCGCTGTTGCAGCAGTTCAGCGATCAGCTGCAGGGCCGCATTATAGGCCGAGCGAGCATCGGCGCCGTGCAGCATAAAGAGCGCCTGGATGCGGGGGACCAACTGTCCCAGTGGTGAGCTGGCCGTAACCATCTCAGCCAGATGGCCGAAATGGATCTGGTTTTGCGTCTGGACCAGCGTTGCCAGCACAGCAATGCCGAGGGAGCTGGAGACCGAGCGTGTGACGGTGCTGATCGAAGAAGCCTGCGCCAACTTATCCGGGCGAATGGTCGAGAGGCTAGCCACAGCCAGCGGCTGGACCGAGAGACCAAGCGCCACGCCGCGCAGGACGAGAATCCACTGGAACCAGGCAAAAGAGGAATGGACTGAGAGCGTCGTCAACTCCCAGTTCGCCAAGGCCAGGGCCAGCAGACCGGGAATCATCACCGGGCGCACGCCAAGGCGGTCGACAAGTACACCGCCCAGCACCGAGCTAACCATCGAGGCCAGGGCCTGGGGGAGGAGAAGCAGACCGGCCTGGAAGGCGCTCAGGCCGCGCAGATCCTGCAGATAGATCGGGAAGAGGAAGAGACCCCCGAACATGCCAAAGATGATAAAGATCTGGGCGATCGTGCTGGTCGTGAACGGGCCATTGGCAAAGAGCCGCAGATCAAGCAACGGCTCACCACCGCGAGCCGCGAGGGTTAGCTCAATGGCCGTGAAGATGGCCAGAGCCAGCACACCAGCGATCAAAAAGCCTCGCACCAGCGTCGACCCCCAGCCATAGGTACTGGCCTCCGAGAGAGCATAGAGCAGCGACGCCAGACCGCCAGCAGCAAAGACAAAGCCTGCCGCATCGAAACGCGGCCTACGCTCCACCGGCTGCTCACGCAGCAGGAGAATCGCTAGCAGCACGGCCACAATGCCAACCGGCACATTGATATAAAAGATCAACTGCCAGCCCGCGTATGTCACTAGGTAACCCCCCAGGGTAGGGCCGATAGCGGGGGCCAAGAGAGCGGGCACACCGAACAGACCCATGCTCATCCCACGCTCCTCGGG
>NZ_JADGHT010000165.1 GCF_019683755.1 Thermogemmatispora sp. | reverse complement strand
ACCCCCGGGATAGCTGCCGACGCTGCCATTAATTGTGGCTACCACGCCAGCATGGGGAGCTGTAATAGTGGTAAGGTTTAAATTGTGCTGCGCCGTGGCCAGTTGGGCCTGGGCGGTCTTCAGTTGGCTCTGAGCATTGTCCACTTGCGCCTGAGCCGAAGCGAGCTGCGCCTCTGCCTGGCTTTGAGCCTGGGCATATTGGTCTTCGGCCAGTTGCTTGCAATTTGGTGGAACTGATTGATTTAAGGCCGGATGGTCGCAGTTATAAAGAGCATTCTGTTCTTGATCGTAGGCTGTGGCCAGGCTGGCATTGACCTGGGCCTGCACTTTGCTGAGGTTGTTCTGAGCATCAGTCAGCGCCGTCTGAGCAGCATTTACCTGAGCCTGGGCCTGATTGACGGCATCCTGCAGCGAAGTGGAATCGAGCTTAGCGAGCACCTGACCAGAACGCACCTGCTGGCCCACACTGACATAGAGTGCGGTGATCTTACCACTCGTCGGAGCATTGACGTTATAGACGCTCCCCTGCAAGGTCCCAGTGGCATTGACCACCTGGGTAAAGGTCCCACGTGTAACGCGCTGATACTGATAGGTCACTCTCCCCTTTCTGAGAGCGACAACCGTGAGAGCGCTCCCCCCAATGAGCAGAAACAGCAAAATAAGGATGAGGAGGATCTGCCAGCGCCGTTGCCGCCACCAGGGGAGCGCAGGTGCTGGTTCATTGAACTCCTCAAAGAGCTGCGTCTCCTGATCATAGAAATCGGGAATAATCTGCTCTTTTCTCTCAGCATGCTCTTGCTCAGCCATATGGCCATCAGCTCCTTAGCAAAAAATCATATGTATTACAGTCAATTCCATCCATGCACAAAACAACCCTCTTTTTCTAAGATACATGAGCAGTGACACCGTTCACCGCTGGGAGGGAGCAAGCGGCGGAGTCAAGAGCGCTAGCCCGCTATTCCTTTCCAGAGTACCATAGAGCTAACAGTTTGGGAAAATCCCCATATGCGAGTACGATAAAGGTAGAGCAGGGTTACACAGAGGATGGCCCAGTACTAGTCTCGTTAGCGTCTGCTCTGCCAGATAGTCCATGTTGGGCCCCTGGCTGAACCAGTCGGTTCGTTGATGGAGGCTGAAGCTGTCTGCCACTCATAAGGAAGCAACAGAGAGCAAGAGCGATGGTAATCTATGGCTTTGACTGGCGGCGCTACCGCGATCAGGTGATGCCCGCTTTTGCACGCTGGCTGATGGCCAATGAGGCAGCGGCGGTTGAAGCGCTTTACACAGCCACACGTTTGGCGCATGAGGAGGCCTTTCTGCCCGCTGCCATGCAAGCCGCCCGTACCTGGCCCCGGGCCTTGGCCTTCGTCGTTGCTTTACCTCGCGGCCCTCATAGCCTTTATGAATATCGCTTGCTCTGTTCCGCTGAGGAATTCACGGCCCTGAGCGATCGCTACCTCTATCGCTATGTACCCCATCTACATCGTCCCTCAGAGGCGCTGGCGACTGTCTGGGGCGCCATCGTCGAGCATTACTGTCTGAGCGGTGAGCTGCTGGCCAAGACGACGACAGACAGGGAGGCAGAACCTGCTCCCAGGAGGAGTGGCGTGGCCCTGATCAGCCAGGCCGCCGAGGAGAGCGCAGACAGCCCCTACCAGTTGAGCGAAACCTATTTTGAGCTTGCAGGAGCCGGCTCCGGTTTGAGCCCGGATCAGTCGTTGCCCGCCGGCCTGTCTCTCGGGCAGCATCCCAATCTGCTACGGCTGCGTGGCTGGCTGGCTACTATTTCGCCAGCGGCCCTGGCGCTTTTCGAGTACCTGGCTTGCGGACGGCGTGCTCTGCCGTTCGAAGATAGTCTGACCACGCCTGGTCAGATGGATCTCTTGAGTCGTACCTCTTGCCATTATATTGGCTACCTGACACCAGCCGAGGTCAGGCGCCTGGCTGATTGCCTGCGGGCTGTTGCGGCTCCCGACCCCGAGGCCGCAGCCAGGGACTACGAGTGCTTTCGCCAGGGGCTAGCATCTTCAGCCCAGGAGCGGCGCTTGATCGATGAGGTACTTCCAACTCACGGCATGAGCTTGCTGACAGCAGTACGCCTGGCAGCAGAGCAGAACCTCGGCTTGATCTGCCGTCAGGGATAACGCTCCTCTGCGTCCTATCTTGCTTCTTCGCCCTTGAGATTTAGCTCAGATCGCGGCTCGAGAAGAATGCGATAAATGAGATCATCAGTTCATAAGCTCCTCCCTCTACGCTGACGACCTGCAGGTGATAGGATAATGTTAGCTAGATGCCAGGACAGCGCTATGTCAGCAAAGCCCAGCTTTCTGCGAGTGCTCTCTTGCGATGGAGGAAGTCCGATGAGCGTGAGCGAAGGAGCCTGCTTTGCCCATATCCTGGAGCGTCTCACACGTGATGTCCTTTTCCAGCTTGAAGACGTGCCAGAAGCTGATCTGAACCGGCAGCTAGAGCTGCCTGAGACGAACACCCTCTTCGCCCTGGCGACCCATCTCGTCGGGGCCGCAGAGTACTGGGTGCTGGCCCTAGTTGGGCAGCGCCAGATCAGCCGCGATCGTGCAGCCGAGTTCCAGGCCAGAGGTAGCTTTTCGGAATTACAAGAGCGCTATGATCGATGGTTGCAAGCGATGCATGAAGTTTTAGATGCGCTGGCGGATAACCGCCTGCAGGAGCCAGTGAGTCAGCCAACTAGCTACCGCTACGCCCCGCCAGACCGCCCCTTGATAGTGCGCGATGCTCTCTTGCATGCAGTCGAGCATTGTGCTCTTCATCTGGGGCACATTCAGCTGACACGCCAACTTTTAGGGCTGCCGGTGCGTACCTAGCGCGTACCGGCAGCTCCATTCTTGTGAGATGCGTCCTCAGATCGAGGAGCCGGAAGCAGCTTCCAGCAAAGCTACAGCTGAGCAAGCGATGCCCTCACCACGACCGGTAAAGCCCAGGCCATCGGTGGTCGTCGCCTTCACGCTGACCTGCGTCAGCGGCAGCTCCAGCAGCTCCGCCAACCGCAAGCGCATAGCCTGGATATACGGGGCCAGGCGAGGGCGCTGCGCAATTACTGTCGCGTCGATGTTCACCACCCGCCAGCCATGTTGGCGTAATAGATCGCGTGCATAGGTCAAAAAAAGAGCGCTCGCTTGATCTTTCCAACGAGGGTCATGGGAAGGGAAATACATCCCTATATCGCCGAGGGCGGCGGCTCCCAGCAAGGCATCTACCAGGGCGTGGATTACCACATCGGCATCTGAATGGCCAGCCAGGCCCATTTCTGAGGGGACTGTCACCCCCGCCAGCACCAGTGGTCGCGCGGGGGCGAAAGCATGAGCATCGAAGCCACACCCGATTCGCAATGTCATCGTAGCCCAGTCTCCTGCTGCACCAGATACTCAGCCAGCAGGAAATCCTCCTGTGTCGTGATCTTCATATTTGTATATGAGCCGGGGAAGATAGCCACGCGGTAGCCCAGGCTTTCCACCAGCGCTGCATCGTCACTTACCTCTTCCTCACCGGCCTGAGCCGAGCGAGCATGGTGGGCCTCCCAGAGAAGAGAGAAAGCGAAGACCTGCGGCGTTTGCACCACCCATAGCCGAGCCCGCTCCGGCGTTTCACAGACATAGCGGCCTTCGACGACTTTCAGTGTGTCCTTGACCGGAACTGCGGCCACCGCCGCCTGATGCAAACGGGCCGCTTGCAAGCCGGCCTCAATTAGGGAAGAGGAGACAAAGGGACGCGCCCCATCATGGACCAGCACCCACTGCGTATCTGGCAGGTGACGAGCCAGAGCCTCCAGGCCTACGCGCACTGAATCCTGACGCCGCGGCCCACCGGCCACCACCGCGATCACCTTACGCCAGCCCTCTTCGGCCAGCAGCTCCCAGCTATCGGCCTCGCGCGTGGGATGCACCACCAGCACAATCGCCTGAATTAGCGGGCAGGCCTCAAAGACATCCACCGTGCGGGCCAGGGTCAAGCGTCCAGCCAGCGGTGTCCAGAGCTTATCACGACCAGCCATACGCCGGCTACTACCAGCGGCGACAATTACCACAGCGGCACGTTCCTGCATAGCAATAATCCACCAGCGCCTCCGCCTATAATGAGAGGCACCCTTGGCGTGGTGCCTACACGACATCTCCTATGACGTTTTCCAGCAGCCGAAGAGCACCCAGCTCCCCTTTTTTGCCTGGCCCAGCATCCCCCACCACCTGGCGCACCGACCCACCAGGCCAACTCTCCTCTTTTCTCTGGCAGACAGCCTATCGGCCACCCTTGACCAAAGATGTCTCCGGCGCTAACCCTGGCGCTGCTTACCAGTCGACTGGCCCTGATTGCTAGGGGACGTCGTATTGCCGCTGCCCTGTTTTGGATAGGCAAAGATCAGGCGACCCGCCACTGTCTGGATCACGCGCGTCACCGTCACATCGATCGTCATATTCATGTACTGGCGGCCTCCCTCCACGACGATCATTGTCCCATCATCGAGATAGCCCACTCCCTGGCCCAGCTCCTTACCATCCTGCATAATCTTAATCGAAATCTCTTCACCAGGCAGCAGCACCGGTTTCACCGCATTGGCCAACTCATTAATATTAAGAACCTTCACCCCTTGCAGCTCAGCGACACGGTTGAGGTTGAAATCGTTGGTGATAATCGGGCAATGGAGAGCGCGCGCCAGCTTGACCAGCTTACTATCAACCTCCTCCGAGCTTCCCTCCATCTCTGTATCCATAATCTCTACAGGGACTGTCGCATCTTTCTGCAAACGGTTCAACATCTCCAGCCCATGACGACCCCGATTGCGGCGCAGCGTATCAGCAGAATCGGCAATACGCTGCAGCTCATTGAGCACAAAGCGCGGTACCACCAACTTGCCAAAGATAAAGCCCGTCTGGCTAATATCAGCAATACGACCATCAATAATCGCGCTCGTATCCAGCAGAATCTGCGGTCCCGTCGTCGTTGCCAGGGCTTCAGCCTCCCTGGCACGCTCTCGTTCGCGCTCGCGCTCCTCCTCCCGCTCGCGGCGGCGCGTCAAAAAGAGCGACTGAAGCATATGCGCCAGCTCGCTTTTACGCAGCACGGCCACCATCGCCCCCAGATACCCACAGATGAGAGCCGCCACCACAGGCAAAATATGCCCCCAGTTCTCCGGCAAAGCCCCCAACGGGATGCCAAAGAGCACAGAGATCAGCAGGCCCACAATTAACCCAATGGTGCCAGCAATCAGATCGCTGACTGCCACCGTACGTAGCTGGTGGCTCACCCAGCGGTAGGGGACAATGGTCACATAGGGAGTAATCACAAATGCGATGATTGCGCAGGCAACAGCAATAGAAGCTGACCACTCAAGCTTTTCAGGCATGAGTGACGATAAAGGATGTTCAAAGAAGAAGATGAAGAAACTGACGCTGGCAGCCAGAAGCGCCCCAATGCAGCGAGCGATCGTATTAACAGACATCCCATCAGCCTCCAGAAGGGTGAGAGGTTCAACCACCGACGACGGGCCAGCGTGAGGTAAAGCATGCGGGCAGGAGCAGAATAGATGATAATGAGACAAACAAGAATGATGATTCCGGATAACAGGGCCTGGCCTGCTGTGCTGAACCGCCAGAAACGCGCCCGTCGAATCACAAAAATCGTCATGCCAGCAATAAAGTATACCGTTTTCCCGGGGTAGAATCAAGAGCGAGGATCGACCTCGGCGAGTGAGAGCCTAGATAAAGCACGAAACACTCACCTCCTTTATTGAAGCTCAGCAGATGCTCCAGTTACCGGACAAGAGCCATCCTTGCTGGTTAGTGTAGCGCGATTTCCAGGGCAACTGCAAGAGTACTGGCGGGAATCACCCGGCACTCCTCAGCCAATCCCGCCTCTTCCAACTCGCGGCGTAGCCGCTCTGCGCGTCCACTGGCGGGGACCAGGCAGCGCTTGAAGCCTAACTTTGCCGCCTCACGCACGCGCAGTCCCAGGCGATTGACGGCGCGCAGCTCGCCTGAAAGGCCGACCTCGCCAATCAGGGCCAGATCGGCAGGAATACGGCGATCCCGATAGCTAGAGGCGATGGCAGCCGCCACACCCAGATCAACCGCAGGCTCTTCCAGCGTGAAGCCTCCTACCACGTTAGTGTAGACATCGTGATTGCCCAGCGCCAGGCCGACCCGCTTTGTCAAGACCGCCAGCAGCATCAACAGGCGGTTATGCTCTAGTCCATTGGCAGTACAGCGCGCGATTCCGAAATTGCTGGGAGTCACCAGGGCCTGTACCTCCACCAGCAACGGACGCGTCCCCTCCATGCTCACCACCACCGCCGAGCCACTCGCGGCCCCAGGGCGCTCTGACAGAAAGAGTGCGGAGGGATTGGGGACCTCCTGCAGGCCATCGCCGTGCATCTCAAAGACTCCCACCTCATGAGTGGCGCCAAAACGATTCTTCACCCCACGCAACAGGCGATAGGTATGGTAGCGCTCCCCCTCCAGATAGAGCACACAATCTGCAATGTGTTCCAAGGCCTTCGGCCCTGCCACCGTGCCCTCTTTGGTCACATGACCAATAATGAACATCGGAATGTGGCTACTCTTTGCCACCTGCATCAGATGTAAAGTACATTCGCGCACCTGACTGATACTGCCCGGAGCTGAAGTCAGATGAGTTGCAAAGACTGTTTGGATCGAATCGACCACCACCAGGGCTGGCTTGAGACGGGCAATGGCCTCGCAGATTACTTCCAGTTCGACGGTCGCTAAGAGATAGAGACGCTCACCGCGGATCTCCAGCCGTTCGGCACGCATCTTGATCTGTTCACTAGACTCCTCACCCGAGACGTAGAGAACCGGCCCCACATGCTCAGCAATATAACCTGAGACCTGCAATAACAAGGTTGACTTGCCGATCCCTGGCTCACCACCGACCAGGGTCAGTGAGCCAGGCACCAGACCCCCGCCCAAAACGCGGTCCATTTCGGCATAGCCGACCGAAAGGCGTTCCTGCGAGAGCGCCTTCACCTGGGGAAGCGGTTGCGGCAGCAGCGCCGCAGGAGAGGCGCCAGCACTGGCAGCCGCTCCGGTCAGCAGGGCATAGCGGCGCTGAGGCGAGGATGCTGTCCCCCCAGACGAGGTCTCAGGCAGCGCTACCTCCTCCAGCGTGTTCCAGGCACCACAGTCAGGACAGCGCCCTAGCCACTTAGTCTGCTCTCCACCACACTGCTGACAGATAAAGCGAGTACGAGATTTGGGCATAGGTCGACAACCAGAAGCGTTCACTTCAAAGCAACCAAGACCGCACGGCAGACACAGATCGCCTCTCCGGCAGACTCCTCAATCGATAGGCCAAAGGAGCGCGCCTAGAGCAGACAGCCCTTCTGGCGGGCAGCAAGCAAGGAAACAAGCAAGCGTGGGCAAAAAAAGGGGAGAGCCTACGGCACAGCCCTGCGCGCCGTAGTGACTCTCCCCTAGACACATCAACCTGGCAAGGTTTCACTAGCGGGACTACCCTCACTGCTGCCAGCCGAGAGCGCCGCCTGCGGCGAAGCCGGTGCAGGCAACTGCTCCACGCGGCTGCGCACCTGCAGTTCGAGGGCATTGCCAACAACTACCGCCTCGACCACATCGCCGGCATGGAAGCGACCCTCCAGCAGACCTTCGGCCAGCGGATCTTCGACCAGGCGCTGGATCGTGCGCCGCAGCGGGCGGGCACCGTACTGCGGATCGAAGCCCTCCTTGATCAAGAAGTCCTTGGCAGGCTGCGGGACCACCAGCTCGATCTGCTGCTCGGTCAGCTGATTGCGCACGCGATTGAGCAACAGATCGACAATCTGATACATATCCTCGCGACGGAGCGAGTGGAAGACGATGACCTCATCGATACGGTTGAGGAACTCGGGCTTGAAGGTGTTCTTCAGCTCACCGAGCACCTTATTCTTCATCTCTTCGTACTCGCTCTTATAGGCCTGCTCCTTATCCTTCGTCAGCTTGAAGCCGATCGATGCCTCGCGGTTTAGCAAGGTGGCACCCACATTCGAGGTCATGATAATGATCGTATTGCGGAAATCCACCGTGCGGCCCTTCGCATCGGTCAGCTTACCATCCTCCAAGATCTGGAGGAGCATATTGAAGACATCGGGATGGGCCTTCTCGATCTCATCGAGCAAGATCACGCTATAGGACTTACGGCGCACAGCCTCGGTCAGCTGGCCACCCTCCTCGTAGCCAACATAGCCCGGCGGAGCGCCGACCAGGCGGGCGGCGGCGTGACGCTCCATGAACTCTGACATGTCAATTTTGATGAGAGCATCCTCGCTACCGAACATGAACTCGGCGAGGGCACGAGCCAGCTCAGTCTTACCGACGCCGGTTGGGCCGAGGAAGATGAAGGAGCCGATGGGGCGCTTTGGATCTTTCAGCCCGGCGCGAGCGCGGCGGACGGCACGCGCGATCTTCTCAATGGCCTCATCCTGAGCGATGACGCGCTTATGGAGAGCCTCCTCCATATGGAGCAAACGCTGAGACTCCTCCTGGGCAATACGCATCACCGGGATGCCAGTCCACATGGAGACAATCTGAGCGACCTCCTCCTCACCGACCACAGGGCGATCGCTGCCGCGCTCCTTCTGCCAGCCAGCCTCTAGTTTGGCGATCCGCTCACGTAGCTTCACCTCGCGGTCACGCAGCTCGGCAGCCAGCTCGTAATCCTGCTGTTGGATCGCGGCTTCCTTCTCGCGGAGCACCGCCTCCAGGCCTTTCTTGGCCTCCTTCAGGTTGAGCGGAGCCAGTGAATGCTGCATGCGCACGCGGCTGGCAGCCTCATCGATCAAGTCAATGGCCTTATCCGGCATGAAGCGATCGGTGATATAGCGGCTGGCCATCTCGGTAGCCGCCTTGAGCGCCTCATCCGTGATCGTCAAGCGGTGATGGGCCTCATAGCGCTCGCGGATACCCTTGAGGATCTCGATCGTCTCCTCGATGGTCGGCTCGCGCACGATGACCTCCTGGAAGCGGCGCTGGAGAGCGGCATCGCGCTCGATATACTTGCGGTACTCATCGAGCGTCGTTGCGCCGATACACTGGATCTCGCCACGAGCCAGAGCCGGCTTCAGAATATTGGCCGCATCGACTGCGCCCTCCGCGGCGCCGGCCCCCACCAGCGTATGGACCTCATCGATGAAGATGATGCAGTCGCGGCTGTTGCGGATCTCCTCGATGATCTTTTTCAGGCGCTCTTCGAACTCGCCACGGTACTTGGTGCCTGCCACCAGGGAGCCGACATCCAGCGTGAGCAGACGTTTGCCCGCGATGGTCTCGGGGACCTCGCCGGCGACGATGCGCTGCGCCAGGCCCTCAACGATGGCTGACTTACCGACACCAGGTTCACCGATGAGCGCGGGATTATTCTTCGTGCGACGTGAGAGGATCTGAATGACCCGCTCGATCTCCTGATGGCGTCCAATAATCGGATCAAGCTTACCAGCACGGGCATCAGCCGTCAGATCCACGCCCATCGCATCGATGGTCGGTGTCTTCGAGTGCTTGGCGTCGCGCTCATGAGGCGAGCCGGACTGGCTGAGCACCTGGATTGTCTGTGTGCGCACCTTTTCCAGGTTAACGCCCAGGCTCTCCAGGACACCGGCGGCGATTCCCTCACCCTCGCGCACCAGGCCAAGCAGAAGGTGCTCGGTGCCGATGTAGTGGTGGTTCAGACGGCGCGCCTCGTCCACCGCCAGCTCGATGACCTTCTTGGCCCGGGGGGTCAGGCCAATCTCCCCAAGCACGATGCGGTCACCACGCCCAATGATGAACTCGACAGCGCTGCGCACCTTGTTCAGCTCGACACCCAGATTCGCCAGAACCTTGGCGGCCACACCTTCGCCCTCGCGTACGAGGCCCAAAAGGAGGTGCTCTGTC
>NZ_JADGHT010000164.1 GCF_019683755.1 Thermogemmatispora sp. | reverse complement strand
TTTGGCGGTGCTGGCTAAGCGCTCCCTCTTTCCCTGCGATCTCCTTTGTGCTATAGTATAACATCGCGTTATAATCCAGTGCTGAGACAAGCCAGACTTTGCCTTTATTGTTGCAGGATTGCATCTATGTTTTACGATCAGGTCAAGATCTTTGTTAAAGCTGGAGATGGGGGGAACGGGGCAATCCATTTTCGCCGTGAAAAATATGTGCCGCGTGGTGGACCAGATGGGGGAGATGGCGGGCGAGGAGGTAGCGTATATCTACGAGCCAGCGCGGCGGTCAATACCCTCATTGAATATCGCTACCATCAGCATTTCAAGGCTGGCAACGGGCAGCCGGGCAGGCGGCAACGCATGCACGGGGCCAGCGGTGAAGATATAGAGCTGATTGTGCCCTGTGGCACCCTGGTCAAGGATGCTGAGACGGGGGAGCTGCTCGCTGATCTGGTAGAGAATGGTCAACGCGTGATGGTCGCGCGTGGCGGACGCGGTGGCCTGGGCAATGTGCATTTCGCCACGCCGACGAATCAAGCGCCGCGTGAGGCCCAGAACGGCGAGCCGGGTGAAGAGCGCTGGCTCCTGTTGGAGCTGCGGCTCATTGCCGATGTAGGGCTGGTTGGCTACCCGAACGCTGGGAAATCGACCCTGCTATCGGTCGTAACAGCGGCTCGGCCCAAGATCGCCGACTATCCCTTTACGACCTTGACGCCGAATCTGGGGGTAGTGCAACTAGGCCAGGCCGGCAGCCCTGACCTGCTCAGTTTTGTACTGGCAGATATTCCTGGGCTGATAGAAGGGGCCGCCCAGGGGGCAGGCCTGGGTCTCGAATTCCTGCGCCATATTCAGCGGACGCGCCTGCTGATCCATCTCCTGGACGGAGCCTCTGAGAACGATCCCTGGGAGAATTTCCAGGCCATTAACCGCGAACTAGAGAGCTATGACCGCCAGCTCGCGCGCCGTCCACAGATCGTCGTCCTCAACAAAATGGACCTGCCCCAGGCTCGCGAGCGCTGGCCGGCCCTCAAGGAACGACTTGAAGAGGCTGGCTATCCAGCCTTTGCCATCTCAGCGGCAGCCCATCAAGGAACCACCGAGCTCATGCAGGCCGTGGCTCGCCGTCTGGAAGAGATTAAACGCCAGGAGCAACAAGAGACCGTGGCTACCGGGCTGCCGGAGCAAGGCCCTGTTCTGCGCCCGGTGCCCGAGGATGCCTTTACCATTAGTAAAGAGGATGGCGTCTTTGTCGTGCGTGGCAAGCGTGTCGAGCGAGTTGTTAGTATGACGCGCCTCGACAGCAGAGAGAGCATGAACCGTTTGCAGGTCACCCTGGAGAAGATGGGGGTGACGCGTGCTCTAGAGGAGGCGGGTGTCCAGGTGGGCGACGTGGTGCGCTTTGGTAAGGTGGAACTTCTCTGGGGTGAGTAGAGGGAAAGCGCTCTCCTCGGGGCATCTTCAGGCAGCCGGTGGCAGGGGGATCGGCCGCTCTGGGCTATCTTGCTCCTTGTCACCGGCGCCGCGCTTTGAGGTGGGGCAGTCAGGCCGCGGTGAGATGGCAATGGGGCCAGGCGACGCCCAGTCCATCCCTAATCGGGGGCTGCCAGAACATCAGCCCCAAGAGGGAGGGAACTCGCTGCCCGGCAATCTAGACCTTGCCCCTGGGTTGGTTGCATCTGCTGCAGGGGTCTCCGGTCTGATCAATTTCGCTCCTACTGCCTGGCTTTCTGTGCTATACTGTAAGACTGAAGCTGAGAACTTTCACAATCGCTGAAGTCTTTCTACTAGAAAACCCGCGTAGCAAAGCGCGCTGCCATTATGGAAGAGAAGAGTGACCGCACAAATGGGTGAGACACTAAATATCCTCTTTCGCACCCGCGCTGAGGGCGGCTTTGCCGTGGAGGTCCGGGATAGCTGGTCCGGGAAGAGTGTCAGCGGCGACTTCATTCCCCCGTTTACCCCGCGTTCCCTTACCGCGCTGCTCAAGCGCCTTGATCGTCAAGAGATTGATGGACAGGGGCAGCGTGAGATCGGCGAGCGACTCTTTGCAGCCCTCTGTGGGAAGCACCCCGGAGCTTCCGGGCGGGCTGGCGCTGGCCTCAATGGGGCGCATGAGCAGAGTGAATCCGTAGGCGGTCTGCTGCATAGTGTGATTCAGCGGACCTTGCGTCGGCGTGGCACGGTAGCGCTCACGCTCAGCTTTACGCCTGGTTGCGATGAGTTCATTCCCTATCCTTGGGAGCTATTGCACAACGGTGAATATTTCCTGGTAGCCACTGGCGTCTTTACGCTGACCCGTATTCTGCTGCGCCCTGATGGGCCAGGGGGCTGCGAGTTGCCTGTACATCCCCCGCTGCGCGTCCTCTACATTGGAGCGACGCCTGTGGACTGTGAGCCGCTGGAGACCGAGCGTAGCTATGATGCTCTGCGCCGCAGCCTTGCACTTCTGATCGAGAATGGCCAATTGATCCTCGATCGACTGGAGCCATGCACCTTCAGTGAACTTGTACGTTATCTGAACGCCTATGGAGGTGCTGGTATTCTCGACGATAGCGAAGTGCAGATCCCCTGTTATGTCGTCCATTTTGACGGCCACGGTGACTATGGGCGTGTCTGCCCGCGGGAAGAGTGCGGGGCTTTCAACGAACCTGATCAGAAGCGTTGTCGAGTCTGTGGTACTTCGCTGGCCCGCGTGAGTGCCCAGACTTATCTCTGTTTCTGTGACGAGCAAGGGAAGCACTGCTACATTGATACCCACTCTCTCCGTGAGCTGTTGGTCACCAGTGATGTCCGCCTGGTAGTGTTGGCAGCCTGCGAGACGGCGCGCCTGGAACGCGAGCGCTCCCGTCAGCGGCAGGTAGCCCTTGACAACTCGCTAGCCACTGCTCTTGTCACGGCCCAGATCCCGGCGGTTGTGGCTATGCCCTTCTCACTGCAGGACAACCTCAGTCCAGTCTTTATCTACCATTTCTACGAGGCCCTGGCCCGCGGGCGTACCCTTGAGGAAGCCCTCTCGCGGGCGCGCCATGCCTTGCTTTCCCCGCATCACAGTGGCTGGTTCATCCCGGTCCTCTATCGGCATGCTAGCCCTGGCTGTGAGGAGCCGGTCCCTCTGCTAGTCCAGGAGGAAGAGGCAGAGGAGCGAGATCTCTTCTTGGCGAACTTTCCCGTTCCCACCTGCTTTGTTGGCCGTGAGCGTGAGCTTAGTGAGCTGACACAGCTCATTACGGCGGCGGCCCAGGCTAAAGAAGAACTCCCCAACCTACGCGGGCAACAACCGCGTTCGCGTCTGCGTCAGATCGTCCTGACTGGTCCAGTCGGTATCGGCAAAAGCGCCCTGGCTTTCGAGGTGGCACGGCGTAATCGCGATAAGTTCCCAGGCAGCGGAGGCGTGATTGGGATCTCGCTGCAGGGAGGCAAGACCTTCGCGGAGGCGATTGTCGAGATGGCACAGGCTTTTCCCGGCCTGGCCAGTCGCTTACTGATAATACCGGACTTGCGTCAGCGTGCGCGCTATCTGCTCAATGCCCTGCATGCTCGTAGTGATCGCGAGCTTCCCTGCTTGTTGCTCATCGATGGCTTTGAGGAGGTGACCGATCAGACCGAATCGAAACTATGGCTCCGTTTCCTTGGGGAGCTGCCTGAGCGCGTGGTCGTTCTGCTAACCTCACGCTCGCATCCGGCCACGCTCGGTCTGCAGGAAGGGGCGGCCTGGCGTTGGTATGAGTATCCGCTTGGTAAGATGACCGACGAGGATCTGCTGAGGCTCTTTAGCGTGCTAGCGGCTCAGAGCGGCCTTGACAAGCGCATTCATCTCGATGATCCGGTTCAGCAAGAGATTCTGCGCGAGATCTGCGTGCTGCTGGATGGCTATCCACTGGGAGCGGAATTGATCTTCGGGGCGGCCCGCTCTATTGGAGGCAAGGTCTTTACGCCCGAGGCTGCCACACGCTCGCTCGAAGAGATTCGCGATGAGCTGCGTGAAACGCCGCTAGCTGGAATCTGGGCGGCCCTGGAGGTAGCCTATCTGCGTCTCTCGCCGGCGGCGCGCCTCCTACTCTCCTATCTCTCCGCTTTTCGTCTCCCCTTCAGTACCAATCAGATCGTTATGCTCATTGCTCCCCACAGTGCTGAAAAGCCGCCGCTCCCACTCTCGTTGATGGGTCCGACCGTGTCAGCCGAGGTGTCGAAGGACAACGAGTGCACTGCTGGCAGACTGCAAAGCGCTGGCGCGCTCGTTCCTGAGGAGCTAGCCGCCAACTGGCGCGCAGCTCGTGACGAGCTGGTCCAGGCTTCATTTATGGGCTTCGATGGAAGGGTCTACAGCATTCACCCACAGGTGCGCAACTTTGCCCTCTCCTATCTGCCGGCTGAAGAACGGCGGCGGGTGCATCGCGTCGTCGCCTCCTATTACTTGGGGTTGCCTCATCTTAGCCCCGAGGAATGGTTTGCGGCCTTTGAGCACCTTGTCGGAGCCGGGGAGCTAGAAGAAGCGGTTCGCACCGCGGTGCGTGCCTCCTGGGCCTTATGTGGGCGGGGCTACGCGTCCCAGTTGCTGGCTATTCTGCGCCGTGCCGGCTCCTATGCTGTGCGCATTGAAGATAAGACGGGTGAAGGACAGATTCAGTGCTGTCTAGGGGCCATTCTGCGCCAGCTCGGTAACTATACCGAGGCCGTAGCCTGCCTGAAGCGTAGCCTACAATTGCATCAGGAGCAGCATCAGCAAGCAGAGGCTGCCTGGACCTTCTACGAGCTGGCTATGCTGGCGTGTGACGAAGGCAACCTTAGCCAGGCTGCCGACTATGCTGCTCAGGCCCTGGCGGGCTTCGAGCACGAGGGCAACCGCAAAGGTACAGCCTGGGCCTTGCTGGTTCAAGGCGAAATCTCGCGGCGCGCCGGTCGCTATCGGGAAGCTCTCGCCTGCTGCCGCTCGGCGCTGGCCGAGCTGCGAGCCACTGATGACCAGGAGGGATGTGCTTGGGCCTTGCTCCAGTGCTGCCGGAACTGGCTGGCACTGGCCAACTACAGCGAGGCGCAGGCTGCTTGTCAGGAGTCTCAACGCCTCTTTGCCTCACTAGGGCTACGTATCGGTAGCGCCTGGGCCCTTGCTCAGCAAGCATTGCTCTCGCTGGAAAAGGCACATCTTGATGACGCCGATCAGGCCAGTGCCCTGGCACTGGAGATCTTCCAAGAGCAAGGCATGCGTCCGGGGGAAGGACTGGCGCTCTGCATCAGAGGAGGGGTACGGCGTGCCCTGGGCGATTGGGGGAGTGCTCGCAGCTTCTATGAGAAAGCCCTGACCATTTTCACGGGCCTGGGCAACCGCGCTGATCAGGCCCAGGTGCTCACTGCCTTAGGCGCGCTGGCGCTGGCCGAGGGCGCTCTTCACGAAGCTGGTGAATATTTTGAGCAAGCGCTTTCCCTGGCTCAGGAGCAAGAAGCGCGTCCCTTGACAGTGCAAGCTCTGCGAGGCTTGGGAGATACGGCGCGCCTACTCAGGGCTTTCAGCGAGGCTCGGGCCTACTATGAACAGGCGCTGGAGCTGGCAACCGAGCTGGGAGCACCACTGGAAATCAGCGCTGTCCACCAGGGATTGGGTGAACTGGCCCGGGCCTTGGGTCAGCTTAGCAATGCGCAGCAACATTGGACTAAGGCCTTGCTCACTGACCAGCGCCTGGAGCATCCTGCCCGGCGTGCCCTCCAACAGCGACTTGAGAGCCTGCTTACTGAACAGACCGACCTGACAGAGCAGACAGAGTCACTGCCGGGCGGGGCGCCCCTCATCATCGCAGATGGAAAGCCAGACCCGGCCTCAGAGGCTTCCTGAGCCAAGGAGGCGGGTCTGATCTAGTGATCGAAAGCTTCCCTCCGGGCCTTCGCCAGCGCCTGGCTCATCCTGCCGACCAGTCACAAGCTCGACAGGAGAGCCAACCAGTGGCGGTCTAACTAGAGGTGCTGCTGGGAAGGGTGGCTAGAGCCTGTGCCGCGATGGAGCAAGCGCTGCAGCCAGTTCAAGAGCGAGCGCGAGCGAGCCGACTCGCTAGTTGGGCCATGCTCCCTCGAAGCAGGTGCGCGCCCTTCCAAGCCTGTCGCTGCTGTCAGGCGGCGAGCATCCAGCGCGCTGTGACCATTATGTGCGGCTTCCAAACGATTTTCACGCGACAGTGACTCCGGCGAAAGGCGCTCACTGCCCGAAGCGGGCTGGCGCTCAACTGCCTCTTCGACGGACCTGCTCGGCGGGCGAGGCCAGGACTCCTGAACAGCCTCTGTCGCTGTGCCACTCACCGGCTCATGGGGATTCGGCACATCTGCCGGGCCGAGATTCCCTGTAATCAGCGGTGGCTCCTGCTGTCTCAGCAGATCCTCCCGCTTAATCGGCTGTGTCTCCTGCTTCTCCAGTGCCAAACGGCTATCCAGTTCCTCAAGCAGGCGTGCAATCGCGGGGCGCAAGGCGCGATTGCCGGCCGGGATTCTGGTCCATTGTGCTAGCGCTGCGGGATAATAACCGGCGCGATAGCAGTAGAGACCAAGCATGGCCCGGGCATCAAAAATGGTCATCCGCTGCCAGAGTGCCAGCTCCTCAGCCGGAGTCTCAATCACATCCTCGCTAGCCTCAATCACCTCTACCAGATGGTAGAGAGGAATCCCCATGATGCGATAGGGAAAGCCATAGTAGAGAGCCAGGCGTCGGCGCCGCGAGCGCTCGGGGGGATGCTTCCCCACAAAATAGCGCCGTGTCCAGGAGCCGCTAGACCAGACGATCCAGGCCAGCAGCAAGACCAAGATGCGGCCTAGATAGCGCTGCCAGGTTTCAGGCGCCAGACCCACCATAACCCCGAGCACCGCGAAACAGGCACCCAAGGCCCAGGCTCCATAGACCAGGCGGCGTCGGTCCCAACCCAGCAGATCGAAATGATGGTGCAAGGGCGTTGCCAGGAAAGGTCGGGGAAACTCTGTATGGGGAATAAACTCGCGGGTACTTGCGAAGCGCAGCATTTGTAGCTGTCGCCGATAAAAGCGCGTAATCACACGCGCGGAAAGAGCCGAAAGGCCTTCCAGTACAAAGGCAGCGCCCACCAGGAAAAGCAGGGTCTCCTGGCGGTCGAAGATCGCGATCATCGCCAGCAAACCACCCAAGGCCAGCGCCCCGCTATCGCCCATATAGATCTGAGCCAGACGTTTAGCGCTACTGCGCCGTCCGCGCGCGGCCCAGGCCGAAGGCCAGTTCCAGGGGAGGTAGCCGAGCGTACTCCCAGCGCAGAGCAGAGAAAGCACCTCGACCACCTGGCCCTCTGGGCGGTCGATGATACCAGTGGTCACGATGCCAAAGGCCAGCGCGGCGCTAAAGACCAGGCCGCCCGCCAGTCCATCCAGGCCATCGCTGAAATCTACAGCCAGTGATGTCACACTTCCGGTTATGCCTGTCATCAACACCAGGAAGACCAGCCAGGCATAGTAAGCCAGCTCGCCCGGGTGCAAAGGGCAAGCACTCATCTCGGGACTGGCGTTCGGACAGATCAGATGGCCGATAATCGGCAGTCCGATATATGGGCTGTAGGACTCAGGACCTTTCGGCGTCAAGAAGAAATAGCAGGCTCCTGCAGCTACCGATAAGATAAATAAGCTACTGAACTTGGCGCGTTCCGACAACCCCTCATTGCTATAGACCTTGTGCCAGTCATCGACCAGACCAATCAGCATAAAGCCGAAGGTAGCCCCCAGGCCGATCAGCAGCAGCGTCCACTGCTCGCGAGTGTGGAACAACAGATAGCCAGCGGCCAGACCGGTGATCATCATCGCCAGCGTGAACGATGGTCCGCCTACTAAAGGCAGCTCGATGGTCTTAATCTCGCGTCCGCTAGCGGGTAGATCCGAGCGCAGATCGGCGCGGTGATGGCCAGGCTTATGCTCGCCGCTGCGGAATTTCGGAAAGAGCAATCGGGCAATACCGCAGAAAATCAGGCTAAGCAGTGCCGAGACCACGAAGGTCAGAATTAAGATGACCGGCACCAGATAGGCATCAGGAATGGCTGGTAGTCCCATAGGTTTTACTCCCCCGGGGCGAAAAGAGGCCCGGACACCGTGCTGACTAGCCCTGGCTCAGGTGAGCTCCTGCTGATCTCTCTCCACCCGCATAATTTTTCCGCAGTAATTGGCTCTCTCCAGCTTGGCAAGAGAAGCAGAAAGCAAAGAACATTCAGCATCAGAAAAGCTATCGCATTGATAAACAGCACAAATGCACTCCGTAGCTGAAAGGTGTGAGCAGCAGCTAGGAACTTAAGGTATTGTCGACATAGCCGAGCCGTTGCAGCTCTTCGCGGGCCACCTGTCGTTCATTCCAAGGTAGCTTTTCGCGGCCAACGATAATGCTCTGCTCATGGCCTTTGCCGGCCAGCAAGACTGTATCGCCAGGGCGGGCGATGGCCAGGGCCGTGGCAATTGCGGTACGGCGATCCGCGATGCAGAGAAAATCACGGCCCTCGAGCTTTCCTGCAGCTTTTGCGCCTGCAGCAATCTCCTGCAGGATTTTCTGGCGATCTTCTTCCCGAGGATCTTCATCAGTAATAACGAAGAAATCCGCCATCTGAGCAGCCACCGCGCCCATTGCCGGGCGTTTTTGCACATCGCGTTCGCCGGCGGACCCGAAGACCACCAGCAAGCGGCCAGGGGTTAGAGGGCGCAGCGTTGCCAGCACCTTCTGCAGACTATCGGGAGTATGGGCGTAGTCCACGATCACCGAGAAGGGCTGACCGGCGACCACATGCTCCATACGTCCGCTTACACCGCGAGCCTGAGCCAATCCCTGAGCGATCTCTGAGGGAGTCAGGCCCAGATGGTAGGTAGTGGCGATGGCGGCCAGGCAATTACTCACATTAAAGCGGCCCACCAAGCGAGTCGTCATCGACACGGGCTGGGACTCATGCGGAAAGCGGACGGCGAAGCGGGTGCCAGCGGCTCCCAAAGTCAGCTCTGTGGCCTGGAAAGTAGCAGGGGTATCGATCCCGTAGTCCAGCACCGGCGCGCGGCAGAAGGGCAGCAAAAAAGCAAAGCTGCTGTCATCGCGGTTCAACACTGCCGCTGCTCGGGTTGGCAGCGCCTTCCGGCGCTCGGGGTCCAGCATCTCGAAGAGGCGCGCCTTGGCGCGGCGATAATTTTCAACAGTGCCGTGGAAATCCAGATGCTCGGAAGTAATATTAGTCACCACACCTACATCAAACTCGCAACCGCGCACGCGTGCCAGTTCCAGGCCGTGAGAGGTCGCCTCAATCACCACGTGAGACACGCCGGCGTCGAGCATCCGCCGGAGAAGGGCTTGAATCTCCAGAGCCTCCAGGGTACTCTGGCGCGTTGTATTCTCCCACTCTGTCCCCTTCATTTTAAAATTGGCGGTCGTCATCAGCCCTGTAGCGATGCCAGCGGCCTCCAGAATTGTACAGATAAGATTACAGGTGGTTGTTTTACCATCGGTGCCGGTGACGCCGATGGTCCAAAGCTGGCGAGCCGGATAACCGTAGAAAGCGGCAGCCAGGTCGGCGAGAGCGCTACGCACATCGGCCACCTCGATATAGGGCAAAGGAAGAGGTGAGACTGCGAAGCCCTCCAGCGACTCACCGAGGGCGGCCACGGCGCCATGTGCGGCGGCTTCAGCCAAGAAGCGACGCCCATCGGTATGCGTGCCAGGCACGGCAAAGAAAAGCGTACCCGGCTCAACGCGGCGGGAATCGTAGGCGAGCTGAGTGACAGCGAGCTGCTCTATGGCAGCCGTCTCACTGAGAGCGCCGCCGGCATAGATAGCCAGTGGCGGTGATGGCAAAGCAGCCAACAACGTTTTCAGAATCATCTTACTTCAGGGATAAACAGGCTCCGTCTAGGCCTGTATTCCACGTGCTCTCTCCTGTGATAAAAGGCTCTTTCTAGTAATAGAT
>NZ_JADGHT010000009.1 GCF_019683755.1 Thermogemmatispora sp. | reverse complement strand
CCCAACATCAGCGCCCCACTCACCCCCGTTCCCACACTGACCAGCGCCGCACTCTGCCGATCACGCGCCGCGCCACGCCAAACCTCTCCCAATAGGGCTAACTGAGCATCACTGGCCAGCATGACCGACACCCCTAAGCGCGCCCGCAGATCATCCGCCAGGTCGCGCCCATTGAGATAGGGCAGTGACGGCACCCAGACCGCCCGCCGCTCAGTACAGTTACCAGGGATGCTCACCCCCACCCGCCGAATGGCCTCGCCTACCCGCGAAGCCTCTTGCACTTGCTGCACCAGCGCCTCTACTAGCTCGTCATAGCTGGCCGGCACCGCTACCGGCGGCGTCAGCACCACCTCTTTCTGCTGAAAGTAGGCTCCGCGAAGGGCCTGCTCACTGACGTCGATGCCAAGATACATGCTTTCACCCCTTGTCGTTGCCTGGCCTGGCCTGGCCTGGCCGCCGCCAGCCGCCACAGAGCAGACGCCGCCCAAGGCGACGCGCCTTCTGCTCCCGCTCGAAGATCCCTCCAGTACTTTCTTTGCTCACTATAATCTTACCCCATCTCTCCCCTCCGACCTCCACGTCTACCACTTCTATAACGCAACAGCTCCGACAACCGCGCCAACCTCGCTCAGCGACTACACCGCTCCCAGTCCAGACAAAGGCCCATACGCGACGGCAATCTCCACAGACAGGGAACAGAATGCCAGGAAGGACAAGCGGATAAGCAGCCAGAACCTCATAGGCAGCGGCTGCCTGGCGGCAGCTAGTCAGCAGCATGCTGCAGCGCACCACCCAGGGCAGACCGCTGCCCGTACCAAGGGGACAAAAGCAAGAAACAAGAAAAAGGAAGGAAGTAATTAGCGTAGCATATGCCAGCAGGAGTCAGATCAGAGACAGCTAATAACTTTCGCAGTTCGCTCTCACTCGCTCAGCACCCGCTGACCTTACTGCTGGACCAGCTTGGCCTGCAGCCGGATCTCCGTGGCGGCCAGCGCCTTTGAGACCGGACAATTCTGCTTGGCCTCGTTGGCCAGCTCCTGAAATTTTGCCTCATCGATGCCAGGCACCACCGCTGTGGTCTCCAGCTCGATCGGGCCAATCGCATAGCCCTGGCCCGTGGCATTAAAATGCACCCGCGCATTCGTCTTGACGCTCGTTGGTGTAAAGCCAGCGCGCGCCAAACCCGCCGAGAGCGCCATCGAGAAGCAGGCCGCATGCGCCGCCGCAATCAGCTCCTCGGGATTGGTTCCCGACGTATCGTCACCCATGCGCGTCTTGAACGAATAGTGACCTTCAAAGGCTCCCGTGCCCAGCTTCAACTGCCCCTGACCACTCTGCAGATCACCTTTCCATTCCGCCTCTGCGGTGCGAACTGGCATAGCAAGATCCTCCTTGTGCAGATATAGCGATCGTTTCTCATCTCCTGAGACTCAGCCGTCTACAGGCAGCAGAGCCTCTCTCAAGATAATAGCACATAGGGAGCAGGACCCCAGAAGTGACCTGAGTCTCATTTCTTTCAGGCCCGTGTCGTCGCTGCTCCCTCTGTGCTTCGCACTCCCTATCAGCATCAGCTAGCCCGCTCGCCACCGCTGCCCGCGCCCTCACAGCTTCTCAGCAGCCCGCCAGTTACTCACCCGAGGCCGTCGAGAAGGCCGGGCGCCCGTCAAAGGTATAGAGATGCTCGGTCTGGATGAAGTCGAAACCGGCCTCCGCCAGGCGATGCAGCAGCCCAATGATTTGCTGAGGACGCAGCGCCTGGCCGTTATTGGCCAGGAAGCGGCAGCGCCAATGATCGGTACAGAAGGTCTCAGGCAGGCCATTGGGCCAGACCCTGGCACCGCGGTTGGTGATCATTGTCAACTGCAGCCCATCGCCCTCCAGCCGCTTGATGGCTTCGCCTAGTTGATCAGGGCTACCGTCACGCCACTCCAGGAAGACATCAACCCCTACTAGCTCTTTCTTCTCCAACGGCTCCTGACTGACCCGCTGAATGTTGGCCAGCTTCGGCGCCGCCGTGTAGTTCACCGGCTTGAGCGTCTGCGGCATCTGACCCAGGCGCTCAATAATGGCCTGGGCAAACTCTTTTGTACCTACCTTCTTCTTGCTGACTTTCTCGCTGTAGATATCGTAGGTGTGGATGCCATCCTCCAGCGTGCGCAACCAGGCATTGTGCACGCGCGTGGCGACCTCCGGCTGCCCGATATGCACGAGCATCAGCACCGCCCCTAGCAGCAGACCCGAGGGGTTGGCCACGTTCTGACCAGCGCGCCGCGGTGCCGAGCCATGAATGGCTTCAAACATGGCACACTGGTCACCGATGTTGGCTGAGCCGGCCATACCGACCGAACCGGCAATCTGAGCCGCGACATCCGAGAGAATGTCACCGTACAGGTTGGGCAGCACCACGACATCAAAGGCCTCGGGCGTATCCGCCAGCTTGGCTGAGCCAATGTCGACAATCCAGGTCTCGCTCTGGATGTCTGGATACTCGGCGGCCACCTTCTCAAAAATCTTGTGGAAGAGGCCGTCGGTCTGCTTCATGATGTTGTCCTTGACAAAGCAGGTGACTTTCTTCCGGTTGTAGGCCCGCGCATATTCAAAGGCGTAGCGAATGATCTTCTCGCTGCCCGGTCGGCTGATGAGCTTGAGGCTCTGCACCATGTCGTGTGTCTGGCGGTACTCAATGCCGGTGTAGAGATCCTCCTCATTCTCGCGGATGATGACCACATCCATCCCTGGATACTTGGTGTCGACAAAGGGGTAATAGGCAACACAGGGGCGGACATTGGCGTAGAGGCCGAACATCGTGCGGATGGTGACGTTCAGGCTCTTGTAGCCCCCTCCTTGCGGCGTGGTAATGGGCGCTTTGAGAAAGACTTTGGTGCGGCGCAACGACTCCCAGGCGCTCGGCTCGATGCCCGAGGGCACGCCGCGCAAGTAGACTTTCTCTCCTACTTCGATCTCTTCAATGTCGATCCGCGCCCCAGCGGCCTTGATCACTTCCAGGGTGGCCGCCATGATCTCCGGGCCAATGCCATCCCCATACGCAACGGTTATGGGCGTATTCTGTGACATGGATCTTTGTACCTCTGTTGCGTCTCTAGTGGTGACTCACGTTCTCTGGCTAACGAACCAGGGGTTCTCTTGGAGATTGCCACTTAAGTATAGCACACGACTAGCTCAACAGGAGCAGCCTTCACCCGACCCGGCCTCCTGGCTGGGAATAAAGCGGCAGGCCTCGCTGTTTTGTTTAAACAAATGCAGCGCTATGATCTGATCATCGTCGGCGCTGGCCTGGTGGGATTGGCCACGGCGCGCGAGTATCTACGGCGTCGGCCGGGCCTGCGCCTGCTCGTGCTGGAGAAGGAGCCGCGCATCGCCGCTCATCAGTCGAGTCACAATAGCGGCGTGCTGCACACTGGTATCTATTATGCTCCTGGCTCGCTGAAGGCCCGCGCCTGTGTGGCTGGTCACCGAGCTATGCTGGCCTTTTGCCGCGAGCATGGCATTCCGTTCCAGCTCTGCGGTAAGGTGATCGTGGCTCTGACGGAGGAGGAGCTGCCACGCCTGCAAGCCCTCTACGAGCGTGGTCAGCGCAATGGCGTCCAGGGCCTGGAGCTGATCGGTCCCGAGCGTCTGCGCGAGATCGAACCTGCTGCCGCGGGCTTGCGCGCCATTTATTCGCCTAATACGGGGATCGTCGATTTTCGGCGCGTGGCCACCGCTCTGGCCTCGGAGATCACTGCCAAGGGGGCTCATTTGCGCTTGAATAGCCAGGTGGTGGGCCTCTTGCCGCGCGCCGATGAAGTGGTGGTTCAGATCCGCCGTCAAGAGCTGGCCGTCTTAGGCGAGCCTGGCAGCCGGGAGGAAGAGCTGCGGGCGCACGCTGTGATTACTTGCGCCGGCCTCTACTCCGATCGCCTGGCCCGCTTGACCGGCGACGACGGCGGCCTGCGTATTGTGCCTTTTCGTGGCGACTACTACCTGCTGCGCCCCGAAAAGCGCCATCTGGTGCGCGGTTTGATTTACCCTGTTCCCGATCCGCGTTTCCCTTTCCTGGGGGTCCATCTGACGCTGCGGCCCGATGGCGAGGTCTGGGTGGGACCAAACGCCGTGCTGGCTCTGGCGCGCGAAGGTTATGGCCGCTGGCAGCTCAATCTGCGCGAGTTGTGGGAGACTCTTAGCTACAGTGGCTTCTGGCGCCTGGCCCGCCGCTATTGGCGTATGGGCCTGGCTGAATTCTATCGCGACTATGTGAAGGGCGCCTATGTGCGCCAGGTCCAGCGCTATGTGCCCGCTCTCACAGAGGGGGACCTGCTGCCAGGACCGAGCGGGGTGCGGGCCCAGGCTTTGGCCCCCGATGGCAGTCTGGTCGACGACTTTGTGATCCGCCGCGGGCAGCGTGTGCTGCATGTGCAGAATGCTCCGTCTCCAGCAGCTACCTCCTCGTTGGTGATCGCTCAGATGATTGTTGATGAGGCCGAGGCGCAGTTTGCGCTTTAGCTCAACTGGCCTCTTTGGGCTGCTCGGGCAGGCCAGGGACGTCCAGGGAAGGCAGTGGCTCTTGACCTTGGACAAAGCGCTCTACCCAGTCGCAGGCTCTCAGTAGCGCCTCAGCTAGGGAGGGCGCGCGTGGTAGCAGGCCGCTGATGTGTGCGCAGCACTCGCGCGCTTCGGCTATGGTGCGCGCTTGGCACCAGGCCTGCTGGAGCTGACGTACGCTGTCTTCGGGGCGCTTCTCTGGCACCTGGAACTCAGGAGCCTCTGACGCTGGGGATGAGGCTTTTTTGTCTGCCTCAGACAGGAACTGGCTGCCGTTCCAGAGACTCGTTAAGACCAGCCCAGAATGTCTATCCCCAGCAGAGGGACCGCCGATGTGCTCCCCACGAACGAAGGGAGCCGTTCCTTTTCCTTTGTCTCTAGTCGCTAGCCGTTGCAGTTTCTGCCGGGCCTCTTGCCAGCGAGGGATCTTGATCAGCGCTCTCTCTTCTTCGCGCAGCAGGGAGAACCGCCGCCTGAGCACTTTACAGGCTTCTTTCCACAGGTAGTCTTGTTCAAGCGGCGTGCTTCCTCTGTCGATGACTGCCCTGAGTTCTTCCCAGGCGTCAAGGGCCGCCAGCGCTTTTGCCAGCTCGCCCAGCATCGGTCTGCGCCAGCTCTCCGCCAGCAGTTCGATGTCTGGCCGGATACGCTGCCAAATCTGGATGGCGCGCCAGCGCTCGCCTCTTTCCAGGGCGATGAGCGCGAGTTCGATGGCAAGATGCAGACGCCTCCGACTATCTGCCAGGCGGCTTTCTATCTGCTCCGCCTTCTCCCAGCGCCCTGCTTGCACCCAGGCCAGCGCTAGCTTGGACCAGAGCTGAGGGTCGGCTTGACGCTGCATGTGCTGCTCTAGCTTGTCAAGAATGGCCTGCACCTGCTCTACTTGACCGCTATCTGACTCTAGCCAGTGCTCTGCCAACTCTAGCCAGATTTCGGCTCGGCGTTTGTCGTTTTTGACTGCCTGCAGCTCCTGGCGCATCTGATCCCACTCTCGTTTTGCCAGGTCGTACTGGCCTTGCTCTTCGTAGAGGCAACCGAGAGCCAGGTGGTAGCGCGCACGCTGGAGGGCGTCTTGCACGTAGCTCAGGGCAGCCTGGGCATGCTCGGGCTGGTTGAGCCGCCGGTACAAGAGGGCACAGTGACTGGCAAGGACCTCAGTCGAGACCGAGCGTGCTTGGCTTGTCAGTAGTTTGCTGGCCTCAGCAAGCGTCTCCCGCGCTGGCTCGCTCTCTCCTTCTTTCAGCCAGCTCTCAGCCAGCCTCAGCCGCAGCTCTGCCCGCTTCAGGTCGTCGGCGATACGGTCCACAGTCTGGCTGGCTCGCTGTCGCTCGCCGACGGCAAGGGCCAGTCGCGCTAGCTCCCCATAGAAGTCATCTTTGCGGTCTGGGCTGTCAAAAGCAGCAATCTCTTCCTTGGCTTCGTCGTAAGCCTGGCGCCACTCATCGCTCTGGGCTGCTTGTTTACCTAGTTGGCGCACAATGGCTAGCAGCGCTTCAATACGCCAGCGCGCTTCGGTGATGAGGGCAGCTAGCCCGCGGGCTTTGTTTGTCCCCTCCAGGGCCACGAGCAGCCCAAAGGCTTCCGAGGGATAGCCGTTGGCCTGGCTGGCCAGCAGGCAGCGCAGGAGGGTGTAGGCCACTAGACGGGGCTGCATCGACAGCGCTTCTTCTTGTGACCAGCCATTCCAGCCGGCGGCGCGCCGTCCCAGGTCGAGGTCCAGCACCAGGGCCTTGCCACCACCATCGTCGGCCTGTAGTTTTTGCCGGCTATAGTGCCCATCATCAAGGACGCTAAAGAGTTGCTGCCACTGGGTAACGCCCCCCAGGTAGAGGTGACGAATGAAGTGGCGCCGCGCATATTGACGTCGCTGTCGCTCTAGCGCTTCGTAGCTCTCTCGCCAGATGAGGGACAGGTCGTCGCCGGCGCACCACTTTGCTAGACGGGTATGCCAGGCCGCTACTTCGTCGGGCGCCAGGAGGGCGCCTGACTGCTCCTGGCCATACTCTGTCTCTCCTTGGAGGTACTCGCGCAGTTTGAGGTGATAGAGTTCGTAGCGCCCCTGTCCGTCATGCGTGAGCAGGCCTCCGAGCCGTCGCAGGCCCTCTTGACAGCGTTCATGCGTCAGCCCCAGGATAGAGCGTAGTTGTCCTTCGCTCAGCGGCTCCTGAGCCACTACGAGTACAGCTAGCAAGGGATAGAGGAGCTTCTCCCAGAGGGCCAGGTCGCTCTTGAGGCGCTCCAGCGTGGGCCGGAAGAGGTCAGCGGGATTGCTCTCGATCTGCCTAAGCACATCTTCGGCATGGCTAGGCGTGATGGGCATCTGCTGCTGTTGCTGAGCCAGCTCTCCGGTTAGGAGACTGAGATAGAGGGCGTTTCCCCGGAGGCTACGATAGTAGCGTTCGAGCAGATCTATGGGAAGCCGTACGTTTCGCTGAGCCAGCAGGGCGCTGAAATCGCTCTGGCTGAGGTGCGGTAGCTGGTACTCGATCAGCCGCCTGCCGGTTTTGAGGGTGGCGAGGGTCTCGTCAGGGCGCAGACTGAGAACGAAGACGATGCCTTTTGGTAGCTCCTCGGGAAGCCAGCTTAGCTCTCGTCTTCCACCTGGCTCGGGCAAGAGCTGGTCGAGGCCGTCGATGTAGATGGTCTCACGGATGCCGCGCTGGCTGAGTTCAGTCAAGAGGCGACGTAGAGCGAGCGGGAGGCTATCGCGGTCAACGTCCACATAGCTGGCAGAGAGCTGGTGCTTGTAGACCAGGCTGGCCAGGATGTGGCGCAGTAGGTCGCTCTGGCCGTTCGGTCCGGGCTGCATGGGGATAAAGTAGGCGGGGATCTGCTGGCCTCTTTGCTCCTCTTCGATAATGAGCTGCGCGATAAGACTGCTTTTCCCTTCGCCGGCTGGCGCGGTGATCGCCAGGTAGCCGCCCTGGTCTTGGAGATCCTCGATGTGCTGGCGCACGGCTTTTCTCTCTTGCTCACGCCCGACGAAATCACGCAGGTGCCTCTGGGCCACGGGGCGCCAGTCGACGATGAAAGGGAGCAGGCGCTCTCGATCTTGGGGGGTGAGGACCGATTGCTTAACAGGGACCGCCCGCAGCTCGTTGAGTGTGTCCGCTAGTTCTTCCTCTACTTGCTTTAGGCCGGCGTCGCGATCTTTCCAGCTTTTGAGCGGGTTGTCCGGCACCAGTTTTCGCTGCTCAAAGATGGTTCCCTGCAGGTAGACCTCGCGTGCATAGATGGGAACGACTCGTACTCGGTCTGGCTCTTGCTGCTGCCTCGCGAACGCTTCCCTGGCGACGCGCATGCACTCCTCTTTTGCCAGGTAATCAGGGCTGATGATGAGTATGATCAGGCGCGCGCGCTGAAGGCAGCTTTGACGATAGTTTTCTCGCTCCAGGCCCGCAGGAACGGCGTGCTCATCACTCCAGGTAAGGTGATAGCGATTTCGGAGACGCTTCAGACAGGCCGTGATGTTGTTACGCCAGACGCGGTCTTCTGCTGTTCCTGACCAGGAAAGAAAGATGGATAGAGCTGAGTCGCCTGTCGCCGCCATGTGTATCGCCTCCTGCGGGCAGGATGACATGCGCTTCTTCAAGTGCAGAGATATGATAACATGCCCAGGCTCTATTGTCATGTCAAGGATATGATCGCCTGGTCGGCCCGCCAGGCACGCTTGTCGCTGTCGATGCTGTGGTCTGCCTTCCGGCTCCTGTCTCCTGGCTGGATCACGGGGCTGGGCTTGGATGGAGCGGCTGAGCGCTCGGCTCGGCTCGGCTCTGAAGGCTCGGGGGTCTTTCGAAGTGCGATCGATGGCCAGGTTGCGCTTGATGCTGTGCTGTGCGTGGGCCGCTGTGTGCTCTTGCGTTGAGCTAGGGGCTGCGTCAGGAGTATAATACAGGCAGTACTCTAAGGGAGGCTGTTCTTATGGCTTTTGATCCCCGGCACCGCAGTCGAGTCTTGATCGATGGGCGCGAGCGGGCCGCGGCTCGCGCCATGCTGAAGGCCATCGGTTTCCGCGATGAGGATCTGCAGCGGCCCTTGATCGGCGTGGCCAATACGTGGATCGAGACCATGCCCTGCAATTTCCATTTGCGCCGCCTGGCCGAGCGCGTTAAGGCGGGCATCCGCGCCGCCGGCGGCACGCCGATGGAGTTCAATACGATCGCGGTCAGCGATGGTATTTCAATGGGCACCGAGGGCATGAAGGCCTCGTTGATTAGCCGCGAGGTGATCGCCGATTCGATCGAGCTGGTCAGTCAGGGCCAGATGTTTGATGCGGTGATCGCGCTGGCGGCCTGCGATAAGACGCTGCCCGGGACGGCAATGGCGCTGATTCGCTTGAATGTGCCGAGCCTGGTGCTCTACGGCGGCTCGATCGCTCCAGGCAAGTTCCGCGGCCAGGATGTGACGATCCTGGATGTCTTTGAGGCGATTGGGGCGACCGCCGCCGGACGTATGAGTGAGGCGGATCTGCATGAGCTGGAGAATGTGGCCTGCCCCGGCCCCGGCGCCTGCGGTGGCCAGTATACGGCCAATACGATGGCGATGGCTCTGGAGTTTTTGGGCCTGTCTCCGTTGGGGACGGCCAGCGTGGGAGCCACTGATCCGCGTAAGGATGAGGTGGCCGAGCGTTGCGGGCGCCTGGTGGTGGATATGCTCTATCGTGGCCTGACGCCGCGCGATATTTTGACGCGCAAGTCGTTCGAGAATGCCATCGCCGGCGTGGCGGCCTCGGGCGGGTCAACCAATGCTGTGCTGCATTTGCTGGCGCTGGCGCGCGAGGCCGGTATTCCGCTGACGATCGATGATTTCGATGAGATTAGCCGCCGTACGCCGCTGATCGCCAGCCTGAAGCCGGGCGGGCGCTATGTGGCGCTGGATCTGGATCGCGCCGGCGGGACGCCGCTGCTGGCGAAGCGCCTGATCGAGGCGGGCCTGATGCATGGCGATCAGTTGACGCCAACAGGCCGCACGATCGGTGAGGAGGCGGCTCAGGCTCAGGAGACTCCCGGTCAGGATGTGGTGCGCACGGTGGAGAATCCGATTAAGCCGAATGGGGGCCTGGTGATTTTGAAAGGGAACCTGGCGCCGGAGGGCTGCGTGGTGAAGATCGCTGGCCATGAGCGCCTCTATCATCGCGGCCCGGCTCGCGTCTTTGATCGCGAGGAGGATGCCATGCAGGCGGTGATCGGGCGCCAGATTCAGCCGGGCGATGTGGTGGTGATCCGCTATGAGGGGCCACGCGGCGGTCCGGGGATGCGCGAGATGCTCGGGGTGACGAGCGCTATCGTGGGCGAGGGCCTGGGGGAGACGGTGGCTCTGTTAACCGATGGCCGCTTCAGTGGGGCGACGCGCGGGTTGATGGTCGGCCATATCGCTCCCGAGGCGGCGGTTGGTGGTCCTCTGGCCGCGCTGCGCGATGGCGATACGATTGTGATCGATATTGAGAAGCGCACGGTGAGCGTGGAGCTGCCAGAGGAGGAGCTAAAGGCTCGCCTGGCAAGCTGGCAGCCGCCGGCTCCACGCTATACGAGCGGGGTTTTTGCTAAGTACGCGGCGCTGGTCTCGTCGGCTTCGGAGGGGGCCATTACGCGCCCGCCTCAGCCGCGTGCTTCGGCGTCTTGAGCGGGATCAGTCTCAGCCTGTCTGGAGAGATTGCAGGCGGCGAGTCGGGGTCAACATCCCCGGCTCGCTCTTGTTTTGTTGCCGGAAGGCTCGCTCAAGCTACTGGAGACCGGCCTCTTTTAGAGCGAAACGCCTGCCGAAAAGCATCTTCGTCAATATAGTAGCAAGGAGCGACTTTCTGGATGAGGGCTTTGAGCTGCTGGGGTCGAGCAGCTCAATGACTACGTCCAGGTCGGCTGTCTGGCGAACCACGCCAGACAGCGAGCTGGCGACAGAGCCGTCTATCACATAGCGGATACCGAGCGCTTCCAGGGCTTCGGCCAGAGGCAATAAGGTCTCTTCAAGAGGAGGAGGAGAAGAAGACACCCACTGACTCCTTTCTTGTTCAGAACTCCAAACCAGTCCGAGCGAGGGCCTCCTCTAGCTGGGGTAGACATTGGAGATCGCGGGCCAGGGTTCTGAGCAGCTCCAGGTTCAGCCCAGATGGCTGCTGCATTTTCAGGATGCCCAGGAAATCATACCAGCGCTCATCACTGGTCGTCCTCTGTTCACCCTGCCAGGCAAGCAGATAGAGAAACAGGGCTTCAGGGGAGGGCACAGGGATCGGTGGGGCCTCTTCCAGCAGGGGCGCCACGCGGCGGCTGTCAAGCAGGCGCTGCAGGAGGGCAGCGTTGTCTCCGCTGTCGGAGGGCCAGAGCCAGACGGGCAGCAGGCTTTGCAGCTCGACCAGGCGTAGACCCGGCCCGGCTTCAGCAGTCTCGTCGAGCCAGAAACGCTCTGGCAGCCGCTGCTGCAGGGCCTGGCGCTCTGGCAGGCGCTCGACAGCCAGGGAGATTTCGCCTACGAAGCGCGGGACACCATAGAAGGGGATGGCCAGCGAGAGAGGGACCGCTGTGATCTGCAGCGCCTCCAGGGCGGAGAGGAGTGGCCAGAGGACCTCTTGCAGCGACGGGAAGCGATTGGCTTCCGCCTCCGATAGGCGGCGACGACGCTCCTCGGCCAGGCGTACTATGGCGGTTCCATAGCGCGGAGCATAGCGCAGGGCCGCCTCTTGGGCATCTATCTCGGGGTGCTGGGTCAGGACAGTCAGGCGCCCAGCGTTGATTACTGAACCGGTCCAGTCCCAGGCCATCGCCACGCGCCTGGCCGGCGGCAGGGCGCGCAGCATGCCCAGCCAGACCCTTTCCGTTTCCAGCGGCGTATCTGCAGAGAGAAGAGCCTCCATCTGCTCGCTCCCTTTCCTGACGGTGCTCTTCCAGCCCCTGGTTTTCTCCCAATTTCCTCGGGGTACTGATCGCAATTACCCAGCAGACTGCTTCAGCTTCCTGACTCTACGAGAGCACCTGGCGCCGCCCCCGTCAAGCCACTGCAAGCATCCCTCACAGCGGGCCTTTTTCAGGCTTGTGAACTGGTTTTCTTTCGGTCACAGGAAAACCCTCTAGCCGCCTGGCAAGCCCGCGAGTATCGCCACCTGCGAGAGCAAGGCCGGTTGCGGGGAGCCATCAGGAGCCGCCTGCCTCTGGTTCCTTTTCTAGCGGCGGGTCCAGCTCGATCAGCTCGGCCAGCTCAACACGCAAGGCCCGCGCCAGCTTCTCCAGCGTTGACAGCGTGATATTCGTATATGGATCGTGATAGATGCGCTGGATCATGCCGACATTCAGGTCGGCCAGACGCGACAAGCGCGACTGACTTACCCCTTTCTGCTGTGCAAGCTCACGAAGCTTAATGCGTATCGGCATGGCGCGAGCGTATCATATATCCCCCTCTTTTGTGGAGGCCCTACAAAAGCATGCTTATCAGAGCATATTCTTATAAGAATATGGTTGACATCTACCTCTTAAAAGGATATACTTTTTGTAGTCAGTATAGCCGTTGCCCCCAAGGGGGCAGCGCGAGCGGGGCAGGGACGCCAGCGAACCAGCCCCGGGCCGGGCGCTCGGGACGCTTCTCAGCGATTGGAAACCTATCATCTATTGGCAGTACGGTTCTATGGTTGAAGAGTGTAGGAGATGACTGCATATGTTTCGCAAGCTCTGTTTCTGGCGTCGCAGCTCCCGCCAGGCGCGGCGGCCCGCCTACATGCCTGGGCCGATCCCTGCCCCAACGCCGCTTGATAGCTATCGCCTGGAAGTGCTCAGCCTCCACCACCGCATCGTCGTTTCATTCAACGAAGCTATCCGCCAGCTCCTCAACAAGGCTCCCGAACAGCTTGGCCCTGCTCCTGGGGCTGAACGAACCCTTCACCATCCGCCTGGAGCACTCCACCTGGAGCAACGGTCTCAGCCAGCCCCCGCTGCACGTCGCCACCTACTACTATCCCTGCTACGACCCGTCTCAGCTTCGTCAGGCTGCGGCGGCGCAGGCTGGTCGGCGGCGAAGCGGGCCAAGGCTGCCAGCCGGGACGCTCTCCTACTACGTCCTTTCGCACTGATGCTGTCCTCAGCCAGGCCCCCACGCTGGGTCTCCGGCGCCATCGGGCGAGAGGAGAGACCAGGCCAGCGTCTTGACTGGAGGAGCTATTGTCTTGACCTGCTGATGTATGAGGAGGAGAGAGCCATGTTGTTGAGTCGGCGCACCATCTGTCAATCGCTGCCCTTCTTCGCCGTGGCCTGCAGCAGCCCGGACGATCCTACCCTCGTCCTGCGCTCCCTCAGCGAGCCGGAGCTGTCGGCGCGCCTGCTGATGCGCAGCGCCGTCATCCCCGAGCGTGCCAGCCGCTATCTTGAGGCCCTCAGCCTCGTCCAGAGCGCCCTCACCCTGGTGCGCGGGCGCCCCTACGAAGAAGTCTGTCATGCCTACTGCGCTGTCCTCCTGGGGGAGTATGCCCGCGAAAAGGGCGATCCCGGGGCCCTCAACGAGGCCATCCACGAGGCTCGTCGCCTGCGCGGCCAGGTCCTTCACGACGGCGACATCATGCAACTTCAGTATCAGCTCGCCTGTCTGGAGGGCCGCGAGCAGGCCGCGCCCGCTCTCGTGCGCCTCTCGCTCGACGTCTGGCAGCAGCCTGGCCAGATGCTTACCGACGGGACGTGGCATTGGGCCCGCGGCGGCTTCATCGTCAAGAGCCTCGAAACCCTTATCCTCAGCCAGCACCTGCGCGAGGCCGACCAGCTCGCTCAGGAGTTCCTGCCGATCGAAAACAAGACCTTCCACGCCTACCGCGCTCTTGAATGGGAGTGGGAAGCCATCAAGATCAAGCTCTACGGTTCGCCGGAGGAGCAGCGCGCCTTTCGCCGGCGGGCCTGCCAGGCTGGCTACGTTCGCCAGGCCGTCATCACCCTCTGAGCAGCCGCCTGTGGCAGCCAGCGACACCAGCAGAAGAAAGGAGAGCGCACCAGCATGACCATCCGATCGCTGGTTGGCCAGCGCGTCCGTTACGCCCTGCCCGGCCTGCGCCCGGGCCTCTGGTCGGGCCGCGTGCTGGCCGTCGACGAAAAGACCGCCCGCCTGCGCATCGTTCTGGAAGAGCCGGGCTATGAGGTCGACATTCCGCTCCACGCCCTGCGCAGCATCTACGATCCCGCGCGCGCCACCTGGAAAGACATTCCTTTCCCGGAGCGGATGAGCGGATGAGCGGGCTGACAGTACAAAGGTGGCTCCTCCATCCTGGACCTGGTCCCTGGAAAGGAGGAGCGTTCAGCATGTCCCATTTCGACTAAGCCAGCGAGCAGATTACTTCCACATCGTGTCTGTCCTGCTTCATCGAGTGTGTCCTTCTTCCGACCTGCGGGCATTGACTCGCGCAACCGCCAGCGGCAGGAGGAGCCGGCGCCGTTCCACGGGGCGCCGAGCGCGCCCACCCTCCGCTGCTGGCCTCTTTACCGCAACGCGGGTCGCCGCCGCCAGAGCCAGGCGGCACCTGCTCCCCCCGCATTACTTCGTCAGATCGTGCGGATCGATCTCGCGCACCCGCTTGAGTCCCGGCCACGGATCGCTCAACTGGCGTCCTAGCAAGCGATAGGCGCGTTCGGTTGGGACCGGCTCATAGCCTGGCCGCTGGCCCCGCCGCAGTAACCACAGATCCAGCACCAGCGGCCCCAGCAAGGCCCAACCCAGAAAGCCCACGCCCGCCAGCAGCAGCCAGGTCGCCAGCGGCCAATGATCATCGTAGAAGCCGCGAGGAGAGGCGCGATAATCTGCCGTCGTAAACGTATAGGGCTGGCCGCTGCCGGTCACCAGCGAAAAGGCCACCACGCGGTAGCCGCTGCCCGTCAGCCGCTCGCCTTCCTTGAGATTCAGCTCTACCGGCTGCTGCGCATCGCTCTCATAGATCAGAGAGAGCAGCCTGGGCCGCGTATCCAGAAAGACCCCGCCGGGATAGGGCGAAAAATCAGCATCCTTGATCACGTAGAACTGCTGGCCATGATTGATCTGCACATAATCGTAGCCGTCATCGGAGGAATAGACCCTGAACCAGGAGATCGGTGGGACCGCCTGATAGTGAACCTGATGCGAGGTCAATCCCCAGAGCAAGCCACCGACCAGTAAGCCCGCCGCCGCTAGCAGATTGCCCACGCGCGTCGACAGCAGAAACCAGAGCAGGCGCAGCAGCGCCAGCGTCAGATTTACCAGACCGATCATGTCGCGGAACCTCCTCATTGCCGATTGCAGCCAAAGAGCTGACAGCGTCGCTGGCCGGGGACCAGCCCGGACCGGCCCGGGCAGACTCACAGCGAGCAGAGTCGCGCGTTGGTAGGTGAGCAGGCCAGGCACCCGCTGACCAGGGCGCTGGTCAAGAGCGCGCGTCGGCAATCAGCAGGCAACGCAAGCGGTGCCCCGTCCCGGCAAGGCCACGCAGAGCAAGCAGAACCCTCAAAGCAGGAAAGAATCACCACCGATCACGTACACAAGAAAAGAAACATCTTGCCATATTCAAGTGACACCAACGCCAACAAAGAAGCAAGCAGTATACTTTCTTCGTCACCCCCCTTTTGTCTATGGTCTTGCAAATTTCCATAAAAGGATACATAACTAGAAGTGAGGCATAACTTCTGCGGCGCGCCTTAGAGAGAGGAACGGCTCAGATAAAGGCCATAATAGCGGCACATCCAGGAATCCTGGCCGAGAACTCTTCTACCCGCAAGACGTACCTTATCACAGGAGAGACAAGCGAACAGAGATCATAGTCTTTCTCTTTTAAACCCAGGCGGGGGGCAGTATGCAACATCCATCAGTGCACTGTGAGCCGACGCTGAGTGAGCGCCTGCCACTGACCATCGGCCTCCTGGGAGGGGCAATCACCGCAGCGGGTCAGCTCTTACTCCTCTTTGCCCTCTTCTTTGACCAACTCGGGCTAGCGTGGGCGCCAGAGGTGCGGCTACTCATGCTGCTCTGTCTCTGGCTTGGCCTACCCAGCAGCCTGGCACTGCTGCTGGCGAGCCTCATCGCGCGCTGCACCGGGGTGCGCGACGATGGCTACACTGTCGGGGGAACCACCGGCTGCACTGCCGCCCTGCTGACCACCGTCGGCACCGGCGTCTGGCTGGTGATCACCATTGTCTCCATGCTGCCCGCGACGCGGTCGCCGCTCATCGACCAGAGTGCAGGCACCTCCATCCCTGGCAGTCAACTGCTCGACCTCTATATCATCCTGATCTTCATCAATCTGCTCTCGTTCCTGCTCGCCCTGATCAGCGGCATCATTGGCGGCCACCTCGGGTCGGCACACGCCGCCTCGTCGCACTAGGGCGCGCTTTCCCTGCCGTCTATGCCAGGGAGGAGATAGCTCAGCGGACCATCAGCCGAGAGGCTGACTGGCAGGCTGGCTGGCGAGTGGCCGAGCGCAGGAGAACCCGGGACCTGCCGCTCAGCCACTCGTGGCCCGGCCCAGCACATGAATCGCCTGCCCGAGCGCTCCCTCAGCGCTCTCCAGCAAGCCCTCAGCCAGCCCTGGATGAGCATAGAGCAGCTCGGCCAGATCGGTCAGCGTTGCCCCCATCTCGATAGCCAGCACCCCTGTCGTGATCAACTCGCCGGCGCGTGGCCCCACAATTGTCATGCCCAGAATGCTCTCATCCTCGGCATTGGCCACCACCAGGACCATCCCCGCCTCACCGCCCAGCATGAGCGCGCGCCCATTGGCTCCCAACGGAAAGCGGCCCGTCTTGACACGGTAGCCGGCTCGCTCCGCCTCCGGCGCTGTATAGCCCACGCTAGCCAGCTCGGGCGAGGTCAGCACCACGCGCGGCAGCGCCAGCGGCGCAAACTGCACGCGGCGCCCACAGAGTGCCTCAGCCGCCACCTTGCCCTGCTTGATGGCCACACTCGCCAGCGGCGGCGCCCCTGCTGCCGCGCAGTCGCCGGCGGCATAGATCCGCGCGACACTCGTCTGCAACGAGGGCGAGACCCGCACGGCTCCACGCGCATCACAGCTTACACCCGCCGCCTCGAGCTGTAACCCCGCCGTTCGTGGGCGCAGGCCGCCGCAGACCACCAGTGGGCGCGTCTCCACCCGCTCAGGCGGCAAATTGCCGATGACCTGCACACCGAGCTGACGCAGGCCGGCCTGGAGCGGACGCAGAGCCGCTCTCTCTATGCCAGGCAGCAGCTCCTCACCCGGCAGACAGAGCTGCACGCGCACCCCGAGGCGTGCAAAGAGCGTGGTCAGCTCCAGCGCCACATAATCGGTGCCGGCCACCGCCAGCGTCTCCGGCAGCTCGGCTAGCTCCAAAGCCTGCTCCGGCGTCAATACCGTGCGCCCATCGTAGTCCAGCCCCGGCGGCGGCTCGGCCTCGGCCCCCACTGCGATCAGACAGTGCTCAAATTTGAAGCGCTCGCCCTGCTCACTTTCGACGCGCACTTCCTCGGGACTGAGAAACCAGGCTCGCCCAGCGACATACTGCACCCGATTGCCGGCCAACAGGCGCCGCACGCCCTCGGCCAGGCGCGCCACAATGCTCGCCTTCCAGGCCTGCAGGCGGCCCCAGTCAAAGTCGACTCCTATCAGCCTGATCCCCAGCGGCTCCAAGGTCTCGCGCCGTAGCTCAGCGTAGCGCTCGCTGGCGGTCAGCAAGGCCTTCAGTGGAATACAGCCGCGATGCAGGCAGGTTCCCCCGGGCGGTACTGGATCAACCAGCGTCACCTGCCGTCCCAACTGCGCGGCCCGAATGGCGGCCACATAGCCCGCCGGTCCCCCACCAAGGACCAGCACATCGACCGCTGTGGTGACATCGCCCACGACCATAGTAACTGTTCCTTCCCTTTCTTCTTTCGCTAGCTTGTTCGCTCAAGCCTGCTGCCCGGCGCCAGCGCCAGATGCCCTCTGCCATCTAAGGCCACGCTACCGTTCTGGCGCTTGGCCTCTAGGACTCTGGGCCTCTCGCCTTTACTGACCCTCTGGCGCTCACCTGCAACCCAGCGCTGTCGCATCGCTCCTGCACTGCCTCGGGCGAGTGCGGCGCGACGATCTCCTCGCTCGTCATGGCACCCGCCCGGATTGAGGTGGGGGAGAGAGCCAAACCGCCTCTCAGCCTTCGTCTCAGGATGCGCTGGACCAGGTTAAGTCAGCTATCCCCGTTCAGGACTGCGCACCCGCTCCGCCGCCACCTGCTCAACCAGAGCGCTCCTCGGCCAGCACCTCATCAATCAGGCGCCAGCCATATTCAGTCAGCGTATGTCGCCCATGCTCAACGCGGCGAAAGACATCCTTGAAGCGCGGTCCCACTTTCAACGGATGATTCAGGCTCTCCACACGACGCGGGCGCGCTGTCCCATACTTGATCTTTGAGACGCCATCTGAGCGCATCATCTGGAAGATGCCGGTATAGCTGCGCTCCCAGGTTGGACGATCAACCCCGAGCTGGCGACGAATATCTTCGCGGCTAAAGATCTCCTTGCCCTCTTGCTTCACCAGAACGGCGACGGCCTTGATAATCTCTTCGGCAGTTGCCACGGTCGGCCTCCTTCCGACACGCTTGCCGCAGGAGGGAGAGACCAAACAGCGCCTTCTCCATCGGGAGCGTGCGGCTGGGCCGTCCCTCCTGCTGGAACCAAGAATCACATTCTCAGCGTTTGCGCTGCAATCAGATGGTATCAAGCAGCAATTGCTGCGGGTTCTCGACCAGCTCCTTGAAGCGCGCCAGAAAAGCGCCTGCCTGCGCTCCATCGATGAGGCGATGATCAAAGGAGAGCGCCAATGGCAACACGGGGCGCGCCACCAGCGAGCCATTGCGTACAACGGCCTTCTCCTGGAGCCGGCCCACGGCCAGAATGGCCGCTTCGGGATAATTGATGATGGGGGTACCAGAGCTACCGCCAAAGCTCCCCACGTTATTGAGCGTGAAGGTGCTGCCAGTCAGCTCGTGCAGGCCCAGCGTGCGCCGACGCCCTCCCTCGACCAGGCGTTCCAGCTCGCTGGCGATCTGCGCCAGGCTGAGCCGATCAGCATGGCGCAGCACAGGCACAAGCAGCCCCTCGGGTGAGGCGGTAGCAATACCGATGTGGTAGACGCGCTTATAGACAATCTCCCGCCGCTCCTCGTCGAGACTGGCGTTGAAAATGGGGAACTCCTTGAGGACGGGGATGAGTAGCTTGACCAGCAGGGGCAGGTAGGTCAGGCGCAAGCCACGCCGTTCGGCCACAGGTAAGAGAGCCTCGCGCAGGGCCACCAGAGCAGCGCCATCGGCCTCATCGAAGGCCGTGGCATGGGGAATGGTACGCCAGGAGCGTTCCATACGCTCGGCGATGCGCCGCCGCAGGCCCGTCAGGGCCTGGCGCTCTTCCTCTGCCGCGGGCGCCGTTGGAGTCGGCGCCACTGGCGGCAGCGACGCGCCGACGAGACTTGTCTCCGTGGTCGCCGTACTTGGTGCCGTGGCAGTCGCAGTAGTAGCAGCCGCGCGCTGGCGCTCGGCAAAGGCACGGACATCGGCCAGCGTCACCCGGCCATCGGGCGTCGACGGTGGCACCTGCTCCAGATCGACCCCCAGCTCAAAGGCCAGCTTGCGCACGGCGGGGGCCGCCAGCACTCGGCGTCGAGCAGCACCAGTCATTGCTGGGGTGCCTCCGTCGCTGGCCTGCGCCGTTGGCGCGGCAGCCGCAGTCGGTTGCCGCTCCGTCTGCGCCTTGGTCACAGTGGCGGTGGCGGCTGCTCCCTTGGCCTCGGGCGCGCGCGGCTCCGCCGCAGGCGCTGTGGCGGCCTCTTCCTCGAAGACCACCAGCACCTCACCTTTGCGTGCGACCATTCCCTCACCGACGCGAATCTCCACCACGCGGCCCGTCACCGGCGACGTAATCTCCGTCACCGCCTTATCGGTCTCCACCTCCGCGATCGCCTGATAGGCTGTGACGCGCTCGCCCACGCGCACCAGCCAGCGGCGAATCTCCGCCTCCTCCATGCCCTCGCCCAGATCGGGCAATCTGAACTCAACCATAGCGAACCTCTTCCGCCACGGGCCAGGTCCTGCGCAGAGGCAAAGATCCCCACTGGAGCGGCCAGCACTGGTATCCGCTCCATCACTGCAGCCCAGCCCGCGATTTTCGTCTCTTATCCTGTCTTGTCCTGTTTTGCTCTGCGTCTCCCAGAGATGCCGCCTGCTCCCACTCAACCACCAACCAATCAATCAACCAGCCCAGGCGCGAGCGAGCTAGCGAGCCTCAGACCAGCTCAGCCAGACTCAGGGTTCCATCACCTGCCGCAGTGCCGCCAGCACCTTGGCCGGCGTCGGCAGATAATAGTCTTCCACGCCGGGAACTGGATAGGGCGTATCGTAGCCCGTCACGCGCGCCACCGGCTTCAGCAGTGAATAGAGGCAACGCTCATTGATTATCGCTGTCACCTCGGCCCCGATCCCGCCGGCGCGCGGTGCCTCATGCACTACCACGGCGCGCCCCGTCTTCTCAACCGAAGCCACAATCGCCTCCTCGTCCAGCGGCCAGACTGTGCGCAGATCGATCACCTCCACACTGATCCCTAGCTCCTGTTGAGCCTGGCGCGCCGCCTCTAGCGCCACCGGCACCATTGCCCCGTAGGCGAAGACGCTCACATCCTCGCCCGCCTGCACCGTCTTCGCCTTTCCTAGCGGCACCGTATAGTACTCTTCGGGCGTCTCCTGACGGAAGGAGCGATACAACTTAATATTCTCCAGAAAGAGGACGGGATCGGGATCGGCCACAGCAGCCGCCAGCAGCCCTTTGGCATCGTAAGGATTCGACGGGATTACCACCTTGAGGCCTGGCGTCTGCAAAAAGACCCCCTCCAGGCTATCCGAATGCAGCTCGGGTGTGCGCACCCCACCGCCATAGGGCGAGCGCACCACCAGCGGGCAGCTAAAGGCCCCTGCGCTGCGGAAGCGTATGCGCGCCGCTTGCGTCACCAGTTGGCTCATGCACAGGAAGAGGAAGCCCGCAAACTGAATCTCAGCGATCGGGCGTAGCCCATAGACCGCCATGCCGATCGACGTCCCGATAATCGCCGATTCTGCCAGCGGGGTATCGAAAACGCGCCGCTCGCCAAAGCGGCGCTGCAACTGATCGGTCACGCGGAAGACCCCGCCATTGAGGCCGATATCCTGGCCCAGCAGGACCACCCGCTCGTCGCGCTCCAGCTCCAGGGCCAGAGCATTATTGAGCGCTTCAATCATCGTCATCGGGCGCACAGCCATTGCTCTCACCTCCCCCTTCTCTTCACTAGTGGCGCTCGCCCGACTGAGGCTGGGCGGGCGAGGGAGACACGAAGCGCAGCAGCTCGGCGCGCTGCGCCTGCAGGCGCGGCGGCAGGGTCGCGCTCACATAATCAAAGAAGCTATCGGGCGCCATTGGTGGCATGGCCTCGGCCTCGCGCACTGCCGCATCGATCTCGGCCAGCACAGAGGCCCCAATCTCCTCATCCTGCTCCTCGCTGAGGAGATCGCGCCGCCGCAAGAACTTCTGCAAGCGCGCAATGGGGTCCTTGGCGCGCCAGGCCTCAACCTCGGCGGGGTCGCGGTAGCGACTGGCATCGTCAGCGGTCGTATGGGAGCCAATGCGGTAGGTCAGCAGCTCGATCAAGGTCGGTCCGTCCCCAGCGCGCGCCCGCTCCACCGCCTGGCGCACCGTCTCATAGACCGCCAGAATATCGTTACCATCGACCAATGCCGAAGGCACTCCGAAGCCGATGCCGCGGGCGGCCAGGGTCGGCGCCGCCGACTGACGATGGCGCGGCACACTGATGGCCCAACCATTATTTTGCACAATGATCACCACCGGCGCGCGAAAGACGCCGGCGAAATTCAGGGCCTCATTAAAATCGCCCTCCGAGGTCGCCCCATCGCCACACACGCCGACCGCCACCACCGGGTCGCCAGCAATCTTGGCCGCCATCGCCAGGCCTACCGCATGAGGAATCTGCGTTCCAATCACAATCTGATAGGGGAGACAGCGCGTCTCGGCGGGCCAGTTCGGGGGAGTGTAGCCACGGAAGGAATAGACGAGGGTACTGAGAGGTACGCCCTTCACGATCAACGAGGCAATCTCACGGTATGAGGTTGCCAGCCAGTCCTGCGGCTGGAGAGGCGCGGCCAGCCCAACGGTGGCCGCCTCCTGACCGGTGAGAGAGCCGAAGGTCGTGGCCCGTCCCTGGCGCTGCATCGCAATGATGCGGTCCGAGAACGCACGCGCCAGGCGCATCGTTCGGTAGAAATAGAGCAGGCGCTCCGGCGAGAGAGCGGGCATCTCTCCCACCAGGTTACCGTCAGGATCAAGGATCTGAAAAGGGACCAGACCGGGATCAATCTGGTGAATCGCCACTTTGCGCTCCTTTTCTTGTTTATTCGCCCCGCGCATAGACGGACGCAAGCCCGGCGCACTGCAGGTCAGCCTCCGGAGGCCGTTCGCTGCCGCTGCACCGGTCCTACGTCCGCGGCGGAGTGACCGGTCTGCTAACGTCCTTGCTTGGCTTACTTGCCTGTCAGGGAGCGACTGGCCTGCCGCCTGCTTACTGGCAGCTCGCTGCTCGATTCGCCAGAGGCGCCCCGTCCAGCAGCCTCCTTCGGCGTCGGGGCGGACAGCGCTTCCGCTTACGCCCCAGTCAGTCAGCCAGCCGGCCAGCCAGTCATCTTAAGCCGGCGACACCCTTGTCACCGGATACTGAAGACCCAGGGCGCTTCTTGCCGCCGACGCTCCTCGTAGGCCTGGATCTCATCGAGGTGCGAGAGGGTCCAGCCGATATTGTCGAGACCTTGGAGCATCGCCTGCTTGCGGAAGGGATCGATCGGGAACTGGAAGACACGCCCGTCGGGAGTGGTCACCGTCTGGGCCTCTAGATCGACCTCCAGCTCATAGCCCTCGGTCGCCTCGACCTCCTTGAATAGCTCCAGAACGGTGGGTTCAGGGAGCGTCACCGGCAGAATACCATTGTTGAAGCAGTTATTGTAGAAGATATCGGCAAAGCTCGGGGCGATCACACAGCGGAAACCATACTCACGGATCGCCCAGGGGGCATGTTCGCGCGAGGAGCCGCAGCCGAAGTTATCGCCGGCGAGCAAGATTGTCGCCCCTTGATAGCGAGGCTGGTTCAGCACAAAGTCGGGGTTGGGCGTCTTATCGTCCCCTAGATAGCGCCAGTTAGCGAACAGGGCCTGAGCGAAGCCGGTGCGACTAATCGTCTTGAGGAAGCGCGCCGGCGTAATCTCATCCGTATTGACATTGGTGCGGTTCAGCGGGGCTACCAAGCCCTTGAGGCGCGTAAAGGGTTCCATAGGCTCGCTCTGCCTCCTTGGTGATATGGTCTCTCTCTGTCCTGCCTGTCTTTTGGCCCCCTATCCAGCAGCTCTGACCCGTCCTGCCGTCATCTGCAGAGGCGGAGGGAGCGGGTCAGAGTCTGCCCGGACTGATCGAGCTGAGGGCCGCTGCTGGCTAGAAATCGCGGATATCGACAAAGTGGCCCGCGATCGCGGCAGCGGCGGCCATTGGTGGACTGACCAGGTGGGTGCGTCCGCCCTTGCCCTGACGGCCCTCGAAATTGCGGTTGCTCGTGGAGGCACAGCGCTCGCCCTCGCTCAAGCGGTCGCCGTTCATAGCGATGCACATGCTGCAGCCAGCAGCGCGCCACTCGAAACCGGCCTCGCGGAAAATATCGGCCAGGCCCTCCTCTTCAGCCATGCGCCGCACCTGCATCGAGCCGGGCACCACCAGCGCGCGCACGCCCGGAGCCACATGGCGCCCTTTCACGATCTGAGCAGCCAGGCGCAGATCTTCCAGGCGCGAATTAGTGCAGGAGCCGATAAAGACTGTATCGATGCGGATATCCGTAATCTTCTGGCCCGGCTCTAGCCCCATATACTGCAGAGCGCGCTCATAGGCCAGGCGCTTCTGCGGATCAGGCTCATCAGCGGGATCGGGCACGCAGCCGGTCACATCGACGACCATGCCGGGATTGGTGCCCCAGGTCACTTGCGGAGCCAGGCCATCGATATTGATCTCGTGCACCGTATCGAAATGGGCGCCGGGATCGCTCGGAAGCTGCTTCCAGGCCTCGACCGCCTGCTCAAAGAGGGCCCCTTTGGGAGCAAAGGGACGGCCCTTGAGATAGGCAAAGGTGGTCTCGTCAGGGGCCACCATGCCCGCGCGCGCACCCGCCTCGATGGCCATGTTACACAAGGTCATGCGCCCCTCCATCGAGAGACTGCGCACTGCCGAGCCGCTGAACTCCACCACATGGCCCGTGCCCACACCCGTGCCCAGGCGCCCAATCATATAGAGCGCGATATCCTTGGCCGTAATGCCCGGGCCGAGGCTTCCCTCAATGCGGATATTCATCGAGCGCGGCTTCTTCTGCAACAGGCACTGAGTTGCCAGCACATGTTCGATCTCGCTGGTGCCGATGCCAAAGGCCAGCGCGCCTACCGCCCCATGCGTCGAGGTATGCGAATCGCCACAGACGATGGTCATCCCGGGAAGCGTCAGGCCCTGCTCGGGGCCAATAATGTGCACGATCCCCTGACGCTCATCGTTCATATCAAACAGGGTGATGCCGAACTCGCGGGCATTCTGCTCCATCGTCGTGATGCAGAGCGCGCTCGCCTGGTCCACAAGCTCCAGCACCCGCCTGCCGCGCACCTGGAGGGTCGGCACGTTGTGGTCAAGCACCGCTATCGTGGCATCAGGCCGCCTGACCTTGCGCCCCGCCGCCTTCAGGCCAGCAAAGGCTTGCGGCGAGGTCGCTTCATGCACCAGGTGACGATCAATGTAGAGAATGGTCGACTCTCCGGGAACGTCGCGCACAACATGCGCTTCCCAGATCTTCTCAAACATGGACTTTGGCATACTTCTCTCTCCAGTTCCTGTCTGAGTCTGGCTGCGGGCCGCTCCGCTCGCTGAATAGGGCGGCGGTCCTGCCTGAGTGCATAGCATATGCACGCTATGCCGGAAAAAGCAGGATAAAACAAAAACGTTGGGAAAGCAGCAGGCAATGGTGTTTCCGCCCTCTATCTGTTCCTCTATTTTACCTCATATGGTGAGTTGTTCACAATAGCACGCGGCTCCACTCCTCTCCAGAGCGCCCACCATCAGTAGCAGCTCTGCCAGGCCCTCAGAACGACCCTCCCTTGATCAAGCATAGGCAAAAGAATTGTAACAATTCTGTAAAGTCCCGCCGCAGAGCGGCCAGATTCAGCGAATTTTTAGCAAGCCTGCGCCCAAATTTCAGACAGCAGTGGCATGCTTGGAGAGAACAGAAAGGAGTGCCCCTATTCAGGATGACCATTACCAGTCACAAGACAGCAACAGGCTTGACCTTTGAACCAGAGCGCCTGCGTCGCTACGGCGAGCTGGTGCTTGACGAGCTAGAGCGCTACCTCAGCGGCATCGCCGAGCGCCCCGTCTGGCAGCCGATGCCGGCGGAGGTACGGCAGCAGATCAGTGGGCAGAGGCTGCCCGAGGAGGGGCGGCCCTTCGAGGAGACGCTCACACTGCTGCGCGAGCTGATTCTCCCTTATCCCCAGGGCAATGGCCACCCGCGCTTTGCCGGCTGGATCAATTCAGCCCCGTCACATGCCAGCATTCTACTGAAGCCGCTGGCAGCGGCCATGAACCCGAACTGTGGCATCGGCGATCACGCTGGCCAGGAGCTGGAGCGCTGCGCCGTGCGCTGGATGATGGAACTGACCGGCTTGCCGACGGAAGGCAGCGCCGGCGTTTTCGTCAGCGGCGGCTCCGAAGCAAACTTTACCTGTCTGCAGGCCGCTCGCTACTGGGCAGCCGAACAGGACGGCTGGAACGTGCGCCGCGAGGGCCTGCAAGGCCACCATCCACCGTTTGTACTCTACCAGTCCGACCAGGGTCATTTCAGCATTCGCCGCTCGGTCGAAGCCATGGGCCTGGGCAGCGCTGCTATCCATATTGTGCCTTCAACACCTGACTATCGGATGGACCTGGAGGCGCTGGAGCGCCGCATTCACGAGGACCGCGCCGCTGGGCTGCGTCCGTTCTGTGTGGCGGCCACCGCCGGCACCGTCGAGACCGGGGCCATTGATCCGTTGCAGGAGCTGGCCGAGCTGTGCCACGCCGAGGGCCTCTGGCTGCATGTCGACGGGGCCTACGGCGCCTTTGGCATCCTCGACGCGCGCGTCGCTCCGCTCTACCGCGGCATCGACCAGGTCGACTCTCTGGCCACCGATCAGCATAAGTGGCTCTCGGTCCCCATCGACTGCGGCTGCGCTCTTGTGCGCCACGGCGCTGCTCTGCACGACGCTTTCCGCCTGACCCACAGCGACGACGAGGACGATGCCGCCTGGATGTCTGAGTACACGTTACAGCGTACGCGCCGCTTCCGCGCCCTCGACGCCTGGGCTACAGTACGTACGGCGGGTCGGGCCGGCCTGGCTCGTGCCATTAGCAACAATATCAGTATGGCGCGGCTCCTGGCGCGCGAGGTGGCTGCTCAGCAGGAGCTAGAGCTGATCTCGGGTGGCCCTCTCAGTATCGTGCGTTTCCGCTATGCTCCACCCGCTCTGCGCGATGAGCCGACCCTGCTCAACCGCCTCAATCAGCAGCTCGCACGCGAGATCCAGCGCCGCGGGCGGGTCTTTCTGACCAGCACGCGCCTGCGCGGCCAGGAGCTGCTGCGCGCCTGCCTGGTGCACTACGCTACCAGTGCCGATGACATCCAGGCAATGATCGATGAGGTGCTGTCTGTCGGCAGAGCGCTCTGCGCCCTCTGAGGCGAGCATCGGAGCGCTTTTGAAAGGAGGGACGTCTTTTCGCATGTACTATGGCAGTATTCTGGAGACGGTTGGCAATACGCCCCTAATCGAATTGAAGAGCTTCAGCCCACGCCCGCGTGTGCGTATCTTTGCCAAGATGGAGGGGGCCAATCCCTCGGGCAGCATTAAGGATCGTATCGCCCTGAGAATGATCGAGGAGGCCGAGGCGCGCGGTCTGCTGAAGCCCGATTCGATCTTGCTGGAGCCGACGAGCGGCAATACAGGCGTGGCCCTGGCCCTGATCGCTACGATGAAGGGCTACCGCTTTACGGCGGTCGTCTCAGAGAAGGGAACACAGGATAAGCGGCGCATGCTGGAGCTGTATGGGGCCACGGTGATCACTTCTCCAGGGGCGGCGGGCAGTAACGGCGCCATTCGTCTGGCCCAGGAGATCGCGCGCGACGATCCACGCTATGTGATGCTCTTCCAATACGGAAACGAGGCTAACCCCGCCGCTCACTATGAGACGACCGGCGTAGAGCTGCTGCGTGACCTGCCCGATCTCAGCGTGGTCGTTGCCGGCCTCGGCTCGGGGGGCACCTTAACAGGCATCGGGCGCCGCCTCAAGGAGTATAACCCGGCCATTCGTGTGATTGGGGCCGAGCCGGTTCAGGGCGACAGCATTCAGGGCCTGCGCAATCTGGCCGATGGCTTTGTCCCGCCGGTGCTCGACCTGCGCGTCATCGATGAGCGCCTGCTGGTCTCCAGTCAACAGGCCTGGGAGCGCACACTCCAACTCAAGGAGCAAGAGGGGATTTTCGCCGGCCCGTCGAGTGGGGCGGTGCTGGATGTGGCCTTGCGCGTGGCCGAGCGCCTGGAAGAAGGCAAGATTGTCATCATCCTGGCCGATGGCGGCTGGAAGTACCTGAGTGAGCCGCGCTGGCTCATGCAGCCCGCCGGTCAGAGTTATCTGGCCACGGCCAGCGCTACCCTGCAACCTTCGCCTTGCTAAGGAGGGACGCCATTCCTCGGCGTCCCTCTTCTTCACGCCTTATCTTCCTCTCTCGTCATCAGCCGACCTGCTGGCTGGCCTGGTCCTGGCGGGCCGTCCGGTAGCTTTTACGAGGGACGGCGACCAGGCTGCGATAGGCTGCGACCACGCGTGCTTTCCTCGGTGCCGCGCGGGGCGCTGCGCCCTTCGACGGCAGCAGGAAAGAGAATTGTGACGGTGGTGCCCTCGCCCAGACGGCTTTCTATCTGTATCCTGCCTCCCTGAGCCTCAATCAGCTCGCGCGTGATCGCCAGACCCAGACCACTGCCACCGGGCCGGCGTCCTGCTCGGCTGCGGGCCGGATCAGCACGAAAGAAGCGTTCAAAGACATGTGGCAGGGCCTCGGGCGGAATCCCCTCGCCCGTGTCACGCACGGTCAGTCGCACCACGCCCCCGCCGGCTGGCTGGGCTTGCAGTTCGACCGTTCCCTCAGCCGGCGTATATTTCAAAGCATTATCCACAATATTGAGCAGGGCCTGACGCAGGCGATCCTTATCACCTACCAGTGCCGGCGTGCGCGGAGCCACACTCCAACGCACGGTCTGGCCCCGCGCCAAGTGCTCCGCCTGCTCGCAGACGGTCGCCAGCATATCCTCCGCTCGAATCAACTCGCGCCGCATCTCCAGTCGCCCGGCATCGAGGCGCGTCAGTACTAGCAAATCTTCCACCATGCGCTGTAGCCGCTGCACCTCGGCATACATGCCGCGTGCCAGGCGCCGCGCCGCCTCCAAGTCGCCGCGGTCCGCCCCCAAGAGCAGCATTTCCAGGCTGCCGCTCAGAGCCGTCAGCGGCGTGCGCAGCTCATGGGAGACATCGGAGACAAAGCGCTTCTGGCGCTGAAAGGCATTCTCCAATTGGGCAACCATGCGGTTAAAGGAGTGAGCCAGGCGCCCGATTTCGTCCTCCGTCGGCGGCGGATCAATGCGCATCGATAGGTCGCCTCGTGCAATGCGCTGGCTGGTGCGCTCGATCTCGACCAGTGGATGCAGAGCGACGCTGACCAAGGGATAGATCAGGGCCGTGGCCAGGCCGAGCAAGACCACTACCCCCATGAAGAGCGTCAGATGCAGGGTTCGCAGGAAGTCATCGATAGGCATGGTCGAGGTGCTGATCTGTAGAATGCCCAGCGTGTGATCGCGGAAGGTGTCGACCAGGGGGAGAAAAACCACCAGTTGCGGCTGCCCGCTGCTGTCCTTGAGAACCAGATAGGGCGGATGCTGGTCGTTATTCTGCAGGGCTAGTCGTACCTGGGCGGGCGAGACTGTAATGGGCTGCAGCGCAAAGGGGGAGCTGCTGCCCGGTACCAGGACACTGCCATCGGTCGCTAGAATGGCGGCGTTCGTGCTTGGACTGGAGAGGCGAAAGGCCAGGGTTGAGGCTGTATAGAGGAAATCTGTCGGCGGCTTCTCCGGCGGCAGAAAGGTGTAGGAGAGGCGAAAAGGATGGTCCTGGTTGCCTTTCATGATGCCTTTGATGGCCACCTGGGCCTCGTTGCAGAGCACATCGACCTGATTGGAGAGCAGATCTTGCTCAGCAATCAGGGAGATGACGACTCCCAGCGAGCCGAGCAGGATGGTCAAAAGACCAAGGGACACTAGCACCAGGCGCCAGCGAATTGGCACGTGGCGTATGAGTCGCGACAGAAGATTGGCGCGTTTCTTCATGCTTGCTTTAGCCTCGCAGGGTATAACCAATACCCCGCACCGTCTGCAGTAAGCGTGGCGGATTGTCGTGCAGCTTCTCGCGCAGATGACGGACGTAGACTTCGACGATGTTGTCGTCGCCAACGTAGTCGTAGCCCCAGACGCGCGAGAGAATGGTGTCGCGCGAGAGCACCTGACGCGGGTGCATCAAGAACAGTTCCAGCAGACTGAACTCACGCGGCGTCAGCTCGATTGGCTCGCCGCGCAAGGTGACGGTGTGGGTACCGCGATCAAGGGTGATGTCCTGGAACGAGAGGATGTCGGCGACGTTGTTGCCGTGACGACGCAGGACAGCCCGCGTGCGCGCCATGAGTTCGCGAAAGGCAAAGGGTTTGGTCAGGTAATCGTCGGCGCCGCAGTCTAGCCCGGCGACCCGATCGTCAACCTCGTCGCGCGCCGTTAGCATGATGATCGGGATGTCATGGCTGCGCCGGAGCTGGCGCGTGACCTCCAGGCCGTCACAGCCCGGTAACATGATGTCAAGAATGATGATGTCCGGCTGGTGCTGCGTGGCCATACGCAGGGCCTCAGGCCCACTCGTGGCGACCAGTACCTGGAAGCCTTCGTAGACAAAACCCATCTGCAGAAAATCGATGATCTGCGGTTCGTCATCTACAATCAAGACGGTTGGCTGCTTGCTTTTATTGCCGTTGTACTCCTTGCTGCTTGCTGACATACTGTGGTCCTTGTGTCCTGTGCTCTCTCTTCTCGCCAATGCTTGTCACAGACGCTCAGTTGGGGCCTATTGCTCTGGAGAGATCGCCCCCGGGGATAGTGAACAATACTGTGATGGTATATAGCAAGCCCGGCTGAAAATTTGCTGAATCTTCCGGTTGACCTGCTCTGCTCCCTTGCGCCCACGGCTCTTTGCTGTCCTTTCCCTGCTTTTTTCTTACCGCTCCTCCGCTGCTACTGCAGGCTGGTGAAGCTGGTTAGGGCGCCATTTCAGCGAATTTTCAGGCTCGCTGCGCCCTTTTTTCAGCCCCAGGTGGCAAGATGAAAAGCAGTTTCAAAGACCATCTCTCAGTCAGTTAGGCTCAAAGCTGTGCCGATCCGCGTTCTCGCTCTCGCCATGCGCCGACACATAAGATAACCAACAAGCTTAGAAGCAATAAGAGAAAGATATTCTTCGGAATGGAATAGACGATGACGACTATCAGTTTCCCTTCGACAACCCAAGTACGGCCTGTGCTACCGCGACGCGAGGAGCTGCCCGTAGGCCGTCTGCTGGCGAGCCTGCAGCATGCTGCCCATCGCACACCGACCAAAGCTCTGCTGCTTGAGGCCGAGAGCGGAGAGCAGTTGAGCTATCGGCAGGCGCTGGTCGGCCTGGCCGCGCTGCGCCGCCTCTTTGGTCCGCCACCTCAGCGCATTATGCTGGCTCTACCGGGCGGGCTGCTCAACGGACTGATCTGGCTGACCGCCCTGAGCAGCGGCTACGATTTGATCCCTGTGCCCCCGGCAGCCAGCCTTGATGAAGCGCGTCGGCTGCTCAGCCGCCAGCCGGCAAGCATTCTGTGTGCTCCCGACGAGGGAGAGAGCGCCTGGAGCGCCGTGCTCCTGTCGCCTGGACAGCGCCTTTTCACTGCCTCTCAGCTTGCTGAGCACCTCAGCCATACCTCTGAGCCGGAGCGGGAGCTGAGTGTCTGCGAAGGACGTGTCTACCTGAGCACTTCTGGCAGCACGGGAGAGCCGAAGTGGCTGGCTCTTAGCGAGCGCCAGATTGTCTGGACCGCCGACCAGGTGCGCCGTAGCCATGCTCTGACCGGGGCGGATCGCGGTTTGACGACCCTTCCCTTCTTTCACATCAATGCCCCGGTGGTCAGTCTCTGCGCCTCGCTGCTGGCCGAAGCCTCGCTTATCGTGGCCCCACGTTTTAGCCGCCGCCGCTTCTGGTCCTGGGTGGAGCGCTACGAGGCGACCTGGATCAGTCTTGTGCCGACTATCGTGGCCCTGCTCCTGGAGAGTGAGGAGCGCCCGGCCTTTCTTCCGGGCCGCCTGCGCTTCGCCCGCAGCGCCTCGGCCCCCCTGCCGCCGGCTAACTTGCGCGCTTTTGAGGAGCGCTTTGGCATTCCGCTGATCGAGACCTATGGACTGTCGGAGGCCGGCAGCCAGGTCGCGGCCAATCCCCTGCCACCGGCCCCGCATAAGCCCGGCTCGGTTGGCCGCCCGACCGGCGTGGCCATGCGCATCTGCGTACCGCAGTCCAACGACTCCGGTCAGGGAGACGCCAGGGAGGCTCTGCGGGATCTGCCGCCTGGCGAAGTGGGCGAGATCTGTATCGCTGGGCCCAATGTCATCAGCGCCTATGAGGATGGAGCCGGCGCCTCCTCGTTCCAGGATGGCTGGTTCCGCACCGGTGATCTGGGCTACTTTGACGAGGACGGTTATCTCTTCATCAAAGGGCGCCTGCGCGAGGTCATCAACCGCGGCGGCGAGAATATCGCCCCGCGCGAGATCGAGGAGACTCTCCAGGAACACCCGGCAGTGCGCGAAGTGGCCGTCGTCGGACGTCCTGATCCGCTCTATGGTGAGGTCGTCGTGGCTTATCTGAGCCTGCAGGAGGGCCGCCAGCTCGACGTTGAGGAGCTGCGCCACTATGCCCGCCAGCGTCTCAGTCCGCCGCGCGTGCCCGTCGACTTGGTGATTCTGCCAGAGCTGCCACGCAATGCCACCGGCAAGGTCGACCGTCGCCTGCTACGCACCCGAGAGCAGGCGCGGCGCGAGCTGCACCAGATCGCCAGGGAGGAGGCCGTAGGTCAACCTTGAGCCAGAGTAGCAGCAACCTCAACCCGAGTCGTAGCCCCAGCAGTGGGAGCGGCAAGCGACCGCACATCTACGAGCTTGATCCTCTGCGCACATGCACTGCGCTCAGTGTTGTCGCGGTGCATGTGCTGGCGGCGACTGCCATTCTCAATGGCAACGGCCCAGGCTACGCCATTCAGAATGCCCTTCTGGTCGCTTTCCACTTCACGCGCGAAATCTTCATGTTCGTAACGGCCTTTGCCCTCGTCTATGTCTACAATGGGCGCCGCTTCCCCTTCGGGCAGTTCTGGAAGAAACGCAGCCTGGGCGTCATCGTTCCGTACATTTTCTGGAGCCTGGTCTACGTTCTCGTCAATACGCGTCCCAGCTCGTGGAGGGCCTTTCTCACAACGGCCCTCTTTGACGTGGTCACGGGCAGCGCCTCCTATCAGCTCTACTACATCCTGCTCACCATCCAGTTCTACTTGATCTTTCCGCTCTTCATGGCGCTACTTAAGCGCTGGTCCCGTCACCCCTGGCTGCTCTTGCTGGGCAGCTTTACGCTTCAGGTGCTGCTCTTCTATGTGGACTACCACACGGTTCAGCGCAGTAGTGATCCGTTCTGGCATACGGTGGCAGTCTACCAGGACCGCTTTGTCTTGATGTATCAGTTCTACTTTGTCCTGGGCGGGCTGGCGGCGCTCCATTTCGAGCGGGTGCGGGCCTTTGTCTTACGCCATGCTCGTCTGATCATTACCATCTTCCTTGTAACTCTGTTAGCACTCTGGGTACATTTTGCCGAGCAGATCAGCGTTTATCGTGAGCCAATGGGCTACGCTACTTCAGTCCTGCAGCCGAGTATGGTATTCTATAGCGTAGCGGTTATCGGCCTGGCCCTCTGGCTTTGCTGTCGCTGGGCCATTGGTCTCGCGGATCTCTCAGGCCAGGAGGCGAGCCAGCGTCTGAGCGTGCGCCTCTGGGGTCTCTGCTCGGATGCCTCTTTTGGCGTCTACCTGGTCCATGTGCTGATCCTGAACCAGTTGCGCGGCAGCCTGTTGCCTCTTCTGCCGGGAAGCTGGCCTGTAGGCTTGCGTGTGGCATTGCTTTGGTGTGCCGTTGCTGGCCTCTCGCTGGCTATCAGCATCGCGCTGATGTATACGCCGTGGCTGAGTCGCCTGGTGGGACGCGCGGGACCGCGGCGTCGTGGTGGTTCAACAGGCTCAACAGCGGCAGGCGGCCGAGGACAGGTAAGCAAAGCCCAGGTGCTGCCCGATGTCGGCAGAAGGCAGCCGGCTCCTTTGTCTGTTACCTCTACCACCAGCGTAGCCCTTGTGCCGGCAGTCTCGCAGACCGGCTCCGCAGATGCCGCTGGCGCCTCCGCGCCCTATCATCTCCGGTCTGGAGCACTGGCCCGCTATGAGCAAGCGAGTACGATACCTGGCCCTGATAGCGCTGGCGCTCGTCTGTCTGATGGGAGCCACTCTCTATAGCCTGCGCGGCACGCTCGGCCTGCGTCGAAGCGTGGCCTCGCCGCTGGCCATCCAGGCCCATCGCAGCGAGCAGCGGGAGTCGCTGCAGAGTCGGCGCCTGACACCGGCTCCCACTGCCAGCGCCTCCCTGCTGTCGCCAGCTCTGCCGGGTCTCAACTACTTAGGTTTCACGGCGCACATCTTCTCACAAGGGGGAAACAGCCTCGTCTACTATCTCTATGTCCCTCACCCGCTCGACCCGCAGCGGCGCTATCCGCTGGTATTGCTACTGCATGGCGGTGGCGAGCGCAGTCGTCCCAACTACACCGCCACCCAGAATGAGCAGTTGCTGCTCAATCAAGCCTATGTGCGCGTCTGGAGCAGCGATTACCAGGGCCCGGCCAACCCCCAGATCCAGCAGCGCTGGCCCTGCTTCGTCCTGGTGCCGCAGATGAAACAGGGACAGCAGTGGGTCAATGTTCCCATTCATGGCGGCTCCTATCACCAGCCGGCTCAGCCGAGCATTCCGCTTCAGCTCACGAAGGCCCTGCTTGATCGAATCGTGCAGGCCTACGCCAACAACATCGACCGGACGCGTCTCTATGTCACCGGTCTTTCAAACGGTGGCTACGGGACCTGGGACGCTATCGAGCGCTGGCCCGATCTTTTCGCCGCCGCGGCTCCCATTGCCGGAGCCGGTGATCCATCGCTGGCGGCTCGCATCAAGAATCTGCCAATCTGGGCCTTTCACGGCTCGGCTGATCCGGTCGTGCCCGTGAGTGGCTCGCGCGACATGATCGCCGCCTTGCGCGCTGTCGGCGGTCATCCACGCTATACCGAATTCGCCGGTGCAGGACATGGCGTTTGGGGCTACGTCTATTCCCTGGAAGCGAGTCCTTTGCGCGTTTCCGATTTCTTCCCCTGGCTTTTCTCACAGCACCGCTGAGCCACGCGAGTAAGCCAGGCGCCAGGCACGAAGAATGAGCGGGTAGGGTGGTGCTTGCGTCCCCTTTCGCGCGAAGCATATAATGTCTACAGATTAGCAGCAGGCTAGCACCTAGAAGAAGCTGAGGCGGGTGAGGAAGCGGAAGGGAAGAGCAGGAGCAGATCAGCGGATAGAGGTGGCGCGATCACCCTCGCAGCGGCGAGCGAGCCGGCCAGCCGCGAGCGATCGGCGCCGTCTTCCCTACCATTATGGCCTTGCGCTCGCTGCTTCGCGCAAGGGCGCGCGGACAGCGTGTTACATTGTAGTAAGGAGAGAACAATGACGACCCAGCCACAGCAGCAACTGCAGCCAGAGCGACCACAGCCGCGCATCGTCAAATTTTACGAAACCACCCTCCGCGATGGCGAGCAGACCCCCGGCGTCAACTACTTTCCCGAAGAGAAGCTAGAGATCGCGCGGGCCTTGGCCGACATGGGCTTCGACACCCTGGACGTCGGCTTCCCGATCTCTTCGCCAAGCGAATTTGAGGCCGTCCGCCTGATCGCCTCGCAGGTCGAAAACGCAGAGATCTGCGCCATCGCACGAGCCGTGAAGGGCGACATCGATGCCGCCTGGGAGGCTGTCAAGGTCGCCGCTCACCCGGTCATCGAGCCGTTTATCAGTGTCTCCCCCATCCATCGTCAGGTCAAGCTAGGCAAGAGCCGTCAGGAAGTGCTGGAGATGGCCCGCACGGCTGTGGCCTACGCCCGTAGCCTGACCGATACGGTCGACTTCGCCCTCGAAGATACGACGCGCACTGAACACGATTTCATCCTAGAGGTCTGCGAAGCCATCCTTAAGGAAGGTGTACGCTTCGTGACCATCTGCGATACCGTCGGCTACGCCTTGCCCTGGGAGTTTGGTCAGCTCATCGCCGATCTCAAGCGTGAGTTCCCGACGATCCGCATCTCGGCCCATTGTCATAACGATCTGGGCCTGGCGGTGGCCAATGCTCTCGAGGGTCTGCGTAACGGCGCTGAGCGTGTCGATACTTCTTTTAATGGCCTGGGCGAGCGCGCCGGTAACGCCGCCACCGAGGAGGTGGTGATGGCCATTCGTACCCGCTCGGCCGATCTGGGCCTCGATGTGCGCGTCGATACCACCAAGATCATCCCCACTAGTCGCCTGATCGCCAAGTATTCGGGTATGCAGCCCCAATGGACTAAGGCCATCGTTGGTCAGAATGCCTTTAGCCACGGTGGTGGTATCCATCAGGATGGGGTGCTCAAGGATGCCCGTACCTATGAGATCATGACTCCCGAGTCGATCGGCCTGACCGCCGCCGATCGACGCATCCGCATGGGGAAGCTCTCGGGCCGTGCCGCCCTGGCCGCCCAGATGCGCGAACTGGGCTATACCCTGGAGCAGGAGCAGCTCAATCGGGCCTTTGAGATGGCTAAGCTGCTCTTGGGCAAGAAGCGCGAGCTGGAAGAGCTGGACCTGCGCTACATCGCCGAAACAGCTATGAAGTAGCTTCCTACGGCCTGCCCTGCTCGACTACACCCACGCAGGCCGGTAGGCTGGCGCCGCCCTGTCTGTGGCGGCGCTTTTTCCCCCTTGCGTATTGT